>CAYYKK010000079.1:0-25928 GCA_964467935.1 uncultured Polyangiaceae bacterium
GAGCCGTCGACGGCCTCACCGGCGGAAGGCGGAGGGCCCGACGCGACGCGCGCGGCGAGGGCCTCGCGCCCGACGAGCTCGCGCGAGGCGTCGACCGAGATCGCGCGGCGACTGACCCGCCACACCGCGATCCGCCTCGGCGTGGTGACGCTCTTCCTCGGCGTCATCTCGCTGCTCTACCTGCGCGGCCAGAGCCCGAGCGGCTTCTCGTCGCTCGTGGCGTTCCTGACGGTGGCCGCGGGCTTCGCCGCGTCGGGCGTCTACGCGTGGCTCATCCGCAAGCGGCGCGGGCTCGAGCTCGTCGGCTACGCGCAGCTGGTGACCGACCAGCTGCTCTGCACGTCGTTCGTGTACATCACCGGCGGCGTCACGAGCGGAGGCATTTCTCTCTACGGCCTGACGTGCCTCACCGGCGCCATCGTGCTTGGGCGGAAGGGCGCGCTCACCGCGTTCGTCACGGCTGCCCTCGCGTACCTCTCACTGACGGCGTGCCTCGTGAGCGGCGCCCTCGCGCCTCCGCCCGATCAGCCCGACACGTACGCGCTCGAGTGGTCGCAGATCGGCTACCCCATGTTCGCGAACCTGTTCGCGCTCGCGGTGGTCACGATCCTCGCGGGCTACCTGGCGGAGCGCCTGCGCGCCGCCGGCGGCGATCTCGCGGCGGCGACGGCGCGCGCCGAGCAGGCCGAGCAGCTCGCGCTCCTCGGCAAGCTCGCGGCCGGCCTCGCGCACGAGATCCGAAACCCGCTCGGATCGATCGCGGGGTCGATCGAGCTCTTGCGGACGAGCTCCGCGCTGTCGGACGAAGACCGGCTGCTCTGCGAGATCGTGCAGCGAGAGACCTCGCGGCTGAACGACCTCGTCGGCGACATGCTCGATCTCGCCAGGGCGCGCGAGCCCCAGATCGAGACGGTGGACGTGGCCGCGCTCGCGCAGGAGGTGTCCGCGCTCGCTGCGCGCTCCGGGCGCGGACAAGACGTCGACATCGACTTCGGCGGCAGTGAGCCGGCGCTCGTCCGCGCCGACGCGGCGCAGCTGCGCCAGGTGGTCTGGAACCTCGTGCGCAACGCCGTCCAGGTGAGCGCGCCGGGCGACGTCGTGTCGGTCGAGGTGAAGAGGCGGCCCGACCGCGTCGTGCTCGAGGTGCACGACCACGGGCCCGGCATCCCGGCGCAGGCGAAGGGGAGGCTGTTCGACGCGTTCTTCACGACGCGCTCGCACGGGACGGGCGTCGGGCTCGCCGTCGTCAAGCGCATCGTCGATCAGCACGGCTTCTCGATCGAGGTGGAGAGCTCGTCCGGGGGCGCGACGTTCAGGGTGGTGGTCCCGAAGCAGAGCCTCGCGACTTCGTGACCGGCACCTCGGGCGGGGCGACGCCTGCGTCGAGTCGAAGCTCGAGCCGGGCGTCGGGCAGGAGGCTCACGCTGTCGGGGTCCAGCCGGATTTCGGGGGCGCGCTCGGCAGATGCGCGCGTGCCCGCGTGGGGCGGGGCCGCGCGCCCCGACCAGAGCGCGCCGAGCGCGAAGGCCGCCGCGGCGACGAGCACGAACGCGACGCCGAGAGCGGCCGCACGACGGGAAAGCACGGTCAGGGTGCTTGCCCCATCCCGGTCCGTGTGGAAAGAGGTGCCCGCGCGGGAGGCGAGCAGCAACGCGACGACGAGAAGTGAATAGCCCTCCCCGTACAGCCGTCAGTTCAGCTCGAAGGAACCCCCGACGGGCACCCAGTTCGAGGGCAGGTCGAAGCCAGTTCCGCGTATCACGCGCCGAGGAGAGTCCCAGGTGAAGCGTCGAGTCCTTGCAGTCCTGATGAGCCTCGCAATCTTCTTGCTCGTGTTCCCGGCGGTAGCCGCGGCAGGCCCGGCGACGGACACGGTCAAGGCGAAGCAGACCGCCCTCTTCGACCTGTTGAAGGTCGACAAGCCGGACCAGAAGAAGATCGACGCGATCTTCGACGAGATGCTCGACTACGCGACCCTCGCCGAGGCCTCGATGGGCGGCGAGTGGGCGAACCTGAGCGCCGCCGAGAAGGGTCAGTTCACCGATCTCCTCAAGCAGCTCGTGCGCCAGGCCTACCAACGCAACCTGAAGAAGACCATCGCGTTCGACATCGACTACGTCGGCGAGGACGCGAGCGCGAACAGCGCGGTCGTGAAGACCAAGGCGAAGGACAAGAGCGACAAGCGCTCCGAGCCGGTCGAGATCGATTTCAAGCTGCTGCAGCGAGACGGGAAGTTCAAGATCGTCGACATCGTCACCGAGGAGGTGAGCCTCGTGGACAGCTACAAGGCGCAGTTCACGAAGGTGTACAAGAAGGACGGCTTCCCGAAGCTCGTCGAGAAGATGAAGGAGAAGATCGCCAAGGGCTCTTGAGCGTCCGTGTCGGGCGGGCAGCGGGTCCGACGGGCGAAGCGTCCGACGGCAAAGCGTCCGACGGCGCCGGGTGCAGAGCCACGAAGCGGAACGGAAGGAGGCGGCCCGAGCAGGCCGCCTCCGGCGTTTTCGGGGATCGGGCGCGCCGCCTTGGTCGCGAAGTTCGCCGCGCCGGAGGGCCCTTGGTAGCCTGGGAGCGGCATGCAAGCCGGGTCGCGAAGGGAGAAGAGGGGAGGCCCGCGCGTCGCGCCGACGCGGGTCCCCCGTGACGCGCCCGCGGCGCGACGCCCGAGCGACAAGCCGCTCCTCCGCCTCGCGCTCGCACGAGGGAACCTCGCCCTCGAGCTCGATGGTCCCCTCGCCCTCGGCCCGCTGACGGTCACGGACCTGTCGGTGATCCTCCCCGACGTCCGCTTCCCGGTCGACCTGACGGGAGGCGTGACGCGGTTCCGGCATCGCCGCGGCGCGCTGTCGCGGGCTGCGGTCACGATCAAGACCGAGGAGCTCGCGCGATTCGCGGCGCCGAAGCTACGCGGATTGATCGGCGATGGCACGCCGCACGTGCTCATGGCTCCCGTCGAGGGCGGGGTGCTCGTCGGCGTGTCGGCGACCGGGGCGGCGCTCGCCTTCGACGTGCTGCTCGCGCCGATGGGAGGCGACCTGCGCCTCGTGCTCGACGCGCCGCGCGGGATCGGGCTCGGGGCGCCGGCGTTCGTGGTCGCGCTCCAGGCGCTCGGCGCGCTGACGAAGCCGCTCGGAGCGCGACGAGGCGCGACGGTCGTGCTCGCCGACGCGGCGGGGGCGCTCGCGCGGCGCGTGCTCCCCGAGGCGGGCGCCCGCGCCCCCTCCGTGCGCGGTCTGGAGATGGCCTTGGGCCGACCGTCGGCGCTCGGGCTCTTGACGATCCTGGGCGCCGAGGGCGCCGCACCGCCTGCCCTCGAGCGGCGCACGCTGCGCGCGCTGGAGCTCGCGGAGCTCGTCGAGCGATGGGACGACCTCGCGCTCGGCGGGGATCTCGACGCCGCGCGCGCTGGCTACCTCGCGGCGCTGGAGCGCGCGCCGCGGCACCCGGAGATCTCGATGCGCCTCGCGGCGATCGACCTCGCCGCGGGGGATCGCGCGGAGGCCGCGCTCGGCACCGTGGTGGAGGCGATGCCGGCGATCGAGGCCGGCGTGGTTGGCGGCGAGCTGCTCGCCGCGTCCGGGGATCGGGAGGGCGCGCACGCCGCGTTCCTGCGCGCGGCCGAGGACGAGCCCTACGGGCCGCTCGCGGCGCTCTCGCTGCTCGCCGCGGCTCGGGTCACGGACGACCGAGACGCGCGCCTCGCGGCCCTCGACGGCGCCTTGGTGCGCGCGCCCGGTCACCTCGAGGCGCGGTGGGAGCGCCTCGCAGCGCGCCTCGCCACGGGAGACCTCCGTGGCGCGATGGGTGACGCGGAGCACGTCGAGGCGGCGTCCAGCGGATCCGTCGCGAAGCACGCCGCGGTGCTGCGCGCGGCGACGCTGTTCGCCGAGCGAGGGTATGCGAGCGAGGCGGCGTCACGCTTCGAGCGAGCGTTGCGGTACGCGCCGTCGAGCGCGGAGGGCGTCTTGGGGCTCGCGCGCGCGCTGCGCGATCTCGGCAAGAGCGCGCGCGCTCTCGATCTCTTCGCGCGCGCTTCGGCGCTCTCGGAGCGCACCGGCAGGCCTTCTCCGGCGTGCGAGCTCGAGCTCGCCAAGTCGCTCGCGGAGCACGCGCGCGACCTCCCGGCCGCCGTCGCGCGCGCCCTCCGCGTACCGCAGCAGGCGAGGGAGACGTTCGAGGCGAGGCTGCTCGAGGGGCGTTGGCGCGCGGAGCTCGGGGACCTCACCGGATCGGCGCGCGCGCTCGCGAGGCTGCGTGAAGCCGCCGAGGTCCTCCCGGGGCCGCCAGAGGAGCGCGGACGTGTCGCGCGGTGGCTCGCGGAGGCCGCGCGGATCGACGAGCACGAGCTCGGCGACGCCGAGGCCGCACACCGCGACCTCGCGCTCGCGCTGCGCATCGCGCCTCGCGACGCATCGATCGCGAGCGAGCTTCGACGGCTCTCGCGGGTCGCGCCACCGAGGGGCGCGGCGACGCGCGACCCGATGGAGGAGGGCGCACCGACGGCGGCGCCACGGGGACAGGAGCCCACGAACGCGGCGCCGCAGGGCGCGGAGGAGATCGACGAGAGCGTCGTGGAGGCGCTGACCGCGAGGCTGCGCGCCGACCCGAGCAACCACGCGGTGGCGCTCGAGCTCGCGCGCGCGCTCACGCTGCTCGGGCGAGATCTCGAGCTGCTCGCCCTGCTCTCCGCGCGCATCGAAGAGGGGTCGCCCGAAGCACGAGCGGAGCTCCTCCCGATGCGCCGCCAGGTCCTCGCGAGGCTCGCGACCTCGGCAAGATCCGACGGTCGTTCGAGCGAGGCCGAGCTCTACGAGCTCATGCGTGACGCCGAGGAGTGACGCACGCGAGTTGGCCCGGTCCGCTCGCGCATGCTAGCGACCTCGGGGATCGTCGTCGCGACACGCCGTCGACGGACGACGTCGAGGAGGCCTCCCGTGAGCGTGAGCACGACTGAAAGCGCCGAGACGAACGCACCGCGCCGCCCGATCGTCGTGCAGAAGTTCGGAGGCTCGTCGGTCGCCGACGTCGAGAAGATCGGCCGCGTCGCCGATCGCGTGGTCGCCACGCAACGGCAGGGCGCCGACGTCGTCGTCGTCGTCAGCGCGATGGGCAAGACGACCGACGGCCTCATCGCGCTCGCGCACAGCGCCGCGGAGCGAGAGGGGAGTCGCGTCGAGCCGGCGAGGCGCGAGCTCGACATGCTGGTCTCGACGGGCGAGCGCGTCAGCATGTCGCTCCTCTCCATCGCGATCCAGGCGCGCGGCTGCGCCGCCATCAGCTTCACGGGCTCGCAGTCGGGGATCCTCACGAACGACCGACACTTCGACGCTCGCATCATCGAGGTGCGCCCGCACCGCATCGAGGACGAGCTGTCGCGCGGCAAGGTCGTCATCGTCGCGGGCTACCAGGGGATGAGCTACAAGCGCGAGATCACGACGCTGGGGCGCGGCGGCTCCGACACGACGGCCGTCGCGCTCGCCGCGGCGCTCGAGGCAGATCGCTGCGAGATCTACAGCGACGTGGACGGCGTCTACTCGGCCGATCCACGCGTCGTCCCCGACGCCGTACACCTGCCGGAGCTCGACCACGCCTTGCTGCAGGAGATGGCGGAGTGCGGGGCGAAGGTCGTCTGCGCGCAGGCCGTCGAGTGGGCTCGCAAGAAGGGCATCACGATCTACGCGCGATCGACGTTCGACGCCGGGCGCGAGACGGTCGTGCGGCCGAGCGCGCGACCCGACGTCGTCGGTGCACGCGCGGTCGTCTGCGAGCCGAAGGTCGTGTTCGTCCGCACGGGCGGCGCGAGCGTCGAGCGCCTCGCGAGCGAGCTCTCGCGCGCGGGCCTCGCGTTCAAGGATCTCGCGGTCAGCGCCGGCGGCGCGAGCTTCCTCGTGCCGTTGCTCAACGTCCCGACGCCGGAGAACGCCATCGTCGCGCTCGAGCGCGGGCTCGGCGCCGACGCTCAGCTGTCGAAGGGCGTCGCGGCCGTGAGCGTGGTGGGCGACGGGCTCGCGGCCGACGCCGGCCCGCTCTTGCGCTTCGCGGGCGTCCTCGAGCGCGCGGGCGTGTCGGCCGTCGCGCTCGTCGCGACGCCGCTGCGCATCACTGCCGTCGTGGACGCGGCGGCGAGCAGCGATCTCCAGCGCGCGCTGCACGCCGAGTTCGTTCGGAGCTGAGCCGACCGACGCTCAGTGGGTGCGCTTCGGTCCGACGGCGAAGAGGCCGCGGGGGGTCGCGACGAACAGGGCTTCACGCGTGTCGTCCCACGCGATGGCGACGCGAGCGTCCGGATCCTCCGGATCACCGAGCGAGCCGAGATCGAGCTCGCCCTCGAGCGCGGTGCGTCCTCGATCGTCGACCGAGACGACGATCAGCGCCTCGCCCTTGCGGGCCGCGACGAGGAGCTTCGACGAGGCGTCGCTGCCGGCGAACGCGAGCGCGAGGACGTCGTCGAGGTCGATCTCGGTCGTCCGCGCGCCGCCCTCACGCGACACGAACACCTCCGACGAGGTCGCGAGGGCGAAGGTCGACGAGGCGCCGCAGACCGCGATCGCCTTGGGCTCCGTCGTCGAGACGAGCCTCCTCGCGCCTTCGGGGATCGGCAGCACCTCCCAGTCGCCGTCGTCGCCGCGAAAGCGCTCGATCGTCGTCTCTCCGCGCCGTGAGACGCCGAGGATCGCGCCCGTCGCTTGGACGAGAGCGACCACGGCGTTGCGCGCGACGACCGCCGGAGCAGGCGGGGACGCGACCTGCCAGAGCTCCTCGCCGACCAGCGCCCACGTCCGGCCGGAGAAGACGGCGAGCGCGCGCACGGGTCGCTCGGTCTCGAGCAACGACATGATCGCGGGAGCCGCGCCCGCCGCCGAGGTCGCGAGGATCACGCCGCGGCTCGTCCCGACGACGGCCCCCGCGGGGGACGCGGCGATCGCCGTCGCGCGGCGGGGCAGGCCGTGTCGGCGCGCCGCGTGCTGCGCAGGGTCGATCACGCAGAGCTCCGCGCCGGCGGCGAGCACCCTGCCGTGATCGACGACGAGCGCGGCGCACGGGACCGGCGCGCCCCAACCTTCGTACACGACCCAGCGCTCACCGCTGGCCTCGTGCCCGAGCCCCTCGGCCCGGAGCTCACGCATGAAGTCGCCGAGGTCGAACGTCCCTCCGTCGTCCGCGTCGAGCTCTGGCAGCGCGCTCTCGTCGACCTCGGCGCCGATGTCTTCGCTCGTGCCCTCCGCGCCGCCATCGTCCGCCGAGGTCCTCGGATCGTCTTCGACGCCGTGGAACTCGTCGGCGAAGCCGCGCTCCTCGTCGCGCAGCGGTCCGTCCTCGAAGTGCGCGAGGTCGGCGGTCGCGTCGTAGGGCACGTCGAGGCCGGCCGCGTCGCCGTGCTCCTCGCCGCGGGCGTCGTCGACGATCGCCGCTTCTCCGATCGGTAGGTCGTCGGAGACGGACGCGTCGAGGCCGCCGGGCTCCTCGTCGTCGAGGTCGCGATCGCCGCCCTCATCGGGCTCGCCGCGCGGTCCCTCGGCGCGATCCTCGGTGCGCGGAGCGTCGTCGTGAGGCGGGAGCTCGCCGTCGATCTCGAGCTCGTCGTCGAGGTCGCTCCTCGGCGCCGCGCCCTTCGGTGACGCGTCGGGCGCGTGCGCGGATCGCGCGGGCGAGCAAGCGAATTCGAGCGAGGGTTCGTCACGCATGCGTCGACACAATGTAGTGACTCCGCGCCCTCGGGGCGAGCGCGCGGTGCGTTCGCGCGAAAGGCGACGATGCGCGATCGATCTCTCGTGTGCCCTCTGGATCTCCGCGCGAAGCGGTGCTTAGGTAGCTAGCTCGATGTCGCGCCCGCATGACGAAGCCGAAGGTGCTCAGCTCCCGACGATCGGGCGCGGAGCCCGGCGAAGAGGGCGGACGCTACCGAGGCCCCGCACGCCGATCGCGCTCGATCGCGCGTGCGCCGGGATGGTGACGCAGCGGATCGTCGTGCCCGCGCACGAGGTGGTCTTCGTGAAGGGCGTGCTCGAGGCGAGCGAGGGCGTCGCCGCCGTGTTCGCCGTTCGAGGCGGCGAGCTCTCGATCGCGACCCCGGCGTCACGCGCGGCCGAGCTCTCCAGCATCCTCCACGACTTGGCGAGAGACGGGGTCTCGATCGCGGAGGGGCCCGCCCTCGAGGGTCCCGTCGACGAGAATCCCCCGCACGACGCGGCGTCGCACGTCGGTGTGCCCCTCACGAGCGCGCACGGAGTCTGAGGCCCAAGTGAGCGACACGCCCCAAGACCCGAAGCCCGGGGTCCGAGACACGAGCGCTTCCGCCGTGGAGCCGCGGATCCTCGCGGCGTGGCGGCAGTGGCTCAGCGCGCTCGCGACGGACGCGGAGGCCGCGCTCGCTGCGGCGCACGTCTACGGCGAGCTCGCGCCCGAGGGGCGCGACGCGTGGCTCGACGCGCTCGAGGAGGACGGCCCGAAGCTCGGCGTGCCTCGCGTCGCGCTCTACGCGCCGCTCCTCTCGGTGGAGACCGAGAGCGCGCGCCTGAAGAGGATCCGAGAGGCGATGGCGGAGGACGCGCCTCCCGTCTCGCGCAGCACGACGCGCGCGATGCGCGGCATCCACGCCGATCGATCGCGCATCGCCGTGTTGATCGCGCCGCTCTACATGGACTTCGTGCAGGTCCTGTCGTGCCGCTACTCGCCGCACACGGGCTTTCATTGGGTGAAGTACGATCCGCTCCGGGGCTCGTCCGACGCGCCCGACGCGGGGGTGTCGGTGGACGGCGTGGCGCTGGAGCCGACGCCGCTGAAGCTCGTCGTCGAAGAGCTCGCCCTGGCGATCCTCGCGCAGCGGCGGCGCGGCGACGAGATCCCCGGGACCATCGCTCTCTTCGCCGACCTCTTCGACGCTCGGCTCGAGAACGATGCGGGTGCGTGAGCGCGCGAGCGCGAGGGCGCGAAGCGAGCGGGGCGGGGTGGGCGCCGCCTCGCGCGGCCTCCTCGCGCTCGGCGCGGCGGCGCTCACGGCGTGCGGTGCGAGCCCTGGGCCGGCCGCGCCGAAGCCGATGCCGACGGTGATCGAGAGCCCACCCGACGCCGCGAAGGAGGTGACGTTCTCGCTCGCCGACATCGAAGGCAAGGAGGTGTCGAGCGGCACCACGCGCGGCAGGATCACCATCGTCGCCTCCATCGCGACGTACGACGCCGCGTCGCAGGCGGAGACTCGCTTCCTGCTCGAGGCCGCGCGCGACCACGTCCCTCGCATCAACGTCGTCGCCCTGGTGCTCGAGCCGCTCGACAACAAGCCGCTCGTCGACGCGTTCGCCAGCGCGCTCAAGCTCCCCTACCCGCTCTGCATGGCGAGCGAAGAAACGATCCGCGGCGAAGGCCCCTTCGCCGGCATGAACCAGATCCCGACGGTCCTGATCCTCGACAAGCTCGGCCGAGAACGGTACCGCCACGTGGGGCTCGTGCAGCGCGCCGAGCTCGAGGCCGCCCTCGCGAACGTCGAGGGGCCGAAGAAGTAGGCGGCGCGCTCGGGCGAGGCCCTGGTACACTCCGTGCGCCATGGGGGATCGCACGCTCGATCAGGTCGTGAAGCTCTTGAGCCACGAAGGCGCCGATCGCCGCATCGCCGCGGCCATCGTGCTCGGCGAGCTCCGCGCGAAGGGACCCGACGTCCTCAAGGGACTCACCGCGATGCTCGAGTCCGGCGCGCCCGCGCTGCAGCGGCCGGCGCTCGTCGCGCTCGCGCGGACGGGGCCTTCGAAGTGTGTGCCGGCGGTGCTCCCGCTGCTCGCTTCGAAGGACGCCGACGTGCGGAGCGACGCCGTGGAGGCGCTCGTGGCGTGCGGTGAGGAGATCGTCCCGAAGGTGCGGGAGCGGCTCGGGCAGACGCACGGCGACGAGCGCAAGGCCCTCGACGCGGTGCTCGCTCGCTTCGGTGGGTCGAAGGACGCGGTGAGCACGCTGCTCGCGGGGCTCGAGAGCACCGAGCCCGAGGTCGCGCGGGCGGTCGCCGCCGACGTACGTCAGCGCGTGAAGAACGCGGACGCGAAGACCCGCCGACTCTGGCTGAGCGAGGTCACGAAGATCATCGAGCGCATGCGCAAGGCGCCGCCCCCCTCGCCGATCCCGCTCGCGACCGCGGTGAAGATCCTCGGGCCGCTCGAGGATCCGAAGGCGACCGACCTGCTCCTCTCGTTCGCGAACGACGACAAGACGCCGTTCGCCGTCCGGCAGGAGGCCCTCATCGCGCTCCGCTTCGCGCTCTCCGAGGAGGCGCGCGCCGCCGAGATCATCGACGCGATGGTGCAGGCGGCCGAGAGCCCGGATCGCCTGATCGCGCAGGCAGCGCTCATGGGGCTCGCGGCCGTCGAGCTGCCCGGCAAGCACGCGTCACGCATCGCGAGGCTCGCGGGTCACGCGGATCTCGAGCGCGCACGCATCGCGATCGAGAAGCTCGGACGACAGCCCGGCCCCGAGGCGACCAAGGCGCTCGTCGAGATCATCGCGAAGCAGGATCGTCGACGAGGCGAGATGGCGGTCGCCGCGCTCAAGGCTCGGGCCGGAGAGGGCGGCTCGCCGCAGGGCGACGCCGGCCCGGCCCTCGCGTCGGCGCTCGCCGCCGAGACCGACGCCGATCGCGCCAACTCGCTGCGCATCGCGCTCCGGCCGTTCATCGGCAAGCTCGGCGCGGCGGCGAAGAAGAAGCTCGTCGAGGCCGCAGCGCAGCGCGTCGCCGACGGAGTCGGTTGGGAAGCGCACGTCGACGTCGCCCGCGAAGCCGACGAGAAGGCGCTCGGCGCGGCCCTCCGCGAGATGCTCCCGAAGCTCACGCGCGCGAAGAAGGAGGACCGCGCGAAGACGGTGCTCGCCCTGCTCGCTCGGGGCAGCGAGGCCACGGACGACGATCGCTACAAGGTCGCGTCGCTGCGCCTGCGGGAGAGCCCGCGCGACACGATGCCCGCTTCACGCAAGAGCGACGAGGCGCTCGGGCTCATCGAGTCCCTCGCCGATCGCGGCTTCAACGTGGTCGCGGCGATGAAGAAGGACAAGGCGCTCGAGCTCGACCACCTCTACTACGTCGGGTTCCACTTCGCCGAGGAGCGTCACCCGCTCGGCGCCGAGCTCCTCCGCGTCGTCGCGTCCGAAGGGGGCCGCGCGAAGATCGCCAAGATGGCCAAGAACAAGCTCGCGCTCGCGCCGCCAGAGGCCTGATCGCGCGCGCGCCGCGAGCGGTGCGGCTCCGAGCGGCGCGGCTCCGCCGTCAGCGCGGATCGCCCTTCGGCTCGCCTCGGTGCTCGCGCCACGCGAGCACGCGCTTCACGTTCTCGCTGAACACCTTGCGGATGTCGGCGTCCGACAGGCCCGCCTGCGCGAGGCCGCGCGCGAACGCCGGATAGTACGAGGCGTCGGCGAGATCGGTCGGCGGGGTGCTCCCGTCGAAGTCCGACCCGATGCCGACGTGGTCGATCCCCGCCACCTTCACCATGTACATCGCCTGCGCCACGGCGTCCGCGAGCGTCGCCTCGCCGCCGACCTTCAAGTAGCCGCCGTAGAAGTTCACGCCGACGACGCCGCCGCTCGCGCCGATCGCGGCGAGCTCTTCGTCGGTGAGGTTGCGCGGGTGATCGGCGAGGGCGCGCGCGTCCGAGTGCGTCGCGACGATCGGCGCGCCCACCTCCTTCGCGATGCCGGCGACGTCCCAGAAGCCCTCGTCGCTCATGTGCGAGACGTCGACGAGCGCGCCCTTGTCGTACACGCGGCGGGCGAACTTCTTTCCGAGCTCCGTGAGCCCGTCGGTGTGCTTGTCGGTCGCCGAAGAAGAGAGCGCGTCGTTCTTCATGTGGACGAGGCCGACGAAGCGCACCCCGCGCGCGATGAAGCGGTCGATCTGCGTGATGTCCTCGGCGAACGCGCCCGCGCCCTCGATCGACGCGAAGGCGGTGACCATGCCGTCGGGCGTCGGGCCCTTCTCGGCGGGCCAGAGGATGTCCTGGTGGTGGGCGACGATGTCGTCGATGGTCTCGTACACGAGATCCGCATCGGCGATCGTGGGGTGCCCGTCGTGGAGCTTGTCGGAGAGGTAGATCGCGAAGAAGACCCCGCCCACGTGCCCGCGGCGGAGCGTATCGGGGGTGATGTGACCCGAGTCGAGCGCGAGGCTGCGCCCCTTCGTGCGAACCTGATACGGCGTGTCGCAGTGCATGTCGAACGCGCGCGGGGGGCCACCTCGGTCGGGGGCCTTCGAGCTGGCGAGGCTCGACGGAGCGCTCGAGGAGGGCGCCGCCGAGGGGGCGCTCGACGCGCCGACCGAGGCCCTCCCGGGCGCTCGGGTCGACGGGGCCTCTCCGATCGAGGTGCTCGTCTCCGTCGAGGCGACGGGCGAGAGGCGCGCGTGCTCGGATCCGCAGGCGACGCAGAGCGGCGCGAGCCAAGGGAGCCATCGTGCGGCGGACATCGCACGACCTTGGCCTGCCTCGGTCCGCGGCGCTAGCCTCAAGAGGGTGTCGGCTCGAATGAGTGGCTCGTCGGAAACGACCATCGGCGCGCGAGGAGGGGTTCGGAGGTTCGTCGGCCTCGGCCTCTTCTTGGCGGTGTCGTTCGTGGGCCTCATCGTGCTCGGCGAGGCGCGGCCCCGGCGCGATCCGCCCGCGGCCCCGCGCGAAGAGCCGCTGCCGGCGCGCTTCGCGAAGCACCTCGACGTCAGCGACTTCCAGAAGGGAAACCTCCACACGCACTCGAACGTGTCGGACGGCGACGTGCCTCCGGTGGACGTGTTTCTCTGGTATCGAGACAACGGATACAACTTCGTTGCATTGACGGATCACAACACGATCGTCGATCCGAAGCCGTACGCCCACCTCGAGCGCCCCGACTTCCGGATCATGGCCGGCGAGGAGATCACCATGAGCGGCGCCGGCCGGCAGGTGCACGTCAACGGCCTGTGCGTGAAGAGCGTGATCCAAGGCGGCGCGTTCGACACCGCGAGGCACGCGCTCGACCACGCGACGAGCGAGATCGGCAAGCAGGGCGGCGTCGCGCTCGTGAACCACCCGAACTTCGATCTGGGGCTCACCGCAGACGACGTCGTGGGCACCCACGGCGCCTCGTTGCTCGAGGTCTGGAGCGGCCACCCCTACGTCTACACGCTCGGAACGGACGGGCGCCCGTCGCACGAGGCGCTCTGGGTGAAGGCGCTCGACGCGGGCGTCGACCTCGCCCCGGCGGGGGTGGACGACGCGCATCATTTCAGGCCCCACGTGACCGGAAAGAAGGCGGCTCGCCCGGGTCGCGCCTGGGTGCAGGTGTTCGCCGATCGGCCTGATCCGGCGCTCCTCTGCGACAAGATCCGCGCTGGTGAGCTCTACGCGTCGAACGGCGCCGAGCTCGACCGGCTGTCGGTCGACGGGGACGTGATGCGGATCTGGCCGGAGGCGATGGGGGCGACCGTCGAGTTCGTCGGCGCCGAAGGGAAGGTCCTCGCCGTCGCGCGGCCCGACGCGCACGAGCCCGCCTCGTACGTGCTCCGGGGAGACGAGGCGTACGTGCGGGCTCGCGTGATCGACGCGGACGGGAAGCTCGCCTTCACCCCGGCGTTCCGCGTCCTGCCCCCCGAGGTGCGCGCGCGCTGACGAGGTCTACTTCGCGTACTGCGGGAGCTTCTCCTTGAGACGCTCCGCCAGCTTCACGAAGTCGAACGTCTCGGGCCGCCCACCTTGCGGGAGCACCGCGACGTCGAGGGCCGCGGCCGACGCGCGCTCGCAGATGGGCTTCGAGAGATCGAGCCGCTTCGCGAGGTCGGCGAGCGAGCTGTGCTCGTCGGAGCTCTGGATGCCGTCGAGGCGCGTGAGCCAGACGCCGAGCGCGTAGGTGAGGAGGCGCTGCCACTCGGTCATGTCGCCGGGGACGAACTCGGTGAGCTTCGTCTCCGTCTCGAGCGCGGCTTCGACGGCGGCGAGATCGTCGCCAGCGAGCCCACACTCCTTGGCGGCGCGGGCGAGGCCGGAGCGCTCGTTCTTTCTCATGCTGCCGTCGGCCCAGCCGAGGGCGGCGAGTGCGAGGAAGGCCTCTTTCGGGAGGGTGATCATGCGCGGAGGATACGCGGATCGCGCGGCGCCGAAAGGCGGAAACAGGGTGGTTCGCGGCGAACGGGCTCAGCCGGTGGCGTGCTGCTTCGCGCTCGCGACGAGCGCGCGGAGCGCGTCGAAATGACCATTTTGCGGCGTCTCGAACGCGTCCGCGTTGAGGAGCGTCTTCACCGGGGCGCCCAGATCCTTCAGCGCGTCCGAGATGGCCGTGGCGGTCTCCTCGGGCAGGCTCGACGACATCGCGATGACGTCGCTCGGGATGGGGCCTGCGGTGACGAGGATGCGCACCTCGTCGTTCGAGAAGCCGGCCTCGGCCCAGCCGGAGCTCACCGGCACGTCACTCCCCGGCTCGAACGAGGCGTACGTCGCGCCCACGTCCGCTTCGCCTTTGAGGACGCCGCGGATCACCGCCTCGTGCGTGCGCCGAAACGCCTCTTCGGCGAAGAGCTTGTCGGGGTCGAGCCCCTCGGCGGCGAGCTTCAGCCGCGGGATGACGTAGCCCGCGGAGCTCTCCTTCGCGACCCAGGCCGCGCGCTTGCCCTTCAAGTCGGCGATCGTCCGGATGTCCGAGCCGCTCGCGACGAAGAGGGCGCTCATGTACTCGACGCGCCCTGCGCGCCGCGAGCAGAGGCGGATCTGAGCCTTGGTCTCGCGCTCGAGCTCGATCGCGACGAGCGGCGGCGCCCACGCGACCTGCACGTCGCCGTCCCTCATGCGCGTGACGAGCTTGTCGTAGGAGCGCAGCACGATCGGCTTGATGGCCTTCGAGGTGCGCTTGACGATCTCGTCGCACAAGGTCTCGAGGAGCGCGCTCGCCGCGGGGGCGCTGGAGATGATCGCGAAGGTCACGGGAGCTTCCGCCGTCGACATGCTGGCGATGATAGCCGACCCGGCGTCGAAACCAGCCACGGTCTTCGCGGGCGTCGGCTGAACGGGTATACCTCTCCGACGCGCCTTCGGGACGGGGGCGCGCGCGCGACCGGTCGGCGATGTCGGAAGAGCTCCTCTCGACCCTTCGGAAAGTGTGCCCCTCGGCCTTGTGGTCGCAGGGGGTGAAGCTCGCGCGCGAGGGCTGCGTGAGCGGCCTCGTCGTCAAACCGAACGAGATCACCGGGCGCGTGCGTGAGCGTGGGCGCGCCATCGCCCCCACGGTGATCCTCTATCCGGACGACGAGGAGTGGGACTGTGACTGCGGGTCGAAGGTCTCGCCCTGCGCGCACGTCGTCGCGGTCGCGATCGTCGAGGCCCGCGGGCAGGAGGCGCCCCTCGGCGCGCCGGCCGCCACCGAGGAGGCGCCGAGGGCCGCGGAGGGGCAGATCGGGCACCTGCGCTACGTGTTCGACGTGGAGCACACGGCGCTCCGTCTCGATCGCGTGATCGTGACGCCTGACGGCGCCGAGAAGAAGCTCGATCTGTCGCTCGCGGATCGCGTGGCGAGGGGCGTCACGGAGCCGCGGATCGAGCCCACGCACGACGATCTCACGGTGGACCGTGTGATGGGGCGGCGCCTCCGAGGGGACGTGTCGTTCAGCGAGATCCCGCGCGTGCTCGAGGCGCTCTCGTCGGCGAAGGACGTGACGTTCCGGGGACGGCCGGTGACCACCTCGGGCGAGCTCGTCGGACCGGAGGCGCGCGTGAGCGACGGGGAGCGCGGCGGCGTCGAGCTCGTCGTGGGCGCGCATCGATCGATCACGGAGGTGGTGGCGATGGGCGTCGCGCTCGCGGGTGGCGTGCTCGTCCCGCTCGCGCTGACGCAGGAGTACGGGCTCCGCTTCGAGCGGCTCCCGGAGCGGCGGGTGTTCCCGCGCGAGCGGCTCGCAGAGCTCGTGAGCGAGATCCTCCCCGCCCTCTCGAAGAAGATGACCGTGTCGGTCGAGACGAAGCGCCTGCCGAAGCCGAACAAGGCGCTCGTGCCGCGCATCCAGGTCGATCTGGCGATCCAGGGTCACACGCTCTTCGCGCAGCCCCTGCTCGTGTACGGCGATCCGGCGGTCGCGCGCGTCGACGCAGGCCGGCTCACGCTGCTCACCAAGCGGGGCGGGCCGGCGCCCGTGCGCGACGAGGCGCGGGAGAAGTCTCTCCTCACGCGGCTCCGAGACGAGCTGTCGATGGTGCCGGGCCGGCGCGTGGCGTTCGAAGGTCGGGAAGCGGCGCGCTTCGTCGAGAGGCTCGAGCGCTTCACGGCGGACGGGAGCGACCCGGAGGAGCTGCGCGAGGTCTCGCAGGAGCTCGTCCCACGGCTCGACGTGCGCGGAGAGGACGTCGAGCTCTGGTTCGAGCTGCCGGAGGACGAGGAGGACGGTCCGCGCGAGGCGGGAGGGAAGAGGCGCGCGAGCGCCGCCGCCGTGATGCTCGCGAAGCGCGAGGGCCTCGGGATCGTGCCACTCGAGGGCGGGGGCTTCGCGCGCCTGCCGGAGGGGTTCCTCGCGAAGCACGGGAGCAAGGTCGCCGACATCGTGGCGGCGAAGGCCGAGCTCGAGCGGGTCCCGCGCACCCTGATGCCGATCGTCGCGGAGCTGTGCGACGCGCTCGGCGCGCCGCGGCCCGTGGTGGTCGACAAGCTCACGCCGCTCGTCGCGGGCTTCGAGGGCATCGCGGAGGCCGAGCTCCCGACCGATCTCACGGTCGAGCTGCGCCCCTACCAAGAGCGCGGCGTGAGCTGGCTCGCGTTCCTGCGCGACGCGGAGCTCGGCGCGCTCCTCGCGGACGACATGGGGCTCGGCAAGACCCTCCAAGCGCTCGCGGTCGTCCGGGGCAAGACGCTCGTCGTGTGCCCGAAGAGCGTGGTCTACAACTGGGCGGCGGAGATCCGCCGCTTCCGACCGAGCCTTCGGGTGTCGCACTACGGCGGGACGAAGCGCGCCCTCGACGACGCCGACGTCGTGCTCACGACGTACGGGCTCTTGCGCCTCGACGTGGAGATCCTCGCGGGTCGGAAGTGGGACGTCGTGATCCTCGACGAAGCACAGGCCATCAAGAACCCCGACAGCCAGGTGGCGCGCGCTGCGTTTCGCCTCGACGCGCGCTTCCGGATCGCGCTCTCGGGGACGCCGGTGGAGAACCGGCTCGACGAGCTGTGGAGCCTGATGCGCTTCGCCAACCCGGGCCTGCTCGGCTCGCGCGATCACTTCGACGACCGCTACACCCGCCCCATCGAGGCCGGCGAGGCCACGGTCGCCGCGGCGCTCCGCGCGAGGATTCGCCCGTTCGTGCTGCGACGAACGAAGCGGGATGTGCTGCCCGAGCTGCCGCCGCGCACGGAGGCGGTGCTCCTCTGCGAGCTCGAGGCCGAGGAGCGCGCTGTCTACGACGCAGTACGCGCAGCGACGCGCAAGGAGATCGTCGAGAAGCTCTCCCAAGGCGGCAGCGTGCTCGCGGCGCTCGAAGCGCTCTTGCGGCTGCGGCAGGCGGCGTGTCACCCGGCGCTCGTGCCTGGGCAGAGCGCGGAGACGTCGTCGAAGGTCGAGCGGCTCCGAGACGCCCTCGAGGAGCTCGTCGCCGAAGGACACCGCGCGCTCGTCTTCTCGCAGTGGACGAGCCTGCTCGACAAGGTCGAGCCGCACCTCGACCAAGCGGGGATCCGCTTCGGCAGGCTCGACGGCTCGACACGCGATCGCGCCGCGGTGGTGAACGAGTTCCAGTCGGAGTCGGGGCCGCCAGTCCTGCTCCTCTCACTCAAGGCGGGCGGCGTGGGCCTGAACCTCACGGCGGCCGACCACGTCTTCCTGCTCGATCCGTGGTGGAACCCCGCCGCGGAGGACCAAGCCGCCGATCGCGCTCACCGCATCGGTCAGGACAAGCCCGTCATGATCTACCGCCTCGTGAGCAAGGACACGGTCGAGGAGGGCATCCTCGCGCTCCAAGAGCGCAAGCGCGCCGTCGCCGCCACGGCGCTCGGCGAGGCCGGCGGCGCGGCCGCGATCACCCGCGAGGATCTGCTCGCGCTCCTCACGTGAAGGGCGCCGGATCGAGCCTGTGCCTCATTGCGAGAGGCGCGGGTCGAAGGTAGCGTCGCGACCATGAGTCAGTACCTCGTCCTCTGCGCGCTGGGCGCCGATCGCCCCGGCCTCGTGAAAGATCTGACCGACTTCCTCGCCGATCGAGGCGCGAACGTCGACGACAGCCGCATGGCGATCTTCGGCGCCGAGTTCGGCATCATGGTGCTCTTGTCCGGGGACGAGGCGGCGATCCACCGCGTGGAGCGGGAGCTACCGGACCTCGAGCGAAACACGGGGACGCGCATCATGTGCCGGCGCACGCGCAGCCCGGAGGAGCACCGCAAGGGCGAGCTCCGCGGGTTCTCCGTCAGCGTCGAGTCGTTCGATCGAGAGGGCATCGTGCGCGCGATCGCGGCAGCGCTCCACGGCCTCGGCGCGAACATCGTGTCGCTCGAGACGACCCAATGGAACGCGCCGTTCACCGGAGCGACGCTGTTCCGCATCGAGGTGCAGGCGGAGGTGCCGGGGTCCACGTCGCTCGCGCGCGTTCGATCGGTGCTCGACGACGTGGGCGCGAAGGAGAACCTCGACGTCGAGGTGCGCTCGAACAACGCTTGAGCGCAGCGCGCAGCGCGCTCCACGCTGGGGAGCGCGCGCGCCGGCGCGGGCTACGAGGCTTCGGCGTAGAGGCGCTTCGCGTTGCGAAGGAGCTCGAGGGCGCGCCGCCGATCCCCGCGCGAGAGCGCCGCGTAGGCGAGGGAGCGCTCTGCGTCGGCGAGCGCTCGCGCGGCGCCGGGCTCCTTCCAGCGCACGGCTTCACGGAGCGCCATCGCCGCGACCGCGGGCGCCCCCGCGCGCGCGAGATCGGCCGCGAGCGACGAGAGACCGAAGGGCGGCCCGCTCGCGCTCCGCAGGAGGGCCTGTTCGACGAACGAGGCCGCGGCGCGGCGCGTCTCGCCGCTCTTCGCGCGCAGCGCCATGCGCGCGCCGGTCCAGAGCGGCCCCGGGATCGCGGCCATCGGCGGCAGGGCGTCGGTCGCCTTCACGATCGCGTGCGCCGCCTCGCCGTCGAGCCCCTTCGAGAGCGCCACGACGACGTCGAGACCGAGCGCCGAGAGCCGCGCGCTCGGGGGTCCGCCCACGACGGGCTCCACGCCAGCGGCCGTGCCCCCTCCCACGATCGCGCGCACGCGATTGACGAGGGCCACCGACTCGGGCGCCGACGCGGCGACGAGGCTCGCCGCGCGGTCGATCTCGGAGGGGCCCGGGCGCCCGCGCTTCGCGAGCGAGGAGACCTCGACGGCGGCGTCGAGGCGCGCGATCGCCGCGTCACGCTCGCGCTCGACGGGCCAGTGCTTCAGCGCCGCGCGCACGCGATCACTCTCGATGGGATCGAGCCGACCGTCCGCGACGTCGACGTGACGCGCGCAGGCGATCACCGCCTCCAGACGGACGCTCGGAGGCCCGGTGCGCGCGAGCTCCTCGAGCCCCGAGAGCGCGCTCGCGCGAGCGAAGCGGCTCGCGCCGAGCAAGCGCGCCCGCAGCACCACGAGCCGCTCCGCGGGCCCCGCGTCACCGAGATCCGGCAGCAGCGCGTGGGCGACGATCTCCTCGCGCAGCGGACGCGACATGCGCGGCGCCGAAGGCGACCAGAGGACGAGCTCGAGCCAGCGCGCGACCCCGCGCGTCAGGATCGCCTGAGCCCCCTCGGCCTTCGCGGCGGCGACGACGAGCGCCCACTGATCGAGATCGGGCCCCGCCGCTTCGTCCGTGGCGCGCGCGAGGACGTAGTGTGCGTGAGCGCTGGGGCGACGCGCGACCTCGGCGCGGGCGAGCTCGACGCCGAGACCCCGGCGTCCCGTGAAGAGCAGCCGGCCCACGAGCGCCGAGGGCGTCGAAAGCCGCGGATCCGCCGCGCCGCGCGGCGCGAGCTCCGCGTCGCGCTCGAGCGACCACGTCGAGGCGAGCTCGCGCGTCTCTCGATCGTCCGAGAGATCGACCGCGCACCGGAGGGCCGCGAACACGGCCTTCGCGCGCAGCGCCGGCGGCGCCGCGAAGAGGCGCTTGTAAGACGCGAGCGCCACGTAGGGCCCGACCGAGAGCTCGAGCTGCTCCGCCGCCTTCAGGCCGAGCTCGTCGAGGAAGCTCACGACGGATCCCTCGCGACGAGCGTCACGCGGCCGGCCCTCCGCCGCCGCGCTCGGTGACGAGGCCGAGCGAGGGCAGGCGCTCGATGCCGTTCTCGATCCGCTCGAGCTCCGCGAACGACTGCTCGATGCTTCGTCGCACGTCGGCGGGCTCCTTCAGCTCTCCCGCCTCGATGCGCGCGAGGACGGCGTCGACCTTGTCTCGGAGGAGCGCCGCGAGCCGCTCGCGCTCCGCGAGCTGGACCTTCTGCACCTCCTCGGCGTTCGAGGGGACGAAGTCGACGAGCGAGCGGCCGACGCGCGATCGGTACGAGCCGAGGCTCCGCACGCGCTGAGCGATGTAGGCGGGATCGTCGAGCTTGCGCCCGGCGAACTCCTCCTGCACCGCGGTCTCGTAGAGCGCCTGCACCTCGTTGAAGGCGCGTCGCCACGCGGGCGCGTCGACCGCTGCGTGCGCCGCGTGCGCCCGCTCCTCGAGCTCGCGGATGCGCTCCTCCCAGGCGTCGCGATCGAGGCCGACGAGCACCCCTTGGGCGCGATAGACGACGCGCCGCAATCCGTCGAGCTCGGCCTCGAAGTGGTCCAGCGGAGGCTTCAACGGGTCCGCAGGGTCGCCCTGGAACTCGTCGACGAGCCGCCGGAGGTTCGAGCAGAGGGCGTTCAGCTTGGCCGGATCGGTCGCGACCACCTCGCGAATGCCGGCGGCGAGCGAGTCCGCCTCGCGGCGATAAATGTCGGCCGGGTGGCCCCAGAGTCCGCGCTTCAGCGCCTCGGCGTCCGAGAGCAGCTTCTCCACGGCGCCATCCTCGTCGAAGCGCAGCTGCTCGGGCGCCTCGACCCGCGCCCACAGCTCTTGACCCGCGACCACGGCGCGCGCCTCGACGCGCATCGCCTCGTCGCACTGCAGCGTGAGCTCCACCTGCGTCCCGACGGGCAGGTCGCGAGAGACGGTGACGGCGAGCGTCTTGATCGGCATCCGACCTTGGAGCAACCGCAGCACGACGGCGCCGCTCTGATCGGCGGTGTAGAACGTGTGCTTCGTCTCGGTCGGGAGCCCGGCGCCCCGCGGGATGAGCACGTGCCGATCGCGTCGACCGCCGCGTACGACCTCGATGCCGATGTCCTTCGCGATGACGCTCGCGCGGCTGAGCGCGCTCGCGCGCGGGCGCACCTCGCCCCGATAGACGACGAATGGCAGCGCGCCGACGGTCGCGCCGTCGCCGTCGCGGAAGACGAGGCTCACCTCGGCGTCGCCCTCCTTGCGGGGGCTCACCTCGAGGCGAAGGGGCTCGGCGCCGGCGTCGCCGAGCGAGACGGTCGCGAGGGCCACGCCCTCCTCCTCGACGGCGACGTCGCGCGCGCGCGCCGGCGCCTCTTCGACGCGGAGGCGCAGCTTGATCGAGTCCTTCGCCGCGACGAGCGGCGAGCTGAAGAGCACGCGCGTCCCCTGGTCCAAGAGACGCAGCCCGCCGATCTGCGCCGCGTGCACGCTCGCGCCGAGCGCCACGCACGCGTCCACCTCGTCGGCGAGGGGCTCCTTCGCGCGGCTCGCGGCGGCGAGCGCCTCGGTGACGCGCCGTCGCACGAGCGGCACACGCGTCGAGCCGCCGACGAGCACGACGTGGTCGATGTCCTCGAGGCCGATCGACGCGGTCTTCTTGCTCTGCTCGAGCGCGCGGATCGCGCACGCGATCGTGGTCTCGACGAGATCGGCGATCACGGCCTCGTAGTCGCCGCGCGCGATCTCCGCCTCGAACGAGACGCTCTCGCCCTCCTTGTCCTCGAACAGATCCTGCTTCGAGAAGTGGAGGACCTCGGTCGTGGAGAGCGACTCCTTGATCTCCTGGGCGAGGTGCACGAGCTGCTCGAAGCGCCGCCGATCCTCCGCGTCACCCTTCACGTCGAGATCGAGCGCGTAGCCGCGTTGAGCGAGCACCTTGCGGAGGTGCTCGGCGTAGCGGCGATCGAAGTCGTCGCCGCCGAGGTAGTTGTCGCCGTCGATCGCGAGCACCTGATACTCGCCGCCGACGCAGCGGAGGACCGACACGTCGAACGTGCCGCCGCCGAGGTCGTAGACGAGGAAGTTCCCGCCCGAGACCTTGTTCTTCCACGTCTGGTAGATCGCTGCGGCGGTCGGCTCCTGCAAGATCCCGATGACGTCGATCCCGGCGAGCTCTCCGGCCTTTCGCGTCGCCTCGACCTGCGGCGCGTCGAAGTACGCGGGGACCGTGATCACGGCGCGCGTGACGCGCATCGCGACACCGTCGCCCGCCTTCTCGGCGAGGAACCCCTCCATGTTCGAGCGGAGCTCGGCGAGGATCTTGGCGGAGATCTCCTCGGGCGTGAGCGCGTGCGGTCCACACGACACACGCGTCGCCTGACCCATGCTCCGCTTGATCGACTCGACCGGTCCGGGGTCTCGCCCGCGACGCGCCCGCGCCGCTCGCCCGACGAGGAACGTGCCCTTCGCCGGATCCCACGCGACGGCCGAGGGCACCGTCTTGCGACCGAAGCGATCCTGGTAGACCAAGATCTCGCGCTCCGAAGGGACGAGCAGGCTCACCTCCGAGTTGGTCGTCCCCAGATCGATTCCCACGGCGCGATCGACGATCATGGCTTGTCTCTCCTGCGGTTCGGATCGATGGCGTCCCCGAAGGCGAGCCGATCTTCGGCGACGGGCGGCAAGGCGCCGCGCGGTTCGGGGATCTTGCCGGTGAGCGCGGCCTCGACGCTCGGCCGCGGCAAGAGGTCGAAGAGGCCGGGGGTGACCTCGTCGACCGGCGGCTCGGGCGGGCGTGGCGGCGGCCTCGGCGGCGCGGCGCCGCCGTCGGGGAACGTCGTGAGCGCGAGCGCGAGGCGGGCTCGCGGGTGCATCGTGAGCTCCTCCCACGCGGCGCGAAGCACCTTCTTCTCGTCGTCGCCGGCGTCCTCCGCGCGGTCACGCAGCTCGCTCGTGATCTCGTCGATCGACGCGAGGGGCGAGAGCTCGAGCTCGTCGAAGGGGTTCTTCACGGCGTGTACACTCCCCCGGCGCGCTCGACGATCTCCTTCAGCTTCGCGCGCGCCTCGGGCAGCCGCTTCGACTGCGGGAAGAGCTCCTCGGCGCGCGCGATCTCTCGCTTGGCGCGGTCCACCTCCGTCGCCGGCGGGAGGAACGTCGCGCCGAGCCTGCGCACGGCGGCGTCGCAGCAGAGGTGCGCCATGACGAGCCGGCCGTTTCTGTGGGAAGGACAGAGCCCGAGCGCGCGCTCCGCGAACGCCCACTCCCTCACGCGGTCGGTCTCGCACTCCGATCGGAAGACGAAGATCTGAGCGCACTTCGCGGCGTACGCGAGGTGACGCTTCGGATCGCGCTCGATCCGGAGCGCGAGGTTGTCGTAGAGCGGCAGGCATGGCGCGAGCAGCGCGCGCAGCGCGTCCCAGCGCGACGTGCGGTAGATGGTCCACGCCACGTTGGAGACCTCGTCGACGGCGAAGCGCTCGACCGCCTCGTCCCCGCCGGCCCACTCCCACACGCGCCGCACGTGGTCGAAGAGGCCGGCGTAGAGGCGTTCGCCGTCCTCTCGGAGCTTGGCCTCCGCGAGGCCGTCGAGCACGGGAACGAGCGCGTCGTCGATCGCGAGCGCGCGGATCGACTCGGCGCGGCGCACGGCCCGCGTCCGGCTCTTCGCGTCGGCGCCCGCGATGCGACACGACTCGTCGACGCGCGAGAGCACCGCGAGCGCGACCGCCGCGGCGGGCGTGACCGAGCGCGCGCCCGCCCTGGCCGACTTGCCGAGATCCTCGAGGCAGGCGTCGGCGATCGTGAGCGCCGCGGCCTCGGTCTCCGTCGCGGACAAGGACGCGCCGACGATCCGGCGCGCGGCGGCGGCGAGGTAGGCTTTCTCCTCCCGGAGCGCGAGGTACGCGGCGACGCTCCGCACGTGCGCGAAGCAGAGCTCGTCTCGCGGCGGCGACGACCCGCCGGCCGACGCGCGCTCGAGCTCCACGGTGAGCGCCGACGCGAGGCGGTCGAAGTACACGGCGAGCTGGTGGACGAAGAGGGGCGAGCGCGAAGACAGCCCTTCGACGAGCAAGAGCGGGAAGAGCTGCGCGACGTCCCCCTCCGCGGCGCGCGCGACGGCCTCGCGACCTCCCGGCAGAGCGCGCAGCTCGCGGACGAGCCCCGCTGCGCGGACGGGGAGCTTGGCCGCGCCCTTCGGCGCCTGACGCGCCCAGAGCTCGGCGACGAGGACCTCGTCCTCGAGGCGCTCGAGGAGCGCGTCGTCTTCGTCGCGCCACGACGACGGAGCCTCGCGTCCCCGGCTGTCCGACGCCGTCGTCACGGCGCGACGATCCAGGCGATGTCGGTGATGAACCTGCCGGACGTGCCGCAATCGTAGATGCGCGTGGGCGCCGACGCCTCGGATCCGTCGGCCTTGACGACCTCGACGTGAGAGCAGCTCTTGGCGTTGTCGAAGACGAGGTACGCGACGCGGGCGCCGTCGGGCGAGTATCGGAACGACGTCGTCCCCTTCAGGTCGCGCACGAGGACGTCACCCGAGCCGTCGAGGTTCGCCGCGTGGAGCGTGCCCATCCCGCTCGAAGAGTAGTCGGCGAAGAGGTAGCGCGCGCCGTCGGGCGAGATCACAGGCGCGCTCGCTTGGCTCTTCAGCGCGCTCTCTTGGCTCGAACCGAGGGATCGTTTGACGATCGTCCTGTCACCGCTCGGCACCGGGACGTCGGTGTAGAGCAAATCGAGGCCGTCCTTCGTCGGCGCCGGGTAGAGGGTCGCCGTGTTCGCGCTCTCCGGGAGGATCCACGCGAACGCGGTCGTCGCCACGTCGATCGCGCCGATGCGATAGTTCTTCGAGTTGCCCATCGCGTCGAAGTCGTAGCGACGGCAGACGTAGAGGGTCTTGTCGTCCGGAGAGAACGTGTGGCACTCGTCGTTGATGTTGCCGTGCGCGAGCAGCCGCGCGGTCTCGGTCGCGACGTCGTACGCGAACGTGTGCTGAATCGCGTCGCCGATGTCGATGCCGAAGTGCGCCTTCTGGTTCGGATCGCCGCACGCGAACGCGATCGTGTCGGCGGCGTGCGAGACGCCCATCGACCAGACGCGGTACGCGCGGAAGATCTCGACGAGGCCGCCGCCGTCGGGCTTCATCGACCAGACGCTGTTCGGCGCGCTGTTCCAGTCGTTGAGGAGGATCTGCTCGCCGCTCGGGAGCTTCGTGACGGCCTGGAACCCGATGTCCGCCGGGGTCGGCACGTAGTCGGGGAGCCCGCCTGCGCCCGACGCCGTGGACGAAGCGGTCGCGTTCGCCGACGCGCTCACGCTCGCCGTGACCCCGGAGGCCGACGTCGACGCGCCCCCGGCGCCGCCCGCGCCCGAGCCGCCGCACGCCGCGCCGACCAGGCCTCCGACGAGCGCGAGACACGAGGCGAGCGCCCCTCCACCAACGAACCGCGTCATGCGCGGAGGTTAGTCGCGCGCCTCGCGTGCCGCAATCGGCCCCGCCGCCGCGAGGTCGCCGGTCGCCGTCGCCTCCGCGCGGCTCACCCGACCTCGGGATCGGCCTCTTCGCCGAGGAGATGGCCGAGCCGCGGCTCCTCCCGCTCGAGCCGCCGCGCGGCCTCGATGTGGTGCAGGATGAGCGCGCGATTGTCGTGCACCGACAGGTTCTGCAGCTCGAGGGCGCCGATGCGATCCTCGGGGGTGAACGCCGGCTCCTCGACGCGCTCCATCGAGAGCTTGTGCGGTGCGTACGCCATGTAGAGGGCGGTCGTGTCGAGGATGG
>CAYYKK010000080.1:0-25840 GCA_964467935.1 uncultured Polyangiaceae bacterium
CCGCCGTGAACCACCCAGAGGGGTGCGCCACGCGGGATCCGCGAGAGGCCGCGTCTCCCACGAGACGCGGCCTTTCTCGTTGGCGATCCGCGGCCGTTCTTCGTCGATTTCCGCGTCCCCGACGGTCGCCTCGTCCTCAACGAACGCGTCGCCTCCAGTTCCTACCGATCTGCCCTCGCGGGGCCGGTGACTCAGCTCGGCGTGTCGTGACCGCTCGACGCGCTCTTGCCGTTGGCCGCGGTCGATCGTGTCCCTTCAGGCCGGCGGAAAGGCTCCTGCTCCACGTCGACCGAGAGGGTGCCTCCGTCGAAGTCTTCGCGGGTGTTGCGGCGGCGCTGGAGGAGGTTCGCGACGTACGCCTTGAGCTCGGCGGCGGTGCGCACCGCGTAGACGATCTTCAGCGCGTTGAAGCGGCGGTGGACGTCCGGGTTTCGGAACACGTCGCCCGCGAGCATGCTCGTGACCGCCTCTTGCATCCGATAGATGTTGCGCGGGTTCTTGAAGATCCAGCGCAGCCCCGGCGTCGTGAATCGATAGATGAACCACGAGAACGAGCTGATGCCTTTGCGGATCTCCCGATCGAACTCGCGCTGGAGGCGAGCCTCGCGGCTCCGATCGCGGAGGATCTCGTCGGTGATCCGTGCCGCGCTCTCCGCGCTGTTCATCGCGAGATACACGCCGCTCGAGAAGACGGGATCGATGAAGGCGAAGGCGTCGCCGATCATCAGGAAGCCGGGCCCTGCCATGCGGTCGGAGGTGTACGAGTAGTTCCCCGTCGCGCGGACCTCGGCGACGCGCGTCGCCTTCGCGAGGCGCGCGAAGCCCGCCGGCGCGAGCTTCAACGTCTCCATGAGCAGCTCCTCGTGCGTGCCTTTGCGCCCCTTCAAGTAGTCGGGGTGACAGACGGCGCCGATGCTCATCACGTCGTCCTTGAGCGGGATGAACCACATCCAGCCGTGGTCGAACCAGTAGATGCTGATGTTGCCTTGCTCGGAGCCGGGACGCCGCTCGACGCCCTTCATGTGCGTGAAGAGCGCCGCGCTCGCGTGCTTCGGGTTCCGTCGCTTCAACCCGAGCTTCTTCGAGAGGAAGGTGTCGCGCCCGGTGGCGTCGAGCAGATACTTCGCCTCGAAGACGTGGCGCTGGCCCGCCTCGTCGACCGCGTAGGCCGTCGTGTGGTGCGAAGCGTCCCATTCGACGCGCTCGACGCGCACGCCCTCGCGCGCGTCGACGCCGGCCTTCGACGCGTTCCGGAACAGCATGTCGTCGAACTCGCTGCGCGTGACCTCGAACGCAGAGGGCGGCGAGTCGGACAGCGCGTCGGCGAAGTTGTACGTCGTGTAGCGCGTCTCGTCGCCCGAGGAGAAGTCGGCGCCCATCTTGGGCACGCCCATCGCGCGGACCTCCTCGAGCACGCCGAGGCGCTCGAGGATGGGGAGGTTCATCGGCAAGAGCGACTCGCCGATGTGGAACCGGGGGTGACGATCCTTCTCGAGCAGGATGACCTTGCGGCCCTTCTTCGCGAGCAGCGCGCTCGCGGTCGAGCCCGCGGGGCCGCCGCCGATCACCAGGACGTCACACGCGTGCCTCTCCGAATCCCTCGCCTCCATCGCTACCTCGCTCGCCGACGCGTCACTTGGCCTGAACGATCTTGAGACCCGAGATCCCCTTCAAGACGGTCGTGTCATCGATGGGCGAGCCCTCGATGTAGATCATCTTGAGGTTCTTGAGATCCTTGAGCGGCGTGAGGTCCTTGATGCGCGTGCGCTTCATCTCGAGCATCTCGAGCTTCGCGAGCTTGCCGACGCTGGTGAGGTCGGTCACCTGCGTCTCGTCGATGGAGAGCTCGGTGAGGCTCTGGAGCGTCTCGATCGGCTTCAAGTCGGCGACCTGCGTGCGGCCGATGTCGAGGCGATCGAGCTTCGTGAGGCCCGCGAGCGGCGAGAGATCTTTCACCTCGGTCATCGACACGCGGAGCGACTCGAGCGTCTTGAGGCCGGCGAGCAGGTGCAGATCCTCCAGGTTGCCCTTCGCGAGGTAGAGGCCCTTGATCCCGGTCAGATAAGGGAAGATGCATGGATCGAGCGCGTCGTCGCTCTTGGCCTCGGTGAGGTTCAAGGTCTTCACCTTGGCGAGATCGTCGCGCTTGATCGGCCCCTCGGGCTTCTGGAGCTGCGCGCGGATCTGCTTCTCCATCACGGGCTCGTCGAACGTCACCTCGGGGCCTGGGCCGCACTCGCGCGGAGGCTTGGCCGACGGCTTCGGGGCCGCGGTGGGCGTCGGCGTCGGCGCGGGCTTCGGCGTGGTCGCCGCCGCGGTGGCCGTCGCGGAGCTCGCGGCGGGGGGCGGATCGTCGCAGCCCGTCGCGGTGCAGATCACGGCGAAGGAGAGCGAGAGGAGCGCGGCTCGGTTCTTCGACATGGCTTCGGGTAACACGGCGTCCGCATGCGACCAAGCCCCAACGCGGCCGCGGGGGTGAGCTGCTATCGTCGCGTCGATGCGCCAACTGCTCGGGATCGCCTGCGCCGTGTCGTCGTCTCTCGCGCTCTCGGGGTGCGGCGAGGGCCGAGGCGGCGCGGCGAGCACGTCGGAGCCCGCGCGCGCGACCGGCGAGGCGTCGTCGTCGAGCAGCGTCCCGCGGACGAAAGAATCCCGAGGCGCGACCTCGCCGGCTGCGAGCGCGTCGCCCGCGACGAGCGCGAGCGCCGAGCCCACGCGACCGACGGCGTGCCCGGCGGGGATGCAGCTCGTCGAGGGCGGCGTGCTCTCGACGCTGGAGCACGGTCACGACGTCGCGGTGAAGTCGTTCTGCCTCGACGAAGAGGAGGTGACGGTCGCGCGCTTTCGCGCCGCGGTCGAGCACGGCGACGTCACGCGCGACTGCAAGAGAGAGGCGGACTGCCCTGCAGTGCCGAAGCTCACGGCGTGGGACGGCGACGGCACCGTCGGAGGCCAAGGGAGCGAAGATCGGACGGTGAGCCGCTTCTGCAACGGGCAGCGAGAGGGCGTCGACGACCACCCCGTCAACTGCGTGAGCTTCGCGGAGGCCGAAGGCTTCTGCAAATCGCGGAGCGCGCGTCTGCCGCGCGGCGACGAGTGGGAGTGGGCGGCGCATGGCCGGAGGACCACGCCTTGGGGGACGCCGATCGCCACGGATGAACCCTGTTGGGGGCGACCGCACAAGAGGGCGGGGACGTGCCCGGTCCGATCGCACCCGAAGGATCGGACGGACGAGGGCATCTGGGATCTCGGCGGCGACGTCTCCGAGTGGGTGACGCCCCCGGCGCGCGCGGGCGCGAGCCCGGCGCGCTGGGCGTACGGCGCGTCGTGGTACGCGATCGACGACGGCTACGTGCGCGCGGCGCTCGGAGGCGTCGAGATGCCTGCGAAGCGCGCGGAGATCGTGGGCTTCCGCTGCGCCGCGGATCGAGCGCCCTGAGTCACGCTTCGGCGATCGATCGACGCGCGCCCGCGAGCTGCCCGCACGCTCCGCCCACGTCGCGTCCGCGCGCGCGACGCACCAACGTCACGATCTTCCGCTCGACGAGGCGTCGCACGAACGCGTCGAGGCGCTCCGGGCTCGGCGCGCGTATCGAGGGATCGGGGCCCGGGTTCACCGGGATCACGTTGACGCGACAGCGCAGCCCCGAGGCCCACGAAGCGAGCGCGTCCGCGTCCTCGAGCGCGTCGTTGACGCCGTCGATGAGCACGTACTCGAAGAGCACCTTGTGACCCGGCGGGAGCGCCTTCTCCACCGCGCGGCGGAGCGTCGCCATGTCGAAGCGATCGTTGATCGGCATGATCGCGCTGCGGCGACGATCGTCGGGCGCGTTGAGGCTCACCGCGAGCTCCGCGCGGCACGTCTCGAAGAAGGCCTCGAGCTTGTCGGCCACCCCCACGGTGCTCACGGTGATGCGCGACGGCGAGAGCGCCAGGCCGCGATCGTCGGTGAGCAGGTGCGTCGCCGCGGCGACCTCGCCGAGGTTGTCGAGCGGCTCGCCCATGCCCATGAAGACGACGTTCTGGATCGACGGGCTCCGACCGCGCCAGCGACGGCGCGCGATGCGGATCTGATCGACGATCTCTCCCGCGTCGAGCTGGCGCGTGAGACCGAGCGCGCCCGTCTCGCAGAACGTGCACGCGCGCGCGCAGCCGACCTGGCTCGAGATGCACACGGTGGTGCGCCCGGGCCCGGGGATGATGACCGTCTCGAGGAGCGCGCCGTCCTTGGCCTTCATCACGAGCCGCTCCGTGCCGTCGGCCGCGGGGACCACCGCGTCGACGACGAGCGATGGGGCGACCTCGAGCGAGAGCAGCGCGGCGTGCGCCCACGCGCCGATGCCGAGCTCGCGGAGCGCCGCCTCGCTCCACGCGACGTCGTCGTCCGTCGCGAACACGTGGCGGATCACCCTCGCTGCGGCCGACTTCGCCTGCGTCGAGGTGCCTCCCGCCGCGACGAGGAGCGCCTCGAGCGAGCGCGACGAGTGCGACGAAAGGAGCGGCAAGCGGCCGCGCGCGCGGCTCGGACCGAGAGGGCCGCGCGCGCGCGAGGTCGCGTCGTCGATCGGGAGACGGCGTGTCACGGTCGAGCCTTAGCACGCCGCGGCGGACGCCGGACCCACACCACGCAGCGTCGCGATGCGGCCTAAACGGACGCTCCGCCCGCGCGGATTTGCTTGGAGGCGACGCACGAAAATCGAGAGTCCGCGCGAGGATGGGGGTAGAGTGTCGCCGCCCATGCTTCCGCGCTTCCGCCTCTCGTGCCGGGCTCTCGTCGTCGCGACCGCGCTCGCGAGCGCCCTTCCTCTCTCGGCCCTTCCGCTCTTCGCGTTCCCCGGGAGCGCCGCCGCCGCCAGCAAAGATGCGCAGGCGGAGAGCGCCTACAAAAAGGCCATGGAAGAGGACTATCTCGACACGAAGTTCGACGACGCCGAGAAGAAGCTCAACAAGGCGATCGAGGCGTGCGGCGAGAAGAACTGCACGCCGAAGGTGAAGGCGAAGCTCTACCTCGCGCTCGGGATCGTCCTCGCGGGAGGAAAGAACAAGCTCGACGAAGCGAAGGAGGCCTTCGCGGAGGCGATCAAGCTCGACCCGAAAGCCCAGCCGGATCCCGACTACGTGAAAGCGGAGATCAAGTTCGCCTTCGACGAAGCGGGCAAGGCGGTGAAGAAGGGCGGCGGGTCCAGTGGCTCGAGCGGGTCCAGTGGCTCGAGCGGCTCGGAGGGCGGGCCGATGAGCCACACGCCGCCCGAGGAGCAGAAGGTCAACACGCCCGTCCCCATCTTCGTCACGCTCGACGACGACACGGCGAAGAAGGTGACGACCGTGGAGGCGACCTACGTGGGCGTCTCGGGCGGGTCGCAGCGCAAGCTCAAGATGGAGAAGAGCGGCAAGATCTACCGCGGCAACATCCCGTGCAGCGCGACGAGCAAGAAGGGCTCGATCAAGTACTGGATCGTCGCGAAGGACAACAACGACAAGGTCGTCGGCACCATCGGGAGCGAGGCCGCGCCGAACGAGACCCAGATCAAGGAGATGCTCGACGGCAAGGCGCCGAGCTGGCCGGGCTTCGCGCCGCCGGAGTCGTGCGGCATGAGCGACGAAGAGCTCCGCGCGAAGAGCTCGGGTCGCCAGTGCATCGACGACAAGGACTGCCCCGCGGAGGAGCGATGCGCCGACAACACCTGCCTGCTTCGTCCGAAAGAGGGCGGCGGCGGCGCGGCCGAGGGTGAGGGCGAAGGAGACAAGCCGAGCGACGGCGACAAGCCGAGCGACGGCGCGGAGAAGAAGCGGCGGCACTGGATCACCGTCTCCTTCGTCCCGGACTTCCCGGTCGTGTCGGGCTCGGAGATCTGCACGAAGCAGGGACAGATCGATCAGCACTTCGTCTGCAGCCGCACCACGAAGGGCGATCGCTACACCGGCACGCCGACGGCGAAGCAGGGCGACAACGTCAACGGCGGCCTCGGCATCGGCACGATGCGCCTGATGATCGGCTACGACGGCGTCATCTTCGACAACCTCTCGCTCGGCGCGCGGGTCGGTTACGCGTTCAACGGCACGTCCCAGGGCGGCGCGTCGTTCTTGCCGCTGCACCTCGAGGCGCGCGCGCAATACGCCTTCGGATCGCGGGCCTATACCGGCGCCGTCGTGAGGCCGTGGGTGTTCCTGAACGGCGGCTTGGCGCAGATCGACTCCACGGTGCAGGTGCAGGTCGTCGAGGACGGCAAGGCGTGCGGCGCGGCGAACCCGAACGACTACAAGAGCCCGTGCACCAACTGGGGCAAGGCGGGCGGCTCGGACGGCAACACGCGCATCCAGACGCTGAACGCGGCGAAGCAAGCGGGCACGGGCTTCGTCGGCGGCGGCGCGGGCATCTCGTTCCTCCCCGCGAAGATGTTCGCGATCAACGTCGCCTTCCGCTTCAGCGCGACGGTGCCGGTCTTCGTCCCGGTGCTCTCCCCGGAGGCGGGGCTCTCGCTCGGCTTCTGACGGTGGTGGAGCCCTACCGATGCGCGTGAGCGACACCCTCCGCAGCGAGCGCATCCAGGCGGCGCTCGAGATCGCGCTCGACGGAGGCGACCGACGCGATCTGTTCGACCTCCTCGAGCGCTCGTCGGGCTACCCGGGACCGCGCCCGAACGTCGAGCTGGCGAAGGCCCTCGGGTCGAGCCTCGCGAGCGCCGGCAAGCGCGGGCTCGAGCTGACGAAGGAGCTGCTCGAGCACAAGAACGAATACTTCGTTCGCGTCGGTTTGATGGCGCTCGCCGCGCGTGCGTCGAGCTCGAACGATCGCTCGGGTGCGCTCGCGGCGCTGCACGATCGCGCCGACGAGCCGAGGAAGGTCGCGCGCGACGCGGTGGTCGACGCGCTCGTCTCGGTGCTCCTCGCTCGCGGCGATGGCGTCGTCGCCGAGCTCGCGTCGTTCACCGATGGGTTCCTGCACGCGTACGTCGCGCTGCAGGCGCTCACCGAGCGGCAGGTGCTCGACAAGCTGACGGACGCGGAACAGGTGGTCGCGCGCCTCGCCGAGGCCTTCGACCTCGCCGACGCTTCGTCGCGCGCGGCCGAGCGAGCCCAAGGGGTGCGGCTCCTGCGCGAGTCGCTCCCACGGCAGATCGCGCGCGCTGCGATGAGGTTCGACGAGGTGCTCGCTTGGCTCGAGCCGCTCCTCGCGAAGAAGCGCCCCGAGACGCGCCAGGTGCTCGACGCGACGATCGCGGAGCTCCGCAAGACCCAGCTGAGTGACGCCGCCGCGGCGCGCCTGCGGGCGCTGTTCGCCGAGAGCGCCCCGGTCCCGCGCGATCCGAGCCGCATCGTCCAAGGGACGCGGCGAAGGAGCCGAGGGCGCTGAAGGTCTCCCGCGAACGGACACCGCCGACGCGGCGTCTGCGCGATCGACGCGCTACGATCGCAGGATGCAGCAGCGGCGACTCTTCGCGTCGGGCCTCGTGGCGCTCGCGCTCGGCGCCGCGGCGAGCTCGGCCTCTCGCGCCGATCCCGCGCCCCCTACCCCGTCCCGCGCGAAGCAGGTCTACGTCGTGGCGGCGATGGGCGACTCGCTGACGGATCCGAAGTCGCAAGGCGGCAAGTACCTCACGTTGCTCGCCTCACGCTGTCCGAAGAGCCGCTTCGACTCGTACGGCAAGGGCGGCAACATGGTGAACCAGATGCGTAGGCGCTTCGAGCGCGACGTGTTCGGAGAAGGCACCGGCGAGACGCGACCTCGGTATACGCACGTGATCGTGCTCGGCGGCATCGGCGACATCCTCTCGAACGAGACGGCGAAGCGCTCGGCGAGGCTCGTCGAGGCCGATCTGTCCTCCATGTACGAGATGGCCCGCGCCCACGGCGCGAAGGTCGTGGCGCTCACGCTGCCGCCTTGGGGCGGCTTCAAGGGCTACGACGCCGCCCGGCACGCCATGAGCATGGAGGTGAGTCGCTTCGTCCGCGCGGCGCCGGGAGAGGGCCTCGTCGACCACGCCGTCGACATCTTCCCGCTCCTCTCGTGCGGCGACGCGAACAAGCTCTGCGACGACTACGCGTGGAAGGACCACCTGCACTGGTCGCCGAAGGGCCACGACGTGGTGGGCGAGGCGCTCTACAAGGACGTCTTCTCGGACTGCGAGTGATCGAGGACGCCGGAGCGCGCGATCAGGCGGCGGGCGGATCGTCGCCGAAGCGCAGGCGCCCCTCGATCTCCTCGGCGACGGTGCGCAGATCCTCGACGGCCTGTCGCTTGTCCCCCACGAGATACGCGCCGAGCCCGTCGAGCGCGACGAGGGCGAGGCTGCCGTTCACCCCGCGCTGACGACGTCCGGATTCTTGAGCAGCGTCTCGAGCTCGCCGAGCAGCTCGGTGAGCTCGCGCGTCGGGTCGAGCGCGAGCGGCGCACCGAGATCGGCTTCGTCGTCCTTCGCCATCGCCCTCTCCGTCAGCGAACCGTCGACGTGACGCGCGGGATGCTCGAGAAGCCGAGGCGCGGCGGCTCTTTGCCGGGCACGCATTGGTACTTCGAGAAGTCCGTGACGCCGACCGAGCGGAGGAGATCCTCGTCGATCCACGCGGCGCCCTTCCGATCCTTCGGCTCCTTCGACAGCAGCTCCACGGTGGCGTCGGCGATGATGTCGGCCTTGCGCCAGATCTCGGGGCCGCCGAGGCCGAAGTTGATCGTCGCGTAGCTCTCGACCGCGGTCGCGGGCCAGAGCGCGTGCCCGGTGACGTTGTGCTCCGCGTACTCGTCCGCGATCGCCTGGGCGATCATCGTCATGCCGAACTTCGAGACCGAGTACGCGCCGTGCCCGGCGACCGCGTTGGCCTCGACCGCGGGGGACATCATGACGACGTGCCCGTACTTGCGCGAGATCATGTGCGGCAGCACCGCGTGGGCGAGCACGAAGGACGCGCGGACGTTCACGCCCATGATGAGATCGAACTTCTTCACGGGGGTATCGACGACGTCGGACCACCAGAGCGCGCCCGCGTTGTTCACGAGCGCGTCGACGCGGCCGAAGTGATCGATCGCGCTCTTCACCGTGGCCTCGCACGCCGCGTCGTCGCGCACGTCGAGCCGGAGCGGTAGGGCCTTGCGGCCGAGGGCCTCGATCTCCTTCGCGACGCTGTAGATCGTCCCCGGCAAGCGCTCGGAGTCGACCTCGCTCTTGGCGGCGACGACGACGTCGGCTCCCTGGCGTGCGCACGCGAGCGCGACGGCGCGACCGATCCCGCGTGAAGCGCCGGTGATGAAGACCACGCGATCCTGGAGAATCATGGCGTCCCGCTTACCACGTGGGCGGAGCAGCCGGAAGGCGGACGCCGAGCGCGCGCGTCGCCCCTCCCGCGACACGACCGGCGAAAACCGATATGAAGGAGGCTCCGATGTTCCTGTCGGGCCCATCGCCGATGATCGGACGCCGCGCTCTCGAGGGCGCGGTGCTGGCCCTCCTCGTCTCGGCGAGCTCGACCGCCTCCGCGCAGCCCGCGGCGGACGCGGGGAACGAGCCGCGACAGGAGCGAGGCCCCGCGCCCCCCGCGCGAGCGCCGACGCCCGCGGTTCGATCGGATCTACGACCGTCGGACAAGCGGCGCGCGCAGGACTACGCGGGGCGAGCGGCGAAGACGACGCCCGCCGAGGCGCTGCTCTGGGTCCCGCGTGTGCTCTTCTTCCCCGCGTACCTCGTGACCGAATACGTCGTGCGCAAGCCGCTCGGCGCCGCGACCGTCGCCGTCGAGCAGAACGACGTCATCTCGAAGGTCACCCACGCGTTCACGTTCGGTCCGCACGACAACGTCGGATTGGTTCCCACCGCCTTCGTCGATTTCGGTTTCCGGCCGAGCGTCGGGCTCTATCACTTCTATGACGACTTTCTCGCGCCACACAACGATCTGCGAGCGACCGTCGCCACGGGAGGCGCGCAATACCTGAAGGCGTCGGTCGCGGATCGCATCCCCCTCGTGGTCGATCGTTCGGACACGACGAGGGCGTATCTCCAGCTCGAGCTCGACGGCCTCGCGCGCCCCGATCTGAAGTTCTGGGGCATCGGACCGAGCTCGCTGTCGCACGACGTCGGGCGCTATCAAATGCGCACGGTGGGCGGCGGCGCGAGGGCCCACGCCGACTTCTGGAAAGGCACCTTCGCCGAGACGTGGGTCACCGGCCGTCGCGTCGCGTTCAGCGACGGGGAGTGCGATCCGGTCGCGTCGATCGACGTCCGTCCGGCCACGACGTCGTGCGCGGCGACGACGCTGCTCGAGCAAGTGCGCGTCGGCCGGTACCCCGTGCCTGCCGGCTTCACGAAGGGCTATGGCGTGCTCAAGGTCGGCGCGCGCGTCGTGCTCGACTCGCGCGCCCCTCGCCCCTACCCCGGATCGGGCGTCGCCCTCGACGCGCGCGTGGAGCACGCGACGGTGCCCTCGGGCGAGGTCCACGGGAGCTTCCTCTCTTATGGCGCCTCCTTCGGCGCGTTCGCCGATCTCACCGGCACGCGCCGGGTCCTCGGGCTGGTCGTCGACGCGCGCTTCCAGACGAAGCTCCAGCGCAGCTTCCAGATCCCGTTCACCGAGCTCGTCGGCTCCCAGCGCCTCGACTACGTCCCCGAGGACGACCTGCTCCGCGGCTTCCTCCCGGGGCGCCTGCTCGGCTCGAGCTCCCTCACCGCGGCGCTCGATTACGAGTGGCCGATCTGGGCGTTCCTCGACGGGACGATGCAGGCCGCGGTCGGGAACGTCTTCGGCGATCACCTCGAAGATTTCCGCTTCGACCGCCTTCGATTCTCGTTCGTCGGAGGCATCACGTCGCCGAACCACCGCGATCACCAGTTCAACCTGATGTTGGGCTTCGGCACGAAGACGTTCGAAGAGGGCGGCGGGCCCGAGAGCCTGCGCTTTCTCCTCGGCGGGACCACTGGCTTCTGAGCGAAGGAGACTGGCGACGGGCCTCGGCCTTCCGATATGGAAGGAGAGCATGGGGCTCGCGTCCAATCGATCGCGCCTGAGCGCAGCGCTCGTCGCGGCGGCGATCGGGCTCCTCGCGCCCGCCGCGGCGCGCGGCGCGCCAGACGCCGAGCAACACCCGAGCGATCCGGCGCGCCCCCCCGCGTCGCCGCCGCACCTCTCGCCCCGCTCCGATCTCACCCCGAAAGAGAAGCGCAAGAAGCAGGACTACGATGGACGCGGCGACGAGCCGACGGGCGCGAAGGGTCTGCTGTGGGTCCCGCGCGTCGTCTTCTTCCCGGTCTACTTGGTGACCGAGTACGTCGTGCGCAAGCCGCTCGGCGCGCTCCTCACCGCCGTCGAGCAGAACCCCGCGCTGTCCGACTTCCTCCTCTCGCCGAGCAAGGTCGGCTTCATCCCGACGGCGTTCCTCGATTTCGGATTTCGACCGAGCGTCGGCATCTACTACTTCCACGACGACTTCCTCGCCCCGCAGAACGACGTGCGGGCGACGATCGCGACCGGCGGCAAACGGTATCTCAAGGCCTCGGTGCTCGACCGAATGCCCTTGCGCGTCGACGCCGACGGGAAGGTGAGGACCTACCTCCAGCTCGAGGTCGACGCCGCGGCGCGCCCCGATCTGAAGTTCTTCGGCATCGGCCCGAGCTCGCTCTCGTCGGACGAGGGCCAATACGAGCTGCGCACCGTCGGCGGTGGAGGGCGATTCCACGTCGAGTTCTGGAAAGGCGCGTTCTTCGAGGGTTGGGCCAATGCGAGGCAAATGAGCTTCGGCGACGGCGTCTGCGACGGCGTCGCGTCCGTGGACGTGAAGCCGCAGACGTTCTCGTGCGCGTCGACGACGCTCCTCGAGCAGGTTCGCCACGGGCGATACCCGGTCCCGGCCGGCTTCGAGAAGGGCTATGCCGCGATCAAGGTCGGCAGCCGCCTCGTGCTCGACTCGCGCAAGCCCCGCCCGGCCGACGGCTCCGGCATGGTCGCCGAGCTCCGCGGCGAGCAGGGCACGGTCCTCTCGGGCGCGCGACACGGGAGCTGGATCGCTTATGGCGCCTCGGTCGGCGGGTTCGCCGATCTCACTGGAAAGCGCCGCGTCCTCGGCCTTGTGCTGGACGCGCGATTCCAGGACGTCGTCCAGGATCGCTTCGTCATTCCGTTCACCGAGCTCATCGGCAACAAGCGCGTCGACTACGTCCCCGAGGACGACCTCATTCGCGGCTTCTTGCCGGGGCGCTTGCTCGGGACGAGCTCGCTGACCGCGTCGCTCGATTACGAGTGGCCCATCTGGGCGTTCCTGGACGGGACGATGCAGGCCGCGGTCGGGAATGTGTTCGGGGATCGTCTGCGCGATTTCGACATCCGGCGCACGCGGTTCTCGTTCGTCGGGGGGCTCACCTCGCCGAACCACCGCGATCACCAATTCAATCTGCAGCTCGGCTTCGGGACGAAGACGTTCGAGCAAGGCGGACAGCCCGACAGCCTGCGCTTCCTCGTCGGCGGCACGACGGGCTTCTGATCGCGACGGGCGCGCGACGATCCGCGCCGGCTCAGAAGTCCGGATCGCCGTCGTCGGGTCGCTCGATCCCGACGAGGCGGAAACCACGCGCGGGGCCGAGATCGTAGAAATGCATTCGAAGCGGGCCCTTCGCGACCCCATTTTGCACGTCGAGCACCGCATAGCGGAGCGGGTCGTCGTCCTTCTGCGGCCCGTCGGCGACGCGCGGCAACGAGACGCAGACCTCTCCGTGGTCGCCGGGCCTCACGCCGACGCTCGCCCTTCGCTCGAGCGACGCGCCGGTCCACAGGGTCGCGCCATAGTGGAACTGCGCGTCCGGGGACGTGTGGGTCTGCCTGGCGAGATCGGTCGCGCAGACGCGATCGCCCGTGACGCGGACGTCCGCGAGCGGCGAGAGCTTCGCGAAATACCGCGCTCGAATGGCGTCGCGACGACTCATCAGGGTCTTCGTGAGGAATTCGGTCGCGCGCGGATCGGTGTAGTCGCCGATCTCGACGGCGGCCTTCACCATGTCGTCGTCGAACCGAGAGATGATGCGCGCCGCCCACGCGCCCTCGCGCTCCGTCCTGCGCGCGAACGCGGGATGCGGATAGCCGCCCTTCCACGCGTCCGGCTCGAACTCGGGGCGAAAGTAGTCGAACTCTTGGACCTCGGGGTAAGAGACCTGACGATCCCAGGGTCGCGTCCAGATGCCGAGCGTGATGAAGTCGAGGCCGACGTCGGCGGGATCGAAATAGTAGCTGTGGCCGATGCGCCGATTGAGGCTCTCCCACTCCCAATGGCTGCCGAAGCAATCGCCGAGATCGAGGTACCAATGCAGCGTGTGGCCCGGTGAGGCGTCCTTGTCCTCCTTGCTCTCCGAGGCCCACGTCGTCATCGTGTTCTGCTCGCGCGAGTCGAAGTGCCCGAGCCACGCCGCCATGAGGCGCGCGCCGCGGAGATCTCGTCGATCCTCGTGGGGGATGACGTCGTTCGGATCGTCTTTGCGCGTCTCCTCGTACTCGAACGGCCCGATCGTCCGACCCGAGAGCCAGCGCGAGGCGACCATGCGAATGCTGTCGCCGCGCCGCTGCGCGTCGTCGAGGATGGCGTCGAGCTTCGCTTGATCGAAGGGCCTCTTCACGCCGCTGTTGTCCGCGTACATCAAGCCGGGCGTGAGCTTGAGGAGGCTCCGCCGGAGATAGACGACCGTGTCGCAGACCGTCCACCAACCAGCCGCGTGATAGAGGCGCGACGCGATCGCGGTGGCGCCGGTCGCCTTCTCGCCCTCACGGCTCTGATCGGCTTTCAGCATGAACTTGCCGACGCCCTCGATGTTGACGCGGAAGCCGGGGTTCGCGCCGTTGGCCTTCCCCATGTCGATGACCCAGCTGCCGTCGGCGGATCGGAGCGGGTCGATGTTGTTCTTCCCGCAGCTGCCGCGTCGAATGTCGTCGAGGGTCATCGCTCGGACGCCGATGCGATTCGTGAACCAGCTCGAGTCCGGGACCTCGTCCATCGCATTGACGTTCTTCGCCTCGAAGCCCACGTCGGCGGCGAAGAACTGAACCAGGGGGCGAAAGAGGGTCTTGTCGGCGACGTCCCACGCAAAGGGCGAGACGTACTCTTCGGGCCGGCAGATCTTCTTCTTCGGATCCTCCGGATCGGCCCGGCAAGGGTAGGCGATCGGGCGCAGATCGTCGTCGACCCAGACCGGATCGCGGAGCGGGAAACGGCGAACCTCGCCCGCGCAGCCGACGAGGGCGCACGCGGCCGCCGTCGCGGCGCACGAGAGGAACGTCCTTCGAAGAGCGATGAGCATGGCTTCGATCCTCCGCGCCGCCTCTCAGGGAAACTCCGGCCACGGATCCCCCGTGGCCCAACGATAGCGTAGACCAATCTGCCCGAGGTCCGCGCCCCCCAATCCGAGCTCGTCCCGCCCCGCGACGACGAACATCGCGGCGCCGGTCGCCTGCAAATGGTGCGTGAGCGTCACGGTGACGACCGGCCCGAGGCGCACCGTCGCGGCGCCCCGGTTCGGGACGTCGATCACCTCCACCGCGCCGCCGAGGGCGAGGTTGTCGAGCTTGCCGAGGTTCTTCAGGTACGCGATGCGCGTGCGCCAGACCCAGGGCGGATCGACGATGACGTGGAGCGCGTCCTCGTAGACGAAGAAGCCTTTGTCGACGCCGAAGATCCCGTGCACGGACGTGAGCAGGCTCGCGGAGCCGTTGAACAAGGGCGCCCCGACCGCCATTTCGGCGTCGAGCGAGCCGTAATGGGAGCGCGGCGGACCGAGCAGGTCGAGGTGCACGCGATCGTATTGGTACCTCGGGATCAGCCAATGCGTGTCGGTCGAGTCGTAGCTGCGAACCCCCGCCCGCAGCGAGAAATGCGGCAGCGTGATGCGCGGTCCGGCATAGAAGCTCACGCCGCCGATCGTGAGCTTCGCGGACGACTCGATTCCGCCCCAGGCGCGGTGCGGCTTGCCATAGCCGAGATCGAGCTCGGTCCGCGCGAAGATGCCGCCGACGTCGAACACCGCCGCCGCGAAAGGCCGGGCCTTGCCGACGCCCCAATAGGCGATCTCCTGCTGCAACCCCTCCACGGCCTCGATTCGCGGGTCGGTGTCGCCCGTCGATTGGGCGCGGGCCTCGGTGGGCGCGCCCGCCAGGCCGACGACGAGCACCGACGCCGCGCCGAGCGCCGTGGAGCCGAGGACGGAGCGGCGCGGAGGCCGCACGTCAGAAGCTCCCCATGACGAAGAGACCGTTGGGCGCCGGAACGACCGTCGCGGTCACGCCAGGAACGTAGGCTCGTCCGTCGCTCTTCTCGGGCGTGCCCCCGCCGCGGTAATGCAAGAGCCACGGTAGACCGAGCCCGGACGCGGTGCCGACGGCCGCGCCGACGAGGATGTCCGAGAGGTAGTGCTGGTCGGACACGACGCGCATCATCGCGACCGTGGTGGCGGCCGCCATCGTCCCCGCGCACGCCGCGCCGTCGGCGAACTTGTTCCCGTAGAGCGGGATGTATGCGTGGTGCATGCAGGTGAGCCCCGCGAGCGTGAACGCGGCGGTCGCGTGGCCGCTGAAGAAGCTCCGGTACCGATTGCCACCCGTGCAGTTCGCCGTCTGCTTCTCGATCGGGCGCGAGCAGGTGTCCTCGGCGTAGGGCCGCTGTCGGCCGACGGCGCCCGCGACGATGCTGTTCACGGCCGTCGCGAAGGAGAGGGTCTCGAGGTCGATGAGCGACATCTGCCAGGCCACGCTGCCTTTGCCGTGGTACCACCACGCGACGAAGACGTCGTCGACGAGGCGTTGATTGATGAGCAGCACGAGCCCCGCGTCGCTCAAGTCCCGCGCGGCGCGGGCGCCCTCGAGCGTGTGAGCCTTGAGCGCGTTGCGCGCCGAATCGTCGAATCCGTTGTGGCGGGTCCAGCGCGGCCCAGCGGGGATCCCTTGGGCCGCGAGCGCAGCGACCCCCTGCAACGCGGTGAGGACGAACTCGTACGTTCGGAACTTCGCCCAACGTGGTTTCCACTCGACCAGCTCGGGCGCGAAGAGATCGGTCTTGCGGGGCGCGAGCGGCGCGCGCGCGTCGCCACCTCGCGCCACGGTCGCAGACACCTCGGAGAGGCCTGCGGCCGGGCTCGGCGTCGGAGCCGCCGGCGATGCCGAGGTCGCCGAGCCAGCAGACGACGGCGGTGCGGGCGGCGGCGCTGCGGGCAACGGCGCTGCGGGCGATGGCGCTGTTGGCGACGACGCCGCGGGCGGCGCGAGGGGTGCCTCGTCGCCCCTCGCAGGCGACGCGAGGAGGCACGCCGCGAGCGCCGAGACGAAGGCCGCCGCGAGGACGAGCGCGCGCGTGCTCACGCGGGCCGCGCTCACGAGGCGATCTCCGGATCATCGGGGAGCTCGCCCGACTCACGCCGCTTCCTCATCGCCTCGTTCTCGTGCAGGATCTCTCGCGCGAGGTAGAGCCACACCGCCACGAGGACGATGTTCACCACCGCGAACGCGCGCGCGCCGAGCGCCAGGGTGTCGCCGAGGACGAACACGACGAGCGCAGACCCCACGTCACCGAGGCGAACCACGAAGCTGTCGACCGCCTGCTTCGCGAGGTACTTCATCTTGCGCGTCGTCGGCAGCCACAAGAGGTTGCGCATGGTGTTGTTGAGGGAGTAGTCGGTCGCGTTCTCCGCGGTCTTGCCGACGCGGACGACCGCGAGAAGCGGCATCGCCGCGACCGAAGCGGCGCTCGCGAGCGCCACGAGGGGGAACACCACGAAGCCCACCCGGAGCCCTCCGTACTTGACGATGCGCGAGACGAGGAAGCTCTGCACCGCGACGCCGACCGCGTTGACGTAGAAGAAGAACTGCCCGTAGACGCCCGCGATCCAGTCCTTCTGCTCGGCCTTCGTCGCACCGTGCGCCTTCGACGCCTCGCCGATCAGCTTCGACAGGATGTACTCGCCGTTCGTGTTCACCAACGTGAAGACCACGGTGAAGATGGCGATGAGGATGAGGTAGCGGTGAGCGAGGAGCAGCCCGTAGGCGTCCGCGCCGCTCCCGCTTGGCTTCTGCGGAGCCTTCGGCTTCGGCGCGCCGCCGCGCCGGGTCTCGCGCGCGTGGACGAGCTGCGTGAGGCCCGCCGAGGCTCCGAGCAGGGCCGCGCACACGAGCATCATGCGCTGCGTGCCGAGCCGCTCGACGAGCCAGCTGACGAGGACGCTGCCCGCGACCGAGCCGAGGGACGCGCCGAGCCCGACGAGCGCGAAGAGGCGCTTGGCCTGCTCCTCCGAATACACGTCGGCCGCGAACGCCCAGAACTGAGCGACGACCATCATGTTGAACACGCCGACCCAGAGGAAGAACAAGAGCGCGAAGACGAGGGCGCCCGTCCCTTGGGCGAGCGCGGGAACGAGCCCGGCGAAGTAGAAGAGGACGAGGTTCGACACGAAGAAGCCGCTCACGCCCACGATCAGCCGATTGCGCGGCAGCCGGTTGGCGAACGTGCCGTAGGCCGGCACGGCGAAGAAGAGCGTCGCCGCGATCACGGCGCCCATGTAGCTCTTGTACTCGGCGCCCTTCGGTACGCTGACGATGAGCGCCTCGCGCACCGGCTTGATGACGTAGTACGCAGAGAGCAGCACGAAGATGTCGAGCGTCAGCAGCAGCGCCGTGATCCCCTCGCCGGCGCGGACCTCGGTCACCACGCCGAGCACGCGCTCGAGGACCGTGGGAGGTGCGGGCGCGGACTCCTGCATCGAGCGCAAAAAGCTACTCGAAGCGGAAGGGAGAGAGAAGCCGTGCCGCGAATCGAACGCCATCCCCCCGTCCGCTTCAGCCTCGCGCTCGACACGTGCTACGGTGCCCCTCGTGGCGCGAAGGTCCCGAGTTCCCACGCTCCTCGTGGAGCTCTCCAACTGCGTCCTCCTCATCGGAGGCGATCCGAGGCTCGAGGCGGTGGCCGAGCGGGCCGCCATGTCCGCTTCGGGCGCGCGCCTCATCAAGGCCGACCTCGGCAAGCTGACGACCGTCGCGACCGAGAATCGCCCCTTCGCCATCATCGTGCCGAAGGAGATCTACGAGTTCGGCGGCTCGGAGCTCGACGCGCTCGCGCGCGACGTGATGGCCGAGCTGCTCGTGGTGCCGCACTCGGTTCAATCGGCGGTGCTCACGGCGCTGCTCGTCGAAGCGGCCGCCCGCCTGTCGGGCATGTGAGCTGCGCCCGCCGGCGCTCGCTCGCCGTGCGTCGGGATTGATGCGCTCGGCGGCGGCTTCGCGCTAGGCTCCCTCCGGGGGCTCGGCCGGCTCGGCCCCGAGCCCGACCGAAAGATCCGATCGATGACCGACACGCTCGAACGCGCGCGCGACGAGTTCCTCTCCGAGGCCGAGGAGATCATCGAGACCCTCGGGCGCGACCTGCTCGCCCTCGACGAGTCCGTCCGCGCAGGCTTCGCCGATCCCGATCTCGTCAACGACATCTTCCGCGGCGTCCACACGCTGAAGGGGCTGGCCTCCCTCTTCGGCGCGACCCGGCTCGCCACGGTCTCGCACGCGCTCGAGACGCTGCTCGACGCGCTCCGCCTCGGCCGCGCGGAGCTCGACCGAAACACCCTCGACAACCTCTACCGATCCGTCGAGGTCTATCAGCAGCTGCTCGTCGCGGAGAAGGATCAGAAGGTCGACGCGAGCACGGGAGAGTTCGAGGCGCTGCTCGGCGCGCTCGAGGGCCGCGCGAAGCCCGAGGCGAAGAGCGAAGAGCTCGAGCAGTACGACATCGATCCTTCGATCTTCGCGGTGCTCACCGAGTACGAGGAGCACCGCCTCCGCGTGAACGTGCAGGGAGGCACGCCGATCTTCCGGCTCCGCGTGAACTTCCAGCTCCTCACGATCGACGAGTCGCTCGATCAGCTGAAGGGCATCGCGAAGCCGCACGGCGAGATCATCACCTACCTCCCGACGGGCGCCGGAGCCGACGCCGACTCGATCGAGCTCGACATCCTGATGGCGTCGAAGTCTCCGCTGACGGCCCTGACGGATCTCTTCTCGCCGCTCGGCGCCGAGGTGACCGAGATCGCGCGGCGCACGGGCGGCGGCGGCAAGCCGAAGGCCAAGGCAGCGCCGGTCGTTCGCGAGATGGCGGAGGCGGTGATCGGCGAGCCCCCCGCTGCGCCCGACGGCGGCGAGGGAGACGGGCACGGCGAGGAGGACGGGGCGCCGCCGCCACGACGCGGGGGCTCGATGCTCCCGCCCGGGGGCGGTCGTTCGCAGCCGCCCCCCGAGCGCGCGCTCGCGTCCGTGCGCAGCGGCACCCAGACGGTGCGCGTCGACATCCACAAGCTCGATCTCTTGATGAACATCGTGGGCGAGCTCGGAATCATCCGTTCCGCGCTCGAGCGCATGAGCGATCGCGTCCGGGGAGCGACGAAGGATCGTGGGCTCATCGGCGATCTCGTGCGCCTGAACCGCACGTTCGACCGCCAGCTCGAGGCGATCCAGCAGGGCATCCTCGAGGTCCGCATGGTCCCGCTCGGACAGCTCTTCGAGCGGCTCGCTCGCATCGCGCGACAGATCGGGCGGGACCTCGACAAGCAGTTCAACCTCGTCATCACGGGCAGCGAGACCGAGGTCGACAAGCTCATCGTCGAGGAGCTGAGCGATCCGCTCATGCACATGATGCGCAACGCCATCGATCACGGCATCGAGCCCGCCGAGAGCCGCAGCGCGGTGTCGAAGCCCGAGGTCGGGACGATCGCGCTCAACGCGTTCCAGAAGGGCAGCCACGTCGTCATCGAGCTCGAGGACGACGGTGGAGGCATCGACACCGAGCTGCTCCTCTCGATCGCGCTGAAGGCGGGACGCATCAGCCCGGAGGACGTCCGCTCGACGAGCCGCAAGGACGTCCTCGGCCTCATCTTCCTTCCCGGGATGACGACCAAGCCGTCGGTGAGCGAGCTCAGCGGGCGCGGGGTCGGCATGGACGTCGTCAAGACGAACATCTCGAAGCTCGGCGGCGTGATCGATCTCCAGAGCGAGGTGGGGATCGGCACCAAGTTCACGATCACGCTCCCCATCACGCTCGCGATCATTCGGGCGCTGGTGGTCGAGGTCGAAGATCGCACGTTCGCCATCCCGCTCGCGAACGTGCGCGAGGCCGTCGCGCTCACGGCCGGCGACACCTTCCACGTCGACGGCCACGAGGTGATGACGCTGCGCGGCTCGACGCTGCGCCTCTGCCGCTTGTCGACGTTCTTCGAGCTCGAGGGCGACGCGGCGAGCTCGTCGGATCACGGCGCGCCCGCGCGCCGCAAGCAGTTCGTCGTGGTCACCACCGCGGGGACGACGCGGCTCGGCCTCGTCGTCGACAAGCTCGTCGGCGGGCAAGACGTCGTCATCAAGGCCCTCGGGCCGAGCCTCCGCGGCGTCCGAGGCTTCGCCGGCGCCGCCGAGCTCGGGGATCAGCGGCTCGGCCTCGTCCTCGACACCCCGGCGATCATCGAGGAGCTCACGCTCGAAGGGCGCGCGAAGCCCGCGTTGAGGAGGTCGGTTGGCTAACCTGGTGCACAGGCGCGGAGATCGCGCGAAGGCGGCGCTGAGCCGCGGTCGCGGCGCCGTCGTCGAATACCTCGCGTTCCGACTCGACGGTGACCTCTACGCGGTCCCGGTCGCGACGATCCGAGAGATCGTGCGCCCGCCGCCGATCACGCCGGTCCCGCGCGCCCCGAGGGCGATCCCCGGGAGCATGAGCGGCCGGGGACGCGTCGTGACGATCATCGACGCGCGCCGCACGCTCGGCCTCCCGGAGGCCCCCATCGGAGGTCGCACGCGCATCCTCGTCACCGAGAACGGCGCGGAGCGCATCGGCCTCCTCGTCGACGAGGTGTTGATGGTCTATCGCCTCGCCGAGGGGGAGATCGAGCGCGCGGCCCAGGGCATCGGCTCCGACGTCGGCGACTACATCGCCGGCGTGGCACGGCCCGCCGACACGCGACTCGAGGCCATCCCGTCCGCCCGCGCCGCAGGACCCGCCGAGCCGCGCGCTTCGGGGCGCGCCCCCGAGGCCGGCGAGGCCCGCAACGAAGGCGATTCGAGGCCGGACGGCGAGGTGGTGCTCATCCTGCTCGACCTGAGGGCCCTACTCGCGACAAACTGAGGGGAGTGATCCGCCCCCGATCTCGCCACGGCACCCGAGCCCGCACCAGCCAGCAGCGCGGCGAAGCGAAGAAGAGCTTCGTCCGCTTCGTGGTCGGCGAGACGCTCTACGCGTTCGAGGTGGAGCACGTCCGCGAGATCCTGCACCGCGGGCCGGTGACGATGCTCGCCCACATGCCCGACGAGGTGGCGGGCGTGGCCGATCACCGAGGCGAGGTGATCCCCATCGTCGACCTCCGCCTCAAGTTCGGCGTCCAGGCGCTGCTCGCGCGCAACGAGCGTCGGCCGGAGAAATGGATCCTCGTCAACGCGTCGACGGGCACCGTCGGCTTCGTCGTCGATCGCGTGATCGACGTCGTGGGCACGAACGACTCGCTCGGCGCTCCACCGCTCGTCGGCGGGCACGTCGATCGAGGCATCAAGGGCGTCGCGTCGGTCGACGGCGGGCTGCTGTTCGTGCTCGACGCCGAGGCCCTCGCCGGCGTCGTCCGAGATATCGCGACGAAGGACCCGCCCTCCCCGCTCGACGGCGACAAGAGCGACGGGACGCGTCCATGACCGGCGCCGGGACCGGGTCCGACGACTTCGCCCTCATCACCGCGGTGCTCGGTCGGCACTGCGGCATCACGTTCGGCCCCGAGTCCCGCTCCGTCCTCGAGCGTCGGATCCAGAAGCGCGTCGGCGCGCTGGGGCTGCCCAACATGGCGGGCTACGCGAAATACCTCGGCGAGCTGCCGTCGTCGCACCCCGAGATCCAGAACGCGATCGAGCAGGTGACGATCAAAGAGACCTATTTCCTGCGCGAAGCGCTCCAGATCGAGGCGTTCCTCGAGGAGATCTCCGGCAAGAAGGATCCGTACCGGCTCCGCGCGGAGCTCCCCAAGCTCAACATCTGGAGCGCCGGCTGCGCCACGGGCGAAGAGGCCTACTCGATCGCGATGGTCCTCGCGGAGTCGCACGCCATCGATCCTCGGAACGTGAGGATCCTCGGGACCGACATCTCCAGGAAGTCGATCGAGGCCGCCCGCAAGGCGGTCTACGGCCCCTCGAGCTTTCGCGCCATGCCGGCGGATCTGAAGAACCGCTACTTCATCCGCCAAGGCGACGGAGATCTCGTCCGCGACATCCTCCGCCAGAACGTGCGCTTCGCGTGCGCGAATCTCCTCGAGCACGACAAGGCGACGCTCGCTGGTCACTTCGACGCGATCTTCTGTCGCAACGTCCTCATCTACTTCGGCGACGCCTCGCGGCAACGCGCGCTCGACATCTTCTACGAGCACCTGACCCCGGGCGGTCTGCTCTGCCTCGGTCACTCCGAATCGCTCCTCCGAACGACGACGCCGTTCGAGGCGATCTCGACGCGCGCGGGGATCCTCTACAGGAAGCCGCTGGTGATCGCCCGCCGCGGCGACGGCACCGAGGCCGCGCCCGAGCTGCCCCGAGGGAGGCGCTGATGGCACCTCCGCTCCGCGTCCTGGTCGTCGACGACTCGGTCGTGAACCGCGTCAGCATCGAGAACGTGCTCGCCGCACAAGCCGGCGTCGAGGTGATCGGGCGCGCGAAGAACGGGGAAGAGGCGCTTCAGATCGCCCTCGGCGCGAAGCCCGACGTCATCACGCTCGACCTGGAGATGCCGAGGATGGATGGCTTCACCTTCCTCCGGATCCTCATGACGAAGCGCCCCACGCCCGTGATCGTCGTCTCGAGCTACGGGAACAAGGAGACCGTCTTCCGCGCGCTCGAGCTCGGCGCCGTCGACTTCGTCGCGCGCAACGACGCGCGCCCCGACGACCGGGATCACCTGCAGCAAGTGGTGGAGAAGGTGCTTCAAGCGCGGAACGTGAGGCCGATGCCCTCGAGCGCGGCGCGAACGCCTCCCGCGAGCCCCGCGCGAGGTCGTGCGCCGCTCGAGTCGGTCGACCTGGGTCGGCCGAACGTCCTGAAGTTCCTCGTCGTGATCGCCGCTTCGACGGGTGGACCGACCGCGCTGCTCGACATCTTCGGCCGCGTTCCTCGACGCTTCCCTGGCGCCATCCTCGTCGCACAACACATGCCCGATCGCTTCACGAAGACCTTCGCCGAGCGGCTCGACAAGCGCGGGGCCATGTCGGTGCGGGAGGCGCGTGACGGGGACCTCGTCGTCGCGCACGAGGGGCTGGTGAGCCCGGGCGGCCTCATCACGCGGCTGAGGCCCGGCACTGGCGCGACGGAGTTCGCGCTCGCGACGAGCGCGCCGACGCCGGCGGATCGCTACGCGCCGAGCGCCGACGCGCTGATGGAGTCCGCGGCCAAGCTCGCCGGCCCGCGCACGATCGGCGTGGTCCTCACGGGGATGGGCGACGACGGGGTCGCGGGGGCGCGCGCCATCCGGGCCGCGGGCGGGCGCGTCATCGCGGAGAGCGAAGAGACCGCGATCGTGCACGGCATGCCGGGCGCGGCGATCCGCGCGGGCGTCGTCGATCGCATCCTACCCCTCGGCGATATCGCGACCTACCTCGCGACGCTGGTCTGAGCGGTCGCAGCGCGCTCGGTGAGCCCGCAGAGCCTCGGCGAATGGCCGCGCTGGAGACCTCAGCGTTCGCGGGCGCGCGTCTTCGACTTCGGCCGCCGCTCGACCGGCCGCGCGCCGCGGCGCTGCATGTGGAGCGGCAGCGCGCCTTTGCCCTCCTTCGGCGGGACGAGGCAATGCGGCTTCGTCCCGACGAGGTCGCGCCGACCGGCGGCGAAGAGCGCCTCGCGCGCCTCCTCGTGGTGCGCGGGATCCCAATACAGCAAGAGCGCCTTTTGCAGGCGCTTGTCGTGCATCTCCTTCGCCGTGTAGACCGCCTCTCGCGTGAGCGGATCGATCCCCGTGTAGTACATGCACGTGGCCATCGACATCGGCGTCGGGATGAAGTCCTGCACCTGCCGCGGTCGCATCCCGCGCGCCTTCAGGTAGACGGCGAGGTCGACCATGTCGGAGAGCGTCGACCCTGGGTGCCCCGAGATGAAGTAGGGCACGAGGTACTGCTCCTTGCCGGCCTCTCGGCTCGCGCACGCGAACGTCTCGGCGAACCGCTCGTAGCTCGCGATCCCGGGCTTCTTCATCTTGTCGAGCACGTCGTCCTTCGAGTGCTCGGGCGCGACCGAGAGCTGCCCGCCGGTGTGGTGCTTCGCGAGCTCCGCGACGAACTCGGGGGATCGCTCCGCGAGGTCGTATCGAACGCCGGACGCGACCAGCACCTTCTTCACGCCCGCCTCGCGCCGCACCTGCTTCAAGAGGTCGATGAGCGGATCGTGATCGGTGACGAGGTTCTCACAGATCTTCGGGTGCACGCACGAGAGTCGCCGGCATTTCTCCTCGATGCCCGAGTCCTTGCAGCGCATCTGGTACATGTTCGCGGTCGGCCCACCGAGGTCCGAGATGACGCCGCGAAAGTCGTCCATGCGCCGGAGCGCGCGCACCTCGCGCAGCACGCTCTCCGCCGAGCGCGACTGGATGACGCGCCCCTCGTGCTCGGTGATCGAGCAGAACGTGCAACCGCCGAAGCATCCGCGCATCGTCACGATCGAGTGCTTCACGGTCTCGTACGCGGGGATCTTCTCCGAATACGACCAGTGCGGCACGCGCGCGAAGGGCAGATCGTAGAGCTCGTCCATCAGCGCGGTCTCGAGCGGGATGGCAGGCGGATTGAACCGTACCGCCTGCGTGCCGTGCGGCTGCAGGAGCTCCCGACCGTTGCCGGGGTTGGTCTCGTACTGGAAGGCGCGCGACATCTCGGCGAAGGCCTTCTTGTCGGCCGAGACCGCCTCGTAGCTCGGCAAGTGGAGGACCTTGCCGTCGCCGACGTGCTCGGAGCGAGGCAGCGACTCCCACTCGCCCTTGTTCATCACGTAGGCCGTGCCGCGCACGTCGCGGATCGATGCGATCGGCTCGCCCGCGCGCAGGCGCTCGGCGACCTCCCACACGGGGCGCTCTCCCATGCCGAAGATCAAGAGGTCCGCCTTCGCGTCGAGGAGGACGCTTCTTTTGACTTGGTCGCTCCAGTAATCGTAGTGCGCGATGCGGCGAAGAGAGGCCTCGATGCCGCCGACGACGATCGGCACGCCGGGGAACGCCTGACGCGCGAGGTTCGAGTAGACGATGGTCGCCCGGTTCGGACGGAGCCCCACGCGTCCCCCCGGCGAGTACTGGTCCTCCGCGCGCACCTTCTTCTGCGCGGTGAGCTTGTTGAGCATCGAGTCGAGGTTGCCCGCGGTGATGCCGACCATGACGCGAGGCACGCCCATGCGGAGGAGATCGTCGGGGCCCTTCCAGTCGGGCTGCGCGATCATCCCGACCCGGAAGCCGCGCGCCTCCAGGAACCGGCCGATGAGCGCCGCGCCGAAGGCTGGATGGTCGACGTACGCGTCGCCGTTCAGAAGCAGGACGTCGATGGCGTCCCACCCGCGCGCCTCCATCTCCGCGCGCGTCGTCGGGAGGAATCGCCGCAGGTCACGCGCCGAGGCGTGCGCGCTCTTGCGCAGCGAGACCCATTCATTCATCGGCGTATCTCGTGTCCACCGCCGTCGAGCCTAGTCGTCGCGCGCGAGAGCCGCCAGCGAGCAAACGACGCGACGCGAGAGGCCGCCCCATCCGCGCGGCGTCGCGAAGTTGACCGCTCGCCAGGTGCGTGCGAAATCCACCCCATGCGAGGCGCTCGAAGTGCCCGGGCGGCGTTTGCCCTGTGCTGTGCGCTGGGCGCGCTCCCCGTGACGTACG
>CAYYKK010000081.1:0-25388 GCA_964467935.1 uncultured Polyangiaceae bacterium
GGCGGCTCCAGCGCGATCACGCTCGACTCCGCCCGCGCCTCACACCCCTCGGTGCGCGACGGGCCCAGGTCCGACTGACGCGCGACGCTCGCCCCGGTGGCGACGCGTGCGCTTTGGTGCTTTCATCTACCGGCGATCGCATGGCTTCGAACATCCAAATCCAGAAGGTGTCCTCGTCCTCCACCGGCCGCGCGACGAGCGCGCGCAAGCCGCCCGCGAACGGTCGCGCCAAGAACGGCCACGCGAGCTCCGGCGCTCCGAACGAGCACGCGACGAACGGCCACGCTGCGATTGGGCGCGCGGCGATTGGGCGCGCGAACGGGCGCGCGGCGAACGGGCGCGCGGCGAACGGTGCGAAGGCACACGCGGCGAAGGGCGCGAAGCAGCGAGCCACGAAGCAGAAGGCAGGACAACGGCCGCCGGCCTATCCCGACGCGCTCGTCGACTTCATGATGAAGGAGTGGGCCCCGCGCGCCGTCGACGCGAGCCCGATGCCGCACGCGGACGCCTTCCTCGCGCGCCGCCGTGCGCTGTCGAAGCGATTCCCGGGCGAGACCCTCGTCATCCCCACGGGCCACGAGAAGGTGCGCGCGAACGACACCACATACCGCTTCCGTCCGTGCAGCGACTTCTTCTACCTGACCGGCAACCTCGAGCCGGACTGCGTGCTGGTGCTCGAGCCGCACGGCAAAGGCGGACACAAGGACATCTTGTTCGTCGAGCCGAACCCGGGCCGCACCGACAAGACCTTCTTCACCGACCACGCGAAGGGCGAGCTCTGGGTCGGCCCGCGCCTCGGCGTCCCCGAGAGCCGCACGCGCTTCGGCGTCGACGCGTGCGAGGCGCTGCCCGATCTCGCCGCCTACCTCACCAAGCGAGCCAAGCGCGCCCGCGTGCTCCGCGGGCACTCCGCGAAGGTCGACGGGTCGGTGCGGGGGAACGAGAAGAAGGATCTCGAGCTCGCCCAGTTCTTGAGCGAGATGCGCCTCATCAAGGACGACCTCGAGATCGCGGAGCTCGAGAAGGTCGTGGCGTCGACGAAGCGCGCCTTCGAGGACGTGGTGCGATCGCTCAAGACGGCGAAGAACGAGCGCGAGGTGGAGGGCATCTTCAACCTGCGCGCGCGCGTCGAGGGCAACGACGTGGGCTACGGCACCATCGCCGCGAGCGGCGCGAACGCGTGCATCCTGCACTGGACGCGCAACGACGCGCGCCTCCGACGCGGCGACCTCTTGCTGCTCGACGCGGGCGTCGAGGGCCACGCGCTGTACACCGCCGACATCACGCGGACCGTTCCCATCTCGGGGAAGTTCACGAAGGAGCAGCGCGAGGTGTACGACCTCGTGCAAGCGGCCCACGCGGCGGCGCTCGCAGCGGTGAAGCCCGGACACGACTTCATGGAGCCGAACCGCGCGGCGCAGCGCGTGCTCGCCGAGGGGCTCGTGCGCATGGGCATCCTGGAGGACGCCGAGCAGTCGCTGCTGCCGGACCAGCAGCTGCACCGGCGCTACACGCTCCACAACACGAGCCACATGCTCGGCATCGACGTGCACGACTGCGCGAAGGCGAGGCAGGAGGTCTACCGCTACGGACCGCTGCAGCCCGGCATGGTGCTCACGATCGAGCCCGGCCTCTATTTCCAGCCCGACGATCTCACGGTGCCCGCGAGGTACCGCGGCATCGGCGTCCGCATCGAAGACGACGTGCTCGTCACCGCGAAGGGGATGCGCAACCTTTCGAAGAGCATCCCGCGGACGTCGGCGGACGTCGAGGCGTGGATGGCCGAGCTGATGCGCTAGCTCCCCGTCGGGCCGGCGTTCGAGCGCGGCTCGGCGGCGCGACCCGCGCCCGGCGCTCGACCGCGCGCCCGACGGCGATCTCGACGCTCCAGGTCCGAGAGCGCGTCGCGCGATCGACCCGTGAGCCACTCCACGCGCCTCCGGCGTCCAAGAGCCGAGTCGAGCCGGGCCAGGGCTCGGGGAGAACGAAAGAGCGAGGATCTCAGCGGTTGTGGAGGATGAGGTGAGCGCCGACCCCGAGGGAGGTCCGGCACGCTGAGATCCTCGCCCTTCCGATCTCCCCCAGCCTCACGAGGATCACGGTCGAGCCGACGGGTGACGCTCCGTACTGTGTCAGTTGACCACAGCCACGTGCCGAGCGCGAGCCCCACCGATGAAGCTCCCTTCAGTATTTTGATATCCAGGCTTTTTCAGGCTCGGGGCGCATCGATCGGGGCGCGACGACGAGGGCGGCGACGCCGCCGGGCGACCGCCGCGCCCATCGCGAGGAGCGCGACGGCGGCGGCGGGTGCCGACGCGCCTGGGTCGGTGGCGGCGACCGCGCAGCACCCGCTCGAAGGCTGAGGCTTCGGCGAGGAGCCGCCCGTGCCCGTCGACGAGCTCGACATGCACGTGTCGGCCTGGATCGTTTGGCTCACGATCGCCCACGGTCCAGGGCACTTCGTCGCCACGTCGCTCGACGCGGGGCACGTCGGTGACGGCCCCTCGAGGCACGACAGGTGATAGAGCGGCTCGAAGGTCGCGCCTTGATCGTGGCTGACGCCGACCGTGAAGGAGAAGCCGGGCTGCGCCTCGCGACCGCACGCGTAGACCACGTCGCCCGCCCACGTGAGGCACCGCGCCTCGAGCTGGTTCAGCTGCGTGAAAGCCAGATCGCTCGTGTTCGCGCGCAGGACGCCGTCCGAGTCGCCGCCGACGAGCACCGTCTTTCCGTCGGGGCTCAGGGCGAACGCGAGCAGCTTGCCCTTCGCGGTGTAAGCGGTCGTCCACGTCGTGCCCGCGTCGTGGCTGACGAGCAGCTTGCCGACGTCGCCCGCGAGCCTGACGTAGATCGTCGCCGCGTCGTTCGGATCGACCGCGGCGACGTAGGGTCCCGAGGCGTTGTCGCTGCCGGGGATCGCGACCACCTCCCACGTGGCGCCGCGATCGCTCGATCGGGCGAGGCTGCCGACGTAGCTCGTGCTCGTGACGATCTTGAAGCCGCTGAGGTACACGCGGTTCGGATCGCTCGGGGCGACGTCGGAGGTGAGCGCGAGGAAGTCGCTCGGGAGGCTGACGCCGGCCTGCGACCAGGTCTTGGCCGAGTCGGAGGTCTGGAAGAGACGCGTGTCGAACACGTTGCCGCTGAGCCCGTTCGAGCTCACCGCGATGGCGCGCGTCGGATCGTCCTTCTGCACGGCGACGTCGACGACGTAGCGCTGCTCGAGACCGTTCGTCGCGTACGCGAAGCTGCACGCGTCGGCGGTCGACACGGAGAGCCCGTCGAACACGCCCGCGATGAGGGTGCCGTCGGCGCAGATGCCGATCGGCGGGTCCAGGTTGCCGCCGTACTGGAGCGCGTCCTCGCAGATGTACGTCCAGTCCTTGCCCGCGTCGCGCGTCTGGATGACGCCGTAGGTCGTCTCCACGGCGATGTGGGTCGGATCTCGGGGATCGACCACGAGCTGCCCCGATGCGGGGAAGCGCCCGTTGGCGAGGGCCGCGCCCTCGGGGATCGAGAGCAGACCCAACGAGACGAAGATACCGAAGAGACTCGACTTCATCATTGTCCGACCGGCACGCCGAGGTAGGCGAGGAGATCCGCGAGATCTTGATCCGAGAGGGCCTCTTCGCTGAACGGCGGCATCTGTCCACCGTAGCCGAGGAAGCCACCGTGCCGCGTCTTCTCGATGAAGACGAGCCGTCGGTCCGCGTCCGTGTAGGTCGGGGGCCCGTGCGCCTGCAGCGTCGCGTCGGGGAGGATCGGCGCGCGCTTGACGAGCCGGTTCACGCCGGAGCCTCGGAGGCCGTGGCACGACTCGCACGCCTGCACGTAGAGGATGGCGCCGTGCTTCGCGTCGCCCGACGTCGGGGCGGAGACCGGCGCGATGGTGAAGGGTTGCGCGGCCTTCTCCTCCGGCTTCGCCTCGGCCTCGAGCGACTCGAGGTACGCGTAGATCGCCTTGGCCTCGTCCTCCTCGCCCGTCCAAGGATCGTTGGCGAGCATGAAGTAGTAGAGGCACGCGTTGATGCTGCCGAGGAGCGTGTCGGTCGTGCCGCCCCAGTAGGTCGGGCGCGAGAGCACGCCCGCGAGCGGCGCGCCGGTCGGCAGCACGCGCGGGTCCTCGCCGGCGTGCAGCGCGTGGCACGTGGAGCAGCTCATCTCGTTGAAGCTCGTGCCCGAGATCTTCGGATCGCGGAAGAGATCCTCGCCGTGTTGGATCGCGGTGCGCTTCTCGACCTGCACGTCGGGCGCCGGGCACGCGGCGACCAGCGCGGCGGCGCCGAGCATGGCGACGACGGCCAGCGAGGCGCGGACGGACTTCACCGAAACCCCTTGGGGAGCACGAAGAACGAGTCCGGATAGACGCCCAGCGGCCCGGTCGAGGTGATCGAGAGCAGCTCGTCGAGCGCGATCACGCCGCCCGGCGTCGTGTGGTCCCCCTCGCACACCACGAAGAGCTTGCCCGCTGCGCGCTCGGCGATGTGCGGCCTCACGCACTCGCTCGCGTCGAAGTTGCGAACGATGGGGGGCTTCGCGCCGGTGAGATCGAACTGGTAGAGCGCGTCCGGCTGCTGGGTGGGGACCCAGAGCGTCTTGCCGTCGTCGCTGAACTTGGGGAAGTAGGGCGCGCCGATCGTCGTCAGCGTCTTCGAAGGGTCGATCGTCTCGGTCGCGACGTCGAAGAAGCGCACGTCCTTCGACTCGGTGTTCGAGATCGCGATCGTCGTCTGGTCCGGCGACAGCACCGCGCCATAGGGGCCGTACGTCGGGCTGCCGAAGCCGCTCACGCCGGGCGCCATGGGGATCCGCTTCACGGCGGCGTCGGGGTGCTCGAGATCGACGATCGCGAGGACGTCCTCTCCGTAGCATGCGACCCACGCGATCTTGCCGTCCGGGCGAGAGAGCACGACCCCGTGCGGGGCGACGCACGTCGGGATGAAGGTGGGGCGCGGCGATCCCGAAAGGAGCACTTGATCGGGGTCGATCACGCCGATGTCGGCGCGCGCCGCGTCGATGTTGGTGGGGTTCTTCGTCGCGCGCTCGAGATCGAAGTGCGAGACGACGAGGCGACGATGATCGTCGCTCATCACGATGTCGCCCGGGTTGTTCTCGATGCGCACGCTGCCGAGGATCGAGAGGTCGTCGAGCGAGAGCTTCTGCACGTAGCCCGGGATCGACGCCGACCCGTGCGCGGCGTGTGGACCCGTCGCGGCGACGCGCGGGTACGAGAGCGCCACGAAGGCGACGCGCTTGTCGGGATCCGCGGTGATGTGGTGCGGGCCGTCGAGATCGATCGGGTTCCTGCCCACCGGGCGCGTGTAGATGGCGCTCCCCGTCGTCGCGTCGACCACGCTGACCGAGTCCGAATAGCTGTTGGACACGATCGCGGCGCCCCCCGCCGGCCACGGGATGGGCGCAGCGCGGTTCGGATACGCCGTCCCGGTGTACGCACCGTACTCGACCGTGATCTTCGGGTCGGGTGTGCAGCCGAGGCCGGCCATCACGAGGAGGGCGACGAAGAAGGAGCGAGTCACCTTGGGTTCTTCCCTACCACATCGACACGGGCGCGGCCGTGAAGGGCAAAAATGGCGCCTGCGGGTCCTCCACGGGCGCGGGGCTTGCTTGTCACCGGCCGGTCATGTAGTCGCTTACCCGTCCCCTGACCCCCCGAAACATGGCCGCCGCACGCTCCCTCGTCATCGTCGAGTCGCCCGCGAAGGCCCGCACCATCGCGGGTTTCCTGGGCAAGGACTTCCTGGTCGAGTCGTCGATCGGGCACATCCGCGATCTGCCGGAGCGGGCCGGGGACATCCCCGCGGCCTACAAGAAAGAGCCCTGGGCGAGGCTCGGCGTCGACGTGGAGCACGACTTCAAGCCGCTCTACATCGTCGATCCGGACAAGAAGCAGCACATCCAGAAGCTCAAGGATCTGCTCGCGGAGTCGAAGGAGCTCTACCTCGCGACCGACGAGGATCGCGAGGGAGAGGCGATCGCGTGGCACCTGCTCGAGGTGCTGAAGCCGAAGGTCCCCGTGAAGCGGATGGTGTTCCACGAGATCACGCGCGCCGCGATCGAGTCGGCCATCCAGCATCCGCGCGAGCTCGACCGGCGGCTGGTGGACGCGCAGGAAGCGCGGCGGATCCTCGATCGCCTCTACGGCTACGAGGTCTCGCCGGTCCTCTGGAAGAAGGTCATGCCGAAGCTCTCGGCGGGCCGCGTGCAGAGCGTCGCGACGCGGATCATCGTCGAGCGCGAGAAGGCGCGCATGCGCTTCCGCAGCGCTTCGTACTGGGACATCGAGGCGACGTTCGAGGAGAAGGGCCAGCTCTTCGGCGCGACGCTCGTGTCGCTCGACCAGAAGCGTCTCGTCACGAGCAAGGACTTCGACGAGGGCGGCAAGCTCACGAAGGACGGCGTGCGGCTCGACGAGAAGGGCGCGCGCGATCTCGCGAGCGATCTCCTCGGTCAGAAGCTCGCCATCACGAGCCTCGAGAAGAAGCCGACGCGCAGGCAACCGGCGCCGCCGTTCATGACCTCGACGCTGCAGCAAGAGGCGGCGCGCAAGCTGCGCTTCGCCTCGGCGCGCACGATGCGATCCGCGCAGCGTCTCTACGAGGGCGGCTACATCACGTACATGCGTACGGACTCGACCGTGCTCTCGACGGCCGCGGTCACGTCGGCGCGCGCGCAGATCCAGCGGATGTACGGCGACGAGTACGTCCCGAAAGAGCCGCGCACCTACAACAAGAAGGTGAAGAACGCGCAGGAGGCCCACGAGGCGATCCGCCCGGCGGGCGAGGTCTTCCGCCTGCCCGAGGAGGTCTCGAGCGAGGTGGGACCCGACGAGGCGAAGCTCTACGAGCTCATCTGGATGCGCACGATCGCTTCGCAGATGCCCGACAGCCTCGGCGAGACGGTCGCCGTGCGCATCGGCGGGCGCTCGCGGGGCGGGCGCGTGGTCGAGCTCTCGGCGAGCGGCCACACGGTCACCTTCCCCGGCTTTCTCCGCGCCTACGTCGAGGGCAGCGACGATCCGGCCGCCGAGCTCGAGAGCCGCGAGCGACACTTGCCGATCCTCACCGAGGGACAAGCACTCACGGCGACGGCCTTCGATCCGAAGAGCCACGAGACGCAGCCGCCCGCGCGCTACACCGAGGCCGCCCTCGTGCAGAAGCTCGAGGAGCTCGGCGTCGGCCGACCATCGACGTACGCCTCGATCATCAGCACGATCGTCGACCGCGGCTACGTGTGGAAGAAGGGCACCGCCCTCGTGCCGAGCTTCAAGGCGTTCTCGGTCGTGGGCCTGCTCGAGAAGCACTTCGACTCGCTCGTCGACTACGCGTTCACGGCGAAGATGGAGGACGAGCTCGACGCCATCGCCGAGGGCGACGAGCAGTCGGTCCCGTGGCTCACGCGCTTCTATTTCGGGCGCGAGAAGAAGAGCAGCGCGAGCAAGAACGGCGAGGGCCTCGGGCTGAAGAGCCTGGTCGCCGATCGCCTCGAGGAGATCGACGCGCGGGCGATCAACTCGCTCCCGCTCGGCAGCGACAAAGAGGGTCGCGAGGTCATCGTGCGCGTCGGCAAGTACGGCCCGTACCTGCAGCGCGGCGAGGACACCGCGAGCCTCCCCGAGGATCTTCCGCCCGACGAGGTGACGCTGGAGAAGGCCGGGGAGCTGCTCGACGCGCCGAGCGGCGACCGCGTGGTCGGGCTCGACCCCGAGAGCGGGCTCTCCGTCTACGTGAAGGCGGGGCGCTTCGGGCCCTACGTGCAGCTCGGCGAAGGCGGCGGCGACGAGCGGCCGAAGACCGCGAGCCTGTTGAAGCGCATGCAGCCGGCGGAGGTGACGCTCGCGGACGCGCTTCAGCTCCTGTCGCTTCCTCGGGTCGTCGGCAAGGATCCCGACGGGACGCCGATCACCGCGCAGATCGGGCGTTTCGGTGCGTACGTCACGCGCGGCACGGACAGCCGCAGCCTCGAGACCGACGACCAGGTCTTCACCGTCACGGTCGAGGAGGCGCTCGCGCTCTTCGCGCAGCCGAAGACGCGGCAGCGACGCGCGGCGGCCGAGCCGCTCAAGGTGCTGGGCGACGACGCGGTGTCCAAGAAGCAGATCAAGGTCATGCAGGGCCGCTTCGGACTCTACGTGACGGACGGCGAGACCAACGCCTCGCTCCGACGCGAGGACGCGATCGAGACGCTGACCCAGGAGCGGGCCGAAGAGCTGTTGCAGATGCGACGCGATCGCGATCCGGATGCGTCGAAGGGGCGGCGCGGCGCGAAGAAGCCGGCGGCGAAGGGCGGGAAGAAGCCGGCGAAGGTCGCGAAGAAGGCCGCGAGCGACGACGGCGAGAAGAAGAGCGCCTCGGCGAAGAAGCCGAGCGCCCCGAAGTCGAGCGGCAAGTCGAGCGGCAAGGCGGGCGGCGCGAACGGCGCGAAGTCGGCCGGCGCGAAATCGGCGGGCGCGAAGGCGGCCGGCGCGAAGGCGGCCGGGAAGTCCGGGGCGTCGAAGAAGGCGAAGCCGGCTGGCCCGGCGAAGGGCAAGTCGAGCTAGTCCATCGATGTCGTCCAACCACCGTCGCATCGTGGTGCTCGCGTGGAGCGCGCTCTCGCTCGTGGCCTGCGCGCGCGACCGCGAAGCGGAGAGCCCCGACAACGTGAGCGGCGCGCCCAGTCCCCCGACGCCGGGTCCACCAGGGCAACCGATGCCAGGGCAACCCATGCCGGGCCAGCCGGGCGCGGGTCAGCCAGGTGTGGGCCAGGCAGCGCCGCCACCGAAGCCGATCTCGATCATGCCGCGACCCGCGGCGACGACGCCGCCCGCGGCGACGCCCGCCCCGCTCTCGAGCGCAGACCTGGCGGACCTCTATCGCGCGCAGGACGCGTGCCTCTCGAACTGCGATCAGTTCGCGTGCATGCGCATCGCGTCGGCGTACCGCGACGGCGCCGGGCTCCCGCACGATCCGCTCGCGGGGCGGCGCTACGCGATCCACGCCTGTCTCGAGTGCGGGGCGCCCGGCGTCGCGACCGAAGGTCAGTGCCCTGCCTTCGGGATCGCGCCCTCGGCGGCGCAGCCCAAGAAGAAGTGACCGAGCGGCGGCGGCGCGCAGATCACTTCGCTCGTCAGGCCGACATTTCGGCTGCGTCGGTGCCCCCTGACCGACAACGATCGACCGAGCGCGGAAAGGATCTCGACAAGCTCGAACGGTTCCGGTAGGAAGCGCTTCCTCGCACCGCGGTTTCAACGACCGAGTGGTGTCGCCACCTTAGCTCAGCGGTAGAGCAACGGTTTCGTAAACCGTAGGTCTCGAGTTCAAATCTCGAAGGTGGCTCCAGACGACGTCCCCAAACGATGGGCTCGAGGCGATGACTCTCGAGGCGATGACTCTCGAGAGATGAGCACGAGGAGCGGCGTGGCGTCGGTCGTCGGGCGGCCGGGTCGTGACGAAGGTCACGATTCGTCAGGGGGGCCATAGGGATCGGCGGCGGCGGCTCGTTAGGGCTGCGGAGGATCCATGCCGCTCATCCGACTTGGCCGCCGAGCCACGGGGACCATCGTCCTCGTCGCCGCCGCCCTCGCGTCGCCGCGCCCGGCGCTCGCCGACGGCCTCAGCATGAACGAAGCGATCGAGCTCGCGCTCCACCACAACGAGCGCAGCAAGGTCGCCGACCTGCGCGTCGAGCAAGCCGAGGGCTCGGTGGAGTCGGCGCGAGGCGCCTTCTTGCCGTCGCTGCTCGTCGGCGGCTCGGCAAACCTCGACGCGCGCGCGGCGAAGAACGGCGACCACGTCTCGGGCCTCGGGACGATCACGCTCCGCCAGCCCATCCTCCACCCGAGCGCGATCCCGACCTACCGCGCGTCGAAGCTCACGCTCGAGTCGTCGAAGGAGCAGGCGGTCCAGGACGACCGAACGCTCGCGTACGACACCGCCCGCGCGTTCGTCGAGGCCGTCGCCGCAGAGCGCGTGCTGAAGGCCGCGCAGGGCCGCCTCGAGCGCGCGAACGCGGACCTCGAGGACACCATGGCGCGGGTCTCGGCGCAGCTCAACAGCTCGAACGACTCGACGCGCACGAAGCTCGACGTCGCGTCGGCGAAGCGCGGCGTGACGACGAGCAAGAGCGCGCTCGACCGGGCGCGGCTCTCGCTCGAGCTCTTGGCCGGCACCAGCATCCAAGGTCCGCTCGACGATCCCGAGGGGATCTCGAAGGCCGCAGAGAGCTTCGCCGGGACCGCAGACACGATCGCGAAGGACGCGCGCTCGGGCCGCGCGGATCTGAAGAAGGCGCACTGGGACACGCTCGCGGCGCGAGAGTCCGCCGAGGAGCCGCTCTACCGGCTCGCGCCCACGATCGATCTGAACGGGGTGGTCAGCGCGAACCCGCGCCCGGCGACGGGCCAGCACCCCGACGCGGAGTCGCTCACGCTCTCGCTCACGTGGACGGTGTTCGACGGCGGCGTGCGCTACGGAGACCGCAAGTCGAAGCTCGCGCAGGCCGAGTCGCTCGCCTACCAGGAGAAGGCGCTCGAGAGGACGGTCGACTCGAACGTGCGCTCGGCGCTCGTCACGCTCGTCGCGGCGCAGGACGCGCTGCGTGTCGCCCAAGAGGCCGTCGAGGCCGCGCAGACCAACAGCGACGAGACGCAGATCCTCTACAAACAAGGCCTCGCGCGCGCGATCGAGCTGACGGACGCGAACGCGAGTCGCTTCGACGCGGAGGTCTCGCTCGCGGAGGCGAAGCTCGATCTCGTGGAGGCGTACCTCGGCGTGCGTGAAGCAGCGGGGCTGGATCCGGTCGATGGCGTGCGCGGAGGAGGACGATGATGCGAGGAGCCGGTGTCTCTACGCTGGGGCTCGTTTTGATGGTCGGCGCGGCGACGACGTTCGTCGCGTGCAAGAAGACGACGGCGAAGACCGAGAGCTCCGCGCGTCCCGCTGGAAAGGGCGGCAAAGGTGGCGGCGCGGGGCTGAAGTACCCCGTCGACGTGTACCCCGTCGAAGCGCGCCGCGTCGCGTACACGGTGACGGCGCCCGGCACGATCGCCGCCTTCGAGCGGGTGCAGGTGACCGCGCGCGTGTCGGGCGCGGTCGACAAGATCGCGTTCACCGAAGGGCAAGAGGTGAAGAAGGGCGACGTGCTCGTCATCATCGACTCGGCGCGCTACCAGTCGGCGGTCAACAGCGCCCGCGCGCTGCTCGAGAAGGCCAAGGCCTCGGAGAAAGACGCCGCGGCGATGATCTCCCGCCGTGAGAACGCGAGCACGGAGCACCCGGGCCTCATCCCGGGCGAAGAGCTCGCGACCTACGAGACGAAGGACTCGATGGCGAAGGCCGACACGCTGGTCGCCGAGGAGGCCGTGCGCGCCGCCGAGCTCAACCTGCGCGACTCCGCCGTGCGCGCGCCGATGGACGGCATCGTCCAGACGCGCACCGTCGAGACGGGGCAGTACGTGCAAGCGGGATACTTGATGGCGACGCTCCTCCGGGCCGAGCCGATGCTGCTGCGCTTCGACGTCGCGCCGCTCGACGCGCCCCGCGTGAAACCGGGCATGGTGGCGGACTTTCGCCTCCGCGAGACGCAGCGCACGTTCCACGCGAAGATCACGCTCGTCGCCGGCTCCGCGAGCGACGACTCGCACATGGTCGGCGTCACCGCCGAGGTGCAGAACGACGAGCACAAGTACTGGCTCCGTCCCGGATCCTTCGCCGACGTGACGCTCGACTGCGGCGGGACGCGCGACGCGGTCGTGATCCCGCGAGACGCGGTCCGCCCGACCGAGCGCGGCTTCGTCGCGTACGTCGTCGATGGCGGCAAGGCCGTCGAGCGCGTGCTGTCGCTCGGGGCGAACACGAAGGACGGCTGGGTCGAGGTGCGCGACGGGTTGAAGGCGGGGGACAAGCTGGTCATCCGCGGCGCGGAGCCGCTCTCGAACGGCACCTCGGTGGAGGTGAGCGACGTCCCGCCTCCTGTGAGCTCTGCGTTCGTCAATCCGAGCGCCTCGGCGAGCGCGCCGCCCGCCGACAGCGCCCCGCCGGCTTCGTCGTCGAAGCCGCCCGGCCGGAAGGGCTCGAAGGGAGGCTCGCCTTGAGCATCACCGACGTCTCGATTCGCCGGCCGGTGCTCGCGTGGATGATCATGGCGAGCACGATCCTGTTCGGCGTGATCGCGATCTCGCGCATCGGCGTCAGCCAGTATCCCGACGTCGATTACCCCAACATCACCGTCTCGGTGAGCTGGCCGGGCGCGTCCCCCTCGGCCGTCGAGCGCGACGTGCTCGAGCCGCTCGAGCAGTCGCTGTCTCAGGTCGAGGGCGTGCAAGACATCACCTCGACGGCGCGCCAAGGCTCGGCGCGCATCACCGCCTCGTTCGACATGTCGCGCAACGTCGATCTCGCGCTCCAGGACGTGCAGGCCAAGATCGCGCAGGCGCAGCGCACGCTCCCGAAGGACGTCCCCGCGCCGACGGTGTCGAAGTCGAACCCTGACGACACGCCCATCCTCACGGTCGGCGTCTCGGGCGCATTCTCGCGGCAGCTCCTCGCCGATGTCGCGCGCTACCAGGTGCAGGACGGCCTCCAGACGGTCGAGGGCGTCGGCGAGATCGACCTCAACGGCTACGTCGATCGCAACGTCCGCATCTGGTTCGACCAGAGCCGCATGGCGGAGAAGCGGGTCGCCGTCTCCGACGTCCTCGGCGCCATCCAGCGCGAGCACGTCGAGATGCCGGGCGGACAGCTGGTCGAGGGCGGACGCCAGCTCAACGTCGCGTTCCTCGGCGAGGCCCTCGATCTCGACGCCTTCCGGCAGATCATCGTGCGCAAGACCGACTCGGGGCCGGTGAGGCTGAAGGACGTCGCGCTCGTCGAGGACGGGTTCGCGGACGCCAACAGCATCGCGCGCCTGAACGGCGTGCCCGTCCAAGCCCTCTCCATCCTCAAGCAGCGCGGGACGAACGCCGTCTCCGTCGCGAGCGCCGTGAAGGCGAAGGTCGACGAGATCCAGAAGACGCTCCCGAAGGGGATGGAGGTGAAGGTGCTCGCCGACACCACCGTCTTCATCGAAGAGTCGGTGCACGAGATGGAGCTCGAGCTCGGCCTCGCCCTCGTGCTGACGGCGTTCGTGTGCTGGCTCTTCCTCGGATCGCTGTCGAGCACGTTCAACGTGATCCTCGCGATCCCGATGTCGCTGCTCGGCACGGTGGCCGTGAACTGCTTCATCGGCTTCACCCTGAACACGTTCACGCTCCTCGGGCTCTCGCTCGCCGTCGGGCTCGTCGTCGACGACGCCGTCATGGTGATGGAGAACATCTTCCGCCACGCGGAGATGGGCAAAGACCGCGTGCGCGCGGCGAGCGAGGGCACGAAGGAGATCACCTTCGCGGCGTTGGCGGCGACGGCCGCGGTCATCGCGATCTTCCTCCCGGTCGTCTTCATGAGCGGCGTCATCGGGAAGTTCTTCCTCCAGTTCGGCGTGACGCTCTCGGTCGCGGTCGTCCTGTCGTATTTCGAGGCGATCACGCTCGCGCCAGCGCGCTGTGCGCAGATGCTGGACGTGTCGCGCGAGGGTCGCAGCTTCGTCGGCAGGGCCGTCGACACCGGCTTCGCCGCGCTCGAGCGCTTCTACGGCCGCACCTTGGCGCTCGCGCTCCGCTTCCCGAAGACCATCTTGCTCTTCGCGGCGGCCATCCTCGCGGGCTCGGTGTTCTTCATGACGCGCCTCCCGACGGAGTTCGTGCCCTCGCAGGATCAGAGCCGGCTCAACGTGCGCCTGCAGACCGCGGTGGGCTCGAGCCTCGACGCGGCGATCCCGATCCTGTCGAAGGCCGACCAGTGGATCGCGGCGCAGCCCGAGGTCGAGCAGACGCTCACGACGCTCTCCGGTGGTCAGGGCTCGATCGCGATCACGCTCGTACCGCCGAAGCAGAGGAGCGTGACGGCGGTCGAGTTCGGTGCGCGGGTGCGCAAGGAGCTCTCCAAGATCGCCGGGCTCAAGGCGTCGGTGCAGGATCCGTCGCAGCAGAGCTTCGGCGCGCAGAAGGGATCTCCGGTCGACTTCACCGTCCGCGGCGCGGATTGGGACAAGCTCGTCGAGAGCGCGATGGGGTTGAAGGCGAAGCTCGAGTCGAGCGGGCTCGTCGTCGATCTGAACACCGACTACCAGGTCGGCATGCCCGAGGTGCAGGTCGAGCCGGACCGACGGCGCGCCTCCGAGCTCGGTGTGTCGATGAACGACCTCGGCTCGACCGTGAACGCCCTCATCGGCGGGACGACGGTCGGCAAGTTCGAGACCGACGGGCGGCGCCTCGACATCCGCGCGCGGCTCCTCGCGTCGCAGCGATCGCGCCCGGAGGACATCGGCGATCTGCGCGTGCGCGCGACGGGCGGCGATCTCGTGCCCCTCGCGATCCTCATCTCGACGGAGGAGAAGCCCGTGCTCCAGCAGATCTCGCGCATCAACCGCGAGCGCGCGATCTCGATCACGGGCAACGTCGCGCCGGGGCACTCGCAGAACGAGGCGCTCGCGAAGGTGAAGGAGCTCGGGACCGAGCTGCCGCTCGGCTACCGCGTGGTCCTCGGAGGTCAGTCGACGCAGCTCGAGGACACGACCTCGAGCCTCATGTTCGCGCTCATCGTCGGGATCGTGGTCGCGTACATGGTGCTCGCGAGCCAGTTCAACTCGTTCATCCACCCCGTCACGGTCCTCACGATCCTCCCCCTCGCGATCTGCGGCGCGGTGGCCGGGCTGATGCTGGTCGGCGCGACGCTGAACCTCTTCAGCATGATCGGGCTCCTGCTCTTGATGGGCATCGTGAAGAAGAACTCGATCATGCTGGTCGAGTACGCGAACCAGGTCGCCGAGCACGAGGGGCTCGACGCGTCGAAGGCGATGCAGCGCGCCGGGCCCATCCGCCTGCGCCCGATCCTGATGACGACGGTGGCGACGATGATGTCCGCCGTACCGCCGGTGCTCGGCCTCGGGCCCGGCTCCGAGACGCGCGGACCGATGGGCGCGGCGGTCCTCGGCGGCCTCACGCCCTCGACGCTGCTGAGCCTCGTGGTCGTCCCGGCGTTCTACGTGGTCGCCGACCGGGCGCGGAGCCGCATCTTCCGGAGGCGCGCCGCGCAGCCGGCCGTGGTCGCGCACTCGGGGAGCTGAGGGGACCGTGTTCGACCGAGCGCTTCATCGGTATCCTCGCGCGCCCCGTGACGACGACGCGAAAGCTGGCCGAGCGCATCGAGCGGGAAGGCCCCACGGCCCTCACGCCGGTCGTGGAGGCCACGACGCCTCGGCTCTACCGCGCGGCGTTTCGGCTCCTCGGTCGGCGCGCGGAGGCGGAGGACGCGGTGCAGGAGGCGTTCCTCCGGGCGCTGCGCGCGCTGTCGACGGGTCGCTACGAGGAGCGGCTCCGCATGGAGGCGTGGCTCGTGACGATCGTCACGCGCGTCGCGATCGATCAGAGGCGGAGCGAGAAGGTTCGAGCCGCCGAGGATCTGAGGGACGAGATCGAGGAGGGGACGAGCGAGGGCGAGCAGCTCGCGCGCGCCCTCGAGCTGGGACGCTGGCTCGACGCGCTGCCGGTCGACCAACGGGAGGCGGTCGTGCTGAAGTACCTCGAGGGGCTCACGAGCGCCGAGGTCGCCTTGGCGCTCGGGGTCAGCGAAGGAGCGATCGAGCAGCGCTTGCTTCGCGCGCGTGCCACGCTGAAGAGGAGGCTCGTCGATGACGACACCCGCTGAACAGCCTACGAACGATCCGGTCGAGGCGCGCCTCCTCGCGCTCCGCGACGCGACGCGCGACGTCTCGCCCCGACCCGCGCTCGCGGCGCGCGTGCTCGACGCCCTCCGCGCGGAGGAGACGTCGGCGCGATTCAAGTGGGATCAGGCGTGGCGCTGGTCGCGCGGCGGCTCGGTCTTGGCGCTGTGCGCGACGCTCGCCGCCGTCGCGGTCGCGGCGCTCGACGACGGGCGGCTGGCCGAGCGCGTCGCGTCCGCGAGCGACGTCGGCGTCGCCTCGGGCACGGGAGATCCATGACGCGCTCGAAGATCAAGGTCATCTCCGCCTTCGTCGCGGTGTTCGCGCTCGGGGGGATCGCCGGCGCGGCCATCGAGAGCGTCGTCGCGCGCCATCGGGACCTCGATCTGTTCGACGACGCCCACCGCGGAACGCGCCACGGGGTGTTCCTCTGGTCGCTCGAGCGCAAGCTCGGTCTCCGCGCCGAACAGAAGGAGAAGATCCAGGAGATCTTGGCGCGCTACGATCGCGACTTGGCCGAGATCCCCCCCGATCCGAGGTCCACCGCGCTTCGCGCGAAGATGCGCAGCGAGCTGCGCGCGACGCTCGATCCGGGTCAGCAGGGTGACTTCGACAAGCTCATCGCGAGCTGGGACGCGGTGCGCGCTCGACCCGCGGCGAGCGCGAAGTAGACGAGCGGCCGGGCGAGACCGCGCGCGAGCGGTTGATGAAAGCGCCCGCCGATATCGGTTTCGTGAGCGACCGAGCACGATTTCGTGTGGCGCGGCTCACCGCCGGGACTGCTAGAAAAGAAGGGCTTCGTGGCGACGCCGCGGGGGAGTGACCCCGATCGCCGCCGACCAGAGGAGAGCCCCCTCGCATGACTTCCCTTCCATCACGCTCGATCGTGGCTTTGATCTCGGTGTCGACGCTCTTCGGGTGCGCGGGCGGCGGCGGGCCGGAGGTGTGCTCGACGAACGCCCCCTCCCAAGTCGACGAGGGGCGCGACATGGCGCCGGGCGACAACTGCATCACGTGCCACCAGAACACCGAAGCGCCGGTGTACTTCATCGCGGGTACGGTGATGGGCGGGTCGAAGGACGACAACAACTGCAACGGTATCAGTGGTGCCACAGTACAGATCACCGACGCCAAGGGTGTCGTGACCGAGCTCACGACGTCCTCGGCCGGCAACTTCTACACGCGCCGCAGCGTGGCCCTGCCCTACACCGCCAAGGTGCTGAAGAACGGCAAGGAGCGCGCGATGGCGGCGGCGCAGATGGACGGCAACTGCGCGAACTGCCACACCGCGCAAGGCGCGAACGGCGCGCCGGGCCGCATCCTCGCGCCCTGAGCGGCGGCTCTCGAGCTACGGAGCAACAGCTCACGTGCCCGGCGGCTGCTACGCGGACGCGGGCGACATCACGCTGTCGCGGGCGACGACGACGAAGACCGGCAAGACGAGGACCGTCAGCGAGACCGTCGCCTTCGCGTCCACGACGCCCTCGACCGGCCGGTGTCGTTGACCATCGACGGCAAGACCTCGACCTCGACGCTGCCCGCGTACGGCACCTGCCCCCACGCGTAGGCCTGCGGCTCAGGCCTCGCCGCGCAGAGCGCGGGCGAATCCGCCGGTGAGGACGAACCTCGGGAAGCTCACCCACTGCTCGAGGAAGATGCGACCGACGGCGTTGAAGGGGCTCGTGAACGGCTCGGGGGGGTTGTCCTCGGTGCGATGCCCTCGCCCCTGGAGCGCGACGGAGACGGCCATCGACGCGAGCGCGCCGAGCGCGACGAGCCACGCGCCACGGGCGAGCGCGCTCACGAGCCCGACGTTGCCGCAGAGGAAGAGCGGAACCGCGACGATGTGCAGGAGAAGGTTCGCCCGCGATCGGTGAAAGCGGTGATAGCCATCCCACTGCCAGCGGGCGAGCGACACAGGACCCACGCCGAGCCTCCTCGTTGGACGGTGGAGACTACGCGCGATCCGACGGCGCGCGAAGCTCGGCGCGGGGGGCGCGACGCGCCCGGCGCGGATTGTCCGCTCAGGCGCGGGGCGGCTAGGCTCCGCGACGACGATCGGCTAAGCGTCGAGAGGTGAAGCAGAACGTCCTCCTCCTCGCGCCCGCGCTCGTCGTCCTCTCGTCGCTCGTGGCTTGCCACGACGAGAAGGTCAACCCGCTCACGAGCGGATCCGGGGGCGGGTCGACCTCGGCCACGACGACCGCCGCGACCGGCGGCGCGGGTGGGTCGGGTGGCCAAGGTGGCTCTGTCGCCGCCCCCACGCGCCAGACGGTCGTGGGCGACATCACTTGGAAGGTGACGTTCGACGACACCGCGAAGGCGGCGGGCGCGACGGACTGCTCGTACACGCGCCACTACACGGGACACGAGGACCGCTCTCGCCCGTGGTACTGCCCCGACTGCGTCGCGGTGTTCGACGCGACGGTCGACATGACCGCCGGCAAGACCGACTGCTACCCCCAGGTCTCCATGACCGCGCCGTCGAAGGAGGAGTGGATCGGCTACGACGCCGCGGGGAACTGGTACCGCGGCGTCGGACCGATGTCGCAACAAGGGACCGTGACGACGCAGGGCGCGACCCTCACCACGACGAACGTGCTCACGGCGCTCACGGCTCCCGTCGGCGGTACGATGCAGTTCGACGTGTCCGGCTCGCTCACGACGGCGACGGAGATGGCCGATCCGATGAACGGCTTCGAGGCCGCGGCGACGTACGCGTGCGGCTGGCCGAAGGCGAGCCCGCCGGCCTACACGGGCAACTACGCGCTCTCCGTCGGCGCGACGCTGCCCGACGGCCTCTTCAAGGACAAGTGCGGAGACGTCGTCCGCTTGCACGACTTCAAGGGGGGCTACCTCGTGGTCGACATGGCGGCGCGCGACTGCCCGCCCTGCAACACGATGGCCGACGACGAGGAGAAGTTCATCGCGGACATGAAGGCGCAGGGCATCGACGTGACGATCGTCACGCTGCTCGCGCCGCTCCTCGCCGATCCTTTCGGACCGACCACGAAGGCGATGCTGAATCAGTGGACGACGACGCACATGCTGTCGTCCCCGATCCTCGAGGACCGCGGCTGGGGGCTCGCGATGTTCGAGCCGATCGAGAAGGACATGACGGGCTATCCGTCGTGGGTCGTCGCGAACCCCGACCTGAAGGTCCTCGCGACGGGCAACGGCTACGACCAGTTCGTCGCGCTGAAGGCCGCCATCCTCGCCGATCACGGGCCCTGAGCGGCTCGTCGCCCCGCCGCCCGGTCGTCGCGCGCTGATCGCGCGACCTCAGCGCTCGATCGGTCGTCGGAGCACCGTGGCCTCGCGCCGGTACTTGTCGGCGTCGGGGTGGCCGAGACGAACCGCGATCCGCGCGAGCTCCTCGAGGACGGGCACGCGGTTGGGATCGCGCGGGGGCAAGAGCGAGAGCGCCTCGGCGAGCACGCCGAGCGCCCGCTCGGGCTCGCCGACCTTCGCGAGCGCCGCGCCGAGCTTCTGACCGAACACCACGCACGCGCTCTTGCCCGTCACCGCGTCGCCGCGGGCGAGCATGGTGTGCCCGGCGCGGAACCCCTCGGTGAGGATCTCGATCGCGCCCGCGTCGTCGCCGCGCTGCGATCGCATCGCCGCGCAGTCCTCGACCAGCATGAAGGTCTCGAAGTCGGGCTGGGTGCGGATCGAGTGGAACGCGCGCAGCTCGACCGAGCCGTCGCGGGCGGCGAGGACCTCGCCGAGCTTCTTGCGCAGCTCCGCGACGGCGCCGGCCGGCGAGACCCCGAGCATCACGCGCGCGAAGATCTCGTGGGGGATCGACAGCTCGAGCTCCGGGTGCCGCTCGAGGAGGCCCGCCGTCACGAGGGACTCGAGCGCGTCGTCGAGATCCTTCGGGCGCGTCAGCGCCGCGAGATCCGATCGCGACCCGCCGCCCGCGACGGCGGCCGCGAGGAGCACGCGCCGCTCGGCGGGCTTGAGGCTCGAGATCCGCCACTCGACGAGCTGCTCGAGCTCCACGGGCGCGCGCGCCCCAGGTCGGTCGAGCCCCCAACGCGATAGCAGCGTGACGTAGAGCGGCTCGACCTCGCGGGCGGCGCGCTCCCCGCCGATGCCCCTCCGAACCGCCTGCGCCAGCGCCGCCGCCTCCGACGAGCTGAGCGGAGCGAGCGAGCGCGACACGGTGCGCTCCGGCGGGAGCTCCGCGATCTCCTCGCGCGCCGACGCGAGGAGCGCCCACTTCACCGACGGAGGCCGCGCGAGGACGTCGACGAGCGCCTGACGCGAGACACCGTCGACGGAGTCGAGGTCGTCCACCGCGAGCACGACGCGCGCGCCCTCCGCGCGCTCGCTCGCTCGCCCGAGGGCCCAGCCGAGCGCGTGCGCCAGCCCGCGCCTCGTCTGCACCGGGCCCGAAGCGCCCTTCGTGACCTCGCCGGCGAACAGCGTCCGCAGCCCCGCCGACACGAGCGGCTCGTCGGACGCGCGCCCGGACGCGAGCGAGGCGTCCGACGCCGGTCGCCCGAGGAGGCTCGCGACGATCGCGCGCAGCGGCGCGAACCCGATCTCTTGGCGCGGACGCGGAGGTGGCCGCGCCGAGATCACGAGCGCACCCTCGAGCTCCGCGCACGCCGACAGCTCGGCGAGCATGCGCGAGCGACCGATGCCCGGCGGTCCCGTGAAGACGACGGCCCCGACGCCCGGATCCTCGAGCATGGCGCAGCCCCACGCGAGATCGGCGTCGCGACCGACGAGCTCCGGTCCGAGCGACGGGCCCGCCGTCGCCGCCGAGACCTCGACCTCGGGCGCGGCGGGTCGAGGCGCCGGGCGCGGGACGGAGGGCGGCAGCGACGCGCGCGGTGGCGGCAGCGAGAGCCCGGTGAGCGAGAGCCGCTCGGACGCCGGGGCGCCCCCCATCGCGTCCTCGATCGCGTCCGAGAAGGCCTCGGCGCTCGCGAAGCGATCGGCGGGGTCGACCGCCATCGCGCGCATGCACACCTCCGCGATCTCGTCGGGGATCTCGCGGCTCGCGACGGCGCGCGGATCGGGTCGAGGCGCCGAGACGTGCTTCTGCAGGATCTCCATCGGCGATTGCCCGTCGAACGGCACCTCGCCGGTCAGCATCTCGTAGAGGATGACGCCGACCGCGTAGAGATCGCCGCTGCCGAGCGCGTCGCCGCGGATCTGCTCGGGCGCCATGTAGTGGGGCGTACCGAGCGTCTTGCCGACGCGGGTCACGCTCTGGTTGCTGCCGAGCTTCGCGAGGCCGAAGTCGATGACCTTCACGTGGTCGCCGCGCCGACGCGCCTCGAGGATGATGTTGTCGGGCTTCACGTCTCGGTGCGTGATGCCGATGAAGTGCGCCTCGATGAGCGCGGCGAGCGTCTGCTTGAGGATGCTCGCGATGCGCGGGAACTCGAGCGGCGCCTCCTCGTTCATCACGACGCGCAGGTCGCGCCCCGAGAGGAGCTCCATGACGAGGAACAGGTAGCCGCCCTCGCTCTCCGCGGCCCGACCGAAGTCGATGACGCTGATGACGTTCGGATGGTTCAGGCGGCTCGCGGCCTGCGCCTCGACCATGAACCGCTGCACCGCCTCGTCAGCGGTCTCTTCATCGCCCGAGAGCAGCTCGGGATCGACCACCTTCACGACCACCGGTCGATTGAGCGAGCGCTGAACGGCGCGGTAGATGCGCGCCATGCCGCCGATCGAGAGCAGCTCGATGATCTCGTAGCGCTCGGTCACCACCGTGCCGACGAGCGGATCGGTCGGCTGCACCTCGCCACAAAACGGGCAGGTCTCCGTGACGATCGGCTCCGCACAGCGGACGCAAGCTGACGACATCGAAACCCATAGGACGCTGGAACCGTCGCCGCCTGTCAAGCCGGATCCCCGCGGCGCGCCGTTCGGGGGCGAGGCCCGACGAAAACGGCCGGATTCTCGGGGCCGCCTCTCGGACCGTCAGGTCGACCAGGTACCCGCCCCGCGCGGGGTCAGCGACCTCGCGGTCGGAAGGAGCGGCGCCCGTGAGCCTGACCGCGGCCGAGCTGGCTCGGCAGAGGCGCGGGCTTCGCCGACACCGGCTCCACGGGCAGCTCGCCCGTCGAGGGAAGTCGTCGCCGGATGAGGCGCTCGATGTCCGAGAGCAGCTCGCGCTCCTCGCCGTCACAGAACGAGATCGCGCGGCCGAGCGCGCCGGCGCGTCCCGCGCGGCCGATGCGGTGGACGTAGCTCTCCGCGACGTTCGGCAGCTCGAAGTTGATGACGTGCGAGATCCCGTCGACGTCGATGCCGCGCGCGGCGAGGTCGGTCGCGACGAGGACCTTCAAGGCGCCGGCGCGGAAGCCCTCGAGCGCGCGCTCGCGAGCGCCCTGCGACTTGTTGCCGTGGATCGCCGCGGCGACGATGCCCGCGCGACCCAGCTGCTCCGCGAGGCGGTTCGCGCCGTGCTTGGTGCGCGTGAACACGATCGCTCGCTCGACGTCGCCCTCCGAGAGGACGCGCTCGAGCAGCGCGCGCTTGTCGGCCTTCGCCACGAACATGACCGACTGCTCGACGGTGACGGCCGTCGTCACCGTGGGCGTGACCGACACCCGCACCGGGTTCGTCAGCATGCTCCTCGCGAGCGTGTCGATCGCGGCCGGGATGGTGGCGGAGAAGAACAACGTCTGCCGCGCCGTCGGCAGCGCCGCCGTGACGCGCCGCACGTCGTGGACGAAGCCCATGTCGAGCATGCGGTCGGCCTCGTCGAGCACGTAGTGGGTGATCGACGAGAGGCGGACGAAGCCCTGCTGCATCAGATCGAGCAGCCGGCCCGGCGTCGCGACGAGGATGTCGGGCGTGCGCGCGAGCGCCTCCTCTTGCTTGCGCTGGCTGACGCCGCCGTAGATGACGGCGTGCGTGCGAGAGAGATAGTGACCGTAGGTGCCGATGCGCTCGCCGATTTGGGCCGCGAGCTCGCGCGTTGGCGTGAGGATGAGCGCGCGGATGCCCCGCTCACGAGGCGGCGACGCCTCGAGCTGCTGGAGGATCGGCAGCACGAACGCCGCGGTCTTCCCCGTGCCCGTCTGCGCGGCGCCGAGGACGTCACGCCCGGCGAGCGCGCTCGGGATCACCTCGACCTGCACGGGCGACGGCGTCTCGTAGCCCTCCTCGAGCAGCGCGCGCACGAGCTCCGGCCGGAGCCCCAGCGAAGAGAACGGCGACGCGGCGACGCGCGCGAGCATCTCTTCGGTCGCGGGCAAGCGAGGGCGGGGCGGCGGCGCGCTCGGCGACGTCGGCGAGGGAGAAGGGGCGACGGGCGTCGCGGCGGCTTGAGGACGCCCGCGGCGCCTCCTGCGATAGGTAGTCACGGGGGGCGTACTGGACGCGCGGAGAGGCCAGGGCAAGCCGAAACGACACGCCGACGCGGTTTGTCCCGCGAGGCGGTCGCGCTCCGCACGCGCGGACCTCGCTCGAAGCGGATCGGGAGACGCTCGCCGCGCGCGCCGCGAAGGCTTGGATCAACCCTGATTTTCGAGCCCTCTCGAGCGGCGCTACCCTCGTGCGCATGATCTCTCTTCGCACTTGTCTCGCGCTTACCCTCGCGCTCGCCGGCTGCGGCGGGAAGGTCGTCTTCGACACGAGCCAAGGAGGGGCGGGTGGCACCGGCTCGGGGCCGAGCGCCACCAGCGGCACATCGAGCTCCGCCAAGTCGACCTCGGTCGGGACCACGGTCGCCTCGTCGTCGAGCACCGGCGGCCTGATCGACTGCTCCAACTTCGACTTCAAGGGCATCGGCTCGCCCTGCCCGATGCTCGAGGGCCAGACGTGCGTCGTGCCGAGCTCGTGCTGCGCCACGCAGGCGACGTGCGTCCAAGGCCAGTGGACGGTGAGCGGCGGCCCCGCGTGCGGCCAACCTTGCATCGACTGCGGCGGCGGCCTCGCCTGCGACACCCAGTCGATCTGCGTGAACGGTCAGCCCGACATCGGCGGCTCGTGGTTCGCGTGCTTCCCGGACCCGTGCGCGGGCAAGCTCGACTGCAGCTGCGCGAAGCCCGCGTGCGCGAGCATGTTCCTGCAGTGCGGCGGGCCCTCCTCGCCGACCACGATCGTGTGCGACTGTCCGAACTGTTGACCACGCCTACGCGCACGCCCTTCCGACCGCGCGCGAGTTGTGCGACGCCTCGGCGCTGATGACGCAATCGACGGTCGACGCGAGCGCGAACGCGACGAAAACCGCGCGACGGGCCGAGAAGGCGGACACGTCTCACTTCGGCGGTCCGCTCGGCGCGAAGCTGTTCCTCGTCGGGCTGCCGACGCTCACCACGTACCTCTGGATCTGCATCCACCGGCACGGCGGCGCGCTCGTGCTGCCCTCGCTCGCGGTGCTCCGCGAGATCCCGACGCCGACCCCGCGCGCGTTCGTCTACTTCGCCGCTTGGCTCCTCTTCCAGATCGCGCTCCAAGCGCTCTTGCCCGGCAAGGTCGTCGTCGGCCTCGCCCAGCGCGACGGCGTGAAGCTCTCGTACAAGCTGAACGGCTTCACTTCGCTCTGGGTGTCGCTCGCCGCGCTCGCGGGCCTCTATCGCGCGGGCCTCGTGCGCGGGACCGCCGTCCTCGCCGAGCTCGGCCCGCTCCTGTCGATCTCGATCCTCTTCGCGTTCGCGCTGTCGCTGTTCCTCTATCTCTACGGCTTCACGTCGACGCGAGACGAGCGGCGCAGCGGCAACGTCGTCTACGACTACTTCATGGGCAGCGCCCTCAACCCGCGCATCGGCGACTTCGATCTCAAGCTCTTCTTCGAGTCGAAGATCGGGATGACGACGTGGATCGCGATCACGCTCGCGATGGCCGCCGCGCAGTGGGAGACGACGGGGACACTCTCCGTCTCGATGATCCTCGTCTGCGTCTTCCAGCTCTTCTACGTCGCCGACTTCTACTTCTTCGAGTCGGCGATGCTCTCGACCTGGGACATCAACTACGAGAACTACGGGTTCATGCTCGCGTTCGGGTTCGTCGTCTGGATGCCGTTCACGTTCTCGCTCCAGTCGCAGTACCTCGTGACCCACGAGGTCGCCTTGCCGACGTGGGCGATCCCGCTCGTCGTGGTCCTCAACTTCGCCGGCTATTACGTATTTCGGACGTCGAACCTCCAGAAGCACAGCTTCCGCACGGACCCCGAGGCGCGCATCTGGGGGAAGAAGCCGACCTTCATCGCGACGAAGCGCGGCACGAAGCTCCTCACCTCGGGCTGGTGGGGCCTCTCGCGCCACTCCAACTACCTCGGCGACTTGATGATGGCGCTCGCCTGGTGCCTTCCGACCGGCGCGAGCCACGTGCCGCCGTACTTCTATTTCATCTACTTCGCGCCGCTGCTCATCGACCGGGAGCGCCGCGATCACCGCGAGTGCAAGAAGAAGTACGGCGCCGACTGGGACACGTATTGCGAGAAGGTCAAATACCGCATCGTGCCCTATCTCTATTAGGCGCGCGCTTCGCTACGGCTCCGCGATCGCTACGGCTCCCCGATCGCTGCGGCTCCGCGATCACTACGGCTCCGCGATCGCTACTGCTCACCCACCTTGAGCTCCGCGCCGGCGCGGCTCTTGAGCGTCGCCTGGGCCGCCGCGAGCCGCGCGATCGGCACGCGGAACGGCGAGCAGCTC
>CAYYKK010000082.1:0-25237 GCA_964467935.1 uncultured Polyangiaceae bacterium
GACGGTCACCTCGCGCCGCTCGCCCGCGAGCGTCCCCTCGTCGCCCACCGTGAGCGCGTCGGCCAGAGCCTCTCGCTCGAAGAGCGCGCGGCTGCCGCGGGTCACGCTGAGGACACGCGGGCTCCCGTCCACGTGCAGCCGGACGCGATCGCTGAACTCGAGGGCGAGCTCCTTCCGCAGGCCTTGGATGCGCGCGAGGATCTCCCGGCCGAGCCCCTCGTCGCGGAGGGCGTCGGTGATGTGGCAGTCGATGACGACCACCCCGACGCGACCTCCCGCGGCGGCGAAGCCCTCCTTCGCGTCGACGCTCACCTGGATCTCGTCGGGCGTCAGGCTCACCTTCTCGCCGTCGAGCTCGATCTCCGCGGTGCCCCTCTCGGCGAGCTCCGCGCGGAGCTTGCTCGCGTCGCATTTCGCGAGGACCTCCTTCGCGAGCTGCACCTTCTTGCCGAGCTTCGGCCCGAGCGCGCGGAAGTTCGGCTTCAACGTGTAGGAGACGAGGCTCGTCTCCTCCCCCGGCGCGAGGAGCTTCACCTCGTGGACGTTGAGCTCGTCCGCCACGAGATCCGCGTGTGCGAGGACGGCGTCGCCGAGCGCGCGGTCGCTCATCACCAAGTCCGCGACGGCGAGCGGCTGCCTCACCTTGAGCTTGTTCGCGGTGCGGACCTGGAGGCCGAGGCTCACGACGTCGCGCACGGCGCGCATCTCCTTGGCGAGCGACGGCTCGATCGCGGCCGCGTCCGCCACCGGGAACGCGACGAGGTGCACGCTGTCGGGCTGCGTCTTCGGCCACGGTTTGCGAACGAGGTTCTGATACATCTCCTCTGCGAAAAACGGCACGAACGGCGCCGAGAGCCTCGAGAGCGTCACGAGCACCTCGAAGAGCGTGAAATACGCGTCGGCCTTGTCCGCCGTGGCGGTGCCGGCGTCGAAGTGTCCGGCGGCCCAGAACCGCGAGCGGCTCCTGCGCACGTACCAGTTCGACACCGCCTCCACGTGATCGACCATCGCGCGCGCGGCGTCGTAGAGGTGGTAGGCGTCCAGCGCCTCGGTGACCTTCTGCACCGTGAGCGCGAGCTCGCTGAGGATCCAGCGATCGAGCAGGCTCCGCTCCTTCACCGGCCGGTAGCCCGTACTCTTCGCGAGCGCGGCCGCATCGACGCGCGACGCCGCCTCGTTGCCGCGAGACGGATCGAAGCCGTCGATGTTCGCGTAGGTCGTGAAGAACGAGTAGACGTTGCGGAGCTTGACGAGGAACTCCTTCTGCTCGAGCCGCACGTTCGAGAGCGAGTGGCGCGTGTTCGTCCACGACGGGCTCGAGGCGTAGAAGAACCAGCGGAAGGCGTCCGCGCCCGGCGACGAGGACGAGGGGTCCTCGATCGAGACCTTGTGGTCCGTCGCGAGGCGCGGGACCTCGACGGGCGAGACGTCGACGCCCTTCGGTCCTTCGACGACGCCGAGCTTCTCCATGTCGGCCTTCGCGAGCGCGACGATGCGGCGAGGGAGCCCCTTCGTCGGGCGGAGCTCCATGTCGAGCGCGCTCGCGGCGACGTCGCCCCGCTGGATCTTCACCTTCGCGCCTTCGCCCGTGAGATCGAGGCCCTCGTAGTCCTCGCGCGCGATGTAGGCGACGCCGGGCTCCTCGCCCTTCGCTTGCGCGCCCTTCGGGGAGCCCGCGGCGGCCTTCGCGAGGAGCGCGTGGTTCACCGCGAACTCCATGCGGACGCGGTCGAGGATGATCTCGGGCGGCGTGTAGTTGCCCTTCGACTTCGACTCCTTCTTGCCCTCCTTGTCGCAGACGTGGCCGAGCACGACGCACGTCTTGTAGGGGTGCGGAAACGGTCGCTGGAACGCGAGGCCCATCTTCTTCTGCGTGTCGGCGTCGAAGACGAGCGTGGACACCATGAGCAGCGAGTAGAACCACCCGCGCGTCTGATCGATCGCCTCCGAGATGAAGTCCGCCGGGAAGGCCCGCTCGAAGTCCTCTTTCGAGCCTTCGGCGTGCGGGTAGCCCCACTGCGCGAACGGCATGCACCCGGAGTCGAACCAGCAGTCGATGACGTCCGGGACGCGGCGATAGGTGCCCTCTTCGCCCGGGTTCTGCCACGTGACGAGGTCGACCCAGGGCTTGTGCACCCGCAGGTGAGGAGAGAGAGCCGGGTTCTTCTTCCTCGCCTCGTCGAAGGCCTCGAAGGCGCGCGGGTTCTTCGCGAGGATCTCCGCGACCGAGGCGGGCGCCTCCATCGCCCCCGTCACGTCGTTCACCCAGATGTTGAGCGGCGTGCCCCAGTAGCGCTCGCGCGAGAGCGCCCAGTCGACGTTGTTGCGGAGGAAGTCGCCGAAGCGGCCGTCCTTGATGTGATCCGGGAGCCACTGGATGGTCTGGTTGTTCGCGATCGCCTTGTCGATCTCGGCCGTGGTGCGGATGTACCAGGCGGGACGGGCGTACTGGATGAGCGGGTCCTGATCGCTGCGCCAGCAGAACGGGTACTCGTGGCGATAGAGCTCGGCGTGGACGAGGAGGCCGCGCGTCTTGAGATCGTGTTGCAGGTCCTTGTCGCAGTCCTTCACCCAGCGACCCGCGTAGGCGGGCAGGACGTCGGTGAACTTCCCGTCGGGGCCGACCGCGCAGAAGAGCGGCAACGCCGGGTCGTCTCGGCGGAGCTTCTGGTGCGCGTTCGCGTCGTCCTCGCCGAACGCGGGAGCGATGTGGACGATGCCGCTCGCGTCCATCAAGACGAAGTCGGCGGCGATGACGGCGTGCGTCTGGGCGTGCGCGCGCCCCTCCTCGCGATAGGTGTCGAACGGCGGGACGTACTTCGTGCCGACGAGCTCCCTGCCCTTCACCTCGCGCGTGATCGCGAGCGTGACGCCGAGCTTCTTGCCCACCGCCTCGACGAGGTTCTTCGCGAGCACCAGCGTGCGATCGCCCGCGCCCGTGCAGAACGCGTAGTCGAACTCCGGGTGGACGGCGGCGTACATGTTGGACGGCAGGGTCCAGGGCGTCGTCGTCCACACGAGCAGCGCGGTCGCGGGATCGCTCTCGAGCGGGAACGCGACGAAGACGCTGGGATCGTCGACGGTCTTGTAGCCCTGCCCGACCTCGGCCGAGGAGAGCGCGGTGCCGCCCTGCGCCCACCACCAGACGACCTTGTGTCCCTTTTCGAGCAGGCCCTTCTTGAAGAGCTCGGAGAGCGCCCACCACTCGCTCTCGACGTAGCTCTGGTGGTAGGTGACGTAGGCGCTCGGGAGGTCGACCCAGAAGCCGATCTTGTCCGTCAGCTTCTCCCACGCCTCGGTGTAGCGGAAGACGCTCTCGATGCAGCGATGGGTGAAGGGCTCGACGCCGTACCGCTCGATGTCCGCCTTGCCGTGGATGCGCAGCTCCTTCTCGACCTCGACCTCGACGGGCAGACCGTGGGTGTCCCAGCCGGCCTTCCGCGGGACGTCGTAGCCCTGCATCGTCTTGTAGCGAGGGAAGACGTCCTTCACCGCGCGGGTCAGCACGTGCCCGTTGTGCGGCATGCCGTTCGCGGTCGGCGGGCCCTCGTAGAAGACGAAGGTGCCCTTCGAGGGACCGGTCGCGCGCGTCGAGGCGGAGAGCGTCCGCTCGAAGATGCCGTTCGCCTTCCAGAAGGCGAGGATCGTCGCCTCGTCGGACGGGAAGTCGAGCTCGCTCTTGACCGGGGCGAAGACGCCCTTCTTTTCCTCACGGGACATGGGGCGGTGATTAGCAAGGAGCCCGCCGAGCGTCGAGAAAGGAGGCTCGCGGGTCAGGGACGTCCGCCCGAGGAGGGATCGGACGTCGTCCGTCTCGAAAACACCGCGGCGGGGATCTCCGCGCGGATGGCCGCGACGCCGTCGGCTCCTTCCGCGAGCGCGTCCTTCGCGGTGTCCGCGTCGATGCCTCCGAGCGCGACGAGCCCGATCGTGAGGCCCGCCTGCGCGAGGAGTCGTCGCGCCTCGCCGATCGCCTCGACGCCGAGCGGCGCGTCCTTGCCGGGGCTCGCGAAGATCGGCGACAGCGTGCAGCACGTCGCTCCGAGGCGCGCCGCGACCACCACCTCGGCCGGCGCGTGGCAGGCGACCGACACCAGCGCGGCAGGACCGAGGAGCCTGCGCGCGTCCGCGATCGACACCGACGTTCGCCCGAGGTGGACGCCGTCGGCGCCGACGAGCAGAGCGAGATCGATCCGGTCGTTGACGACGAGCCGGCAGCCGAGAGCGCGGGCGCCTCGCGCGAGGTCTCTCGCGGTCGTCGCGAGCTCACGCCCCGAGCGACCGAGATCCCGAACCTGGACCGCGACGCGGGGGGTGAGATCGGGCGCCTCGCGACGGAGGCGGTCGAGACGCGCGAGGAGGCGCTCTCCGTCGACGACGCGCGTGTCGGTCACGTAGGTGAGGAGCGGCGTCGTCGCGCTCACCCGAGGAGGCCTCGGGCTCTCTGTCTTCGACTCACGGCGAAGCCGAGGGCGCCGCGCTCGTCTGCGGCGAAGCGGAGGCGCTCGGCACGTCGCCCGGCAGCCGCCCGAACGGGACGCCCTCGCGCTCGGGATCCACGCCCACCGTGGGCTTCGGCACCGCGACCCCGAGGGCCTCGAGATCGCTCTCGGCGCGCACCGCGAAGCGGCTCCGAGGGTACTTCGCGACGAGGTACTGAAGGGTTCGGATCTCGCCCTCCTTGTCGCCGGCTTTTCCGAACTGCACGGCGAGGTCGTAGAGCGCCTCGCCGGGCGTGTCCTCGCGGACGCGCGACGGATCGGGCTTGCTCGGACATTGGAACGGCGCGACGGAGAGCGCGACGAGCGCGCTGCCGAGGACGATGCTGGAGAGGCCGCTCACGATCCCAGGAGCCCCGAGACGGGCGACGACGCGGTCGCGTAGAGCTTCTTCGGCATGCGGCCGGCGCGGAAGGCCTTGCGACCGGCGACGACGGCGTCGCGCATCGCCTCGGCCATGAGGATCGGATCGGCCGCGCCGGCGATCGCCGTGTTCATCAGCACGCCGTCGCACCCGAGCTCCATCGCGACGGCGGCGTCGCTCGCGGTCCCGACGCCGGCGTCGACGATGACGGGGACCTTCGTCTGCTCGCGGATGATCATCAGGTTGTACGGGTTGCGGATGCCGAGACCGGAGCCGATCGGCGCCGCGAGAGGCATCACCGCCGCGCAGCCGAGATCGACCAGCTTCTTGCAGACGATCGGATCGTCGATGCAATACGGCAGCACGACGAACCCCTCCTTCACGAGGATCTTCGCGGCCTCCAGCGTGGCCTCGTTGTCGGGGAAGAGCGTCCTCTCGTCGCCGATCACCTCGAGCTTCACGAGGTCGGTGCCGAGCAGCTCGCGCGCCAGGCGGCACGTCCGCACCGCGTCGCTCGCGCTGTAGCAGCCCGCGGTGTTCGGCAGCAGCGTGAACTTGCCGCTCGTGAGGAGCGACATCATCGAGCCCTCTCCGCGGTCCTCGAGGTTCACGCGACGGAGCGCGACGGTGACGACCTCGGCGCCCGATGCGACGAGGGCGCGCTCCGTCTCCGCGACGTCCTTGTACTTGCCCGTGCCCACGAAGAGGCGCGACCGGAAGGAGTGAGAGCCGAGGGTCAGGACGTCGCTCATGCCCAGCGGGTAGCGCCGTCGCCTGCGCGCGGCAAGGCGGCGATCAACCTCCCGCGCCCGACCCGCCTCCGCCGCCCGCGCCCGAGCTCGTCGCGCTCCCACCGCTCCCCGTGCCCGTGCCCGTGCCCGTGCCCGTGCCCGTCTCGGTCGAGGTCGAGCTCGTCGTGACGTCCTCGCAGCCGTTGCGTTCGGGTCGGCACCCTTCGCAGTCGGTCGCCTCCGCCGTGCACTTGTACGCGCCCTCGACTTGCCAAGTCTCCTTGCACACGTCCGACGAGCCGCAGACGTGGTACTTCACGTTCACGCCGTCCGAGCACTGCGCGATGATGCCCTGCCGGCACGCGTTGATCTTTCCGCAGAGCAGCTCGGCGCACGTCACCTCGGGGCCCTCTTGGTTCAGGAGCGAGCACGCGGTGAGGCCGAGGGCCGTAGCCGCGAGCAGAGCGAGCGCGCCGGCCGAGGCGCGCGCGAGTCGGTGCGGCGCGGGTCGTCGCACGGGGGGGATCTTGGTCTTCACGGGCACGCCTCCTCGACGCAGGTCGTTCGGCACTCAGCGGCGTCGCGCTGCGGGTTGGTCTTGCTCTTCGGGTCTTGGGGCTCGTCGCAGCTCTTGCGACACGTGGCCTCGCAGGCGGCTTTGCCCGCCTTCGCCGCGTCCTCTTCGGCCTTGAGCAGCGCCTTCTGCTGCTCCTTCTGCGCGCGCTCGCGCACCTTGTTCGCGGCGAGGTTCGAGGCGCTCTGGGCGGCCTGCACCGCGCGCCGGATGCGCTGGGTCAGCGGGTTTTCGGCCACGACGGGCGGCTGCGGCGTGAGCGGCGCGAGCGTGCGCACCGCCTCCTCGACGTGTCGCCCCGTCGGGAAGGCGGTCTGGTAGGCGCGGACCCTCGCGCACGCCGCCTCCGTGCGCAGGCTCCCGCAGGTCTGCGCCTCCGCTTGGGTCCACGCGAGCTCGTCTTGCTGCGCGCGCTCCGCGAACACCGATCGCGCGAGGTCGTCGACCTTGATCTCGCCGACGAACTGGTTGTTCACGTAGATGCCCGCGCTGACGGGCGGCACGCCGGTCGTGAACCACGACGCGAGCGCGACCTTGAGATCGCTCGTCATGTGCCCTTGCGCGTCGGTCTGTCCGAGCGACGCGTTCGGCCCACCGGGCGCCTGCGCCGTCACCGAGAAGGCCGTCGCGGGCACCGATCCGTCGCAGGCCACCTGGGCGCGCAGGGTCTTTCCCTCGCGGTGGTCGGTGCTCGTGCTCGTGTCGCTCCCCGCGACGCGGCCCGCGTTGATGAGCGGGACCGCGACCGAGACCGTGCCGATCGTGGTGAGGAGGGTGCCGAGCGCGATCGCCGCGCCCTTGCCCGTGGGGTTGTAGGTTCGTGAGTCGTGGTTCGAGTCGAAGACCTTGGGCGAGTCCGCGAGCATCGCGATGCCGCCCGCCAAAGGGACGCTGCCGAGCAAGCCCATGGCGACGAGGCCGCCCGTCACGCCGCTCTCGAACTTCTTCTCCGTCTTCGTCGTGTGCTCGACGTCCTCTATCTCGACGAGGGCGCACGTCTGTCGCGCGGCGATCGTGAGCTTCGATCCGTCGAGGTCGAGCTGCGCCGTGAGGCTGCCGCGCGGCACGAGCTTGGGCACGCTCTTGACGACGTCCTCGGCGGTCTTCGTGTCGCCGTTCTTGATCTCGAAGCATCCGGCGAGGCCTGGCGCGGCGAGCGTCGCGAGGGTCATCAGCGCGGCGGAGCGATGGGGGATGTTCATGGCGCTTCTCCGTGGGTCTCGCGAGCCGCGTGGGTCTCGGGAGCCGCGTGGGGTCTCGGCGAGCAGGAACGGGACGGCGCCGCGCGCCTTACACCCCACGCCGGGGCCGAGCGACGCGAGCCGTGTTAGGCTCTCGCCATGCGGAAGGTGGTTGTCGCAGCGTTCGCTGCGCTCGCGGTCGCGTCGCTCTCGCTCGACGCCTCGGAGGGGCTCGGCGTCGGGCGCGAGGCGCAGGCCTCGGTCTCCGTCTTGATGAGCGTCGACGAGCTCATGCAGCTCTCGAACGACGTCGTCGTCGCCACCGCGGTCGAGCGCAAGAGCCAGTGGGAGGATCTCCCGAGCGGCCGGCGGATCGTCACCTACACGCGCCTGGTCGTCGACGAGACGGTCACGGGCTCCGGCCGCAGCGAAATCTGGGTCCGCACGCTCGGCGGCAAGGTCGGTCGACTCGGCCAGATCGTGTCGGGCGAGGCCGAGATCGCGCTCGACGCGCGGGCTCTCCTGTTCCTCGCGGACGTCGACGACGGCGCGGGGCACACGATCACCATCGTCACCGGCAGGGCCCAAGGGCACTTCCCCCTCGACGAGAGCGGCGCCGAGCCCGTGTTGAAGGCGAGCCCCGACGCCGGGTTGCTCTTGCCCCGGCGCGGTCCGGCCGTGTCGGCCCAAGAGGTGCTCGTCGGCAAGAAGCTCGGAGAGGCGCGACCGGTGCTCGCCGCCTCGTTCGCCCGCAAGCTCGAGCTCGAGCAGAAGCGCAAGGGCAAGTAGTGCGACACTCCGCGCGGAGCCGTCCTCCGAGGCGGCTCGGATCGTCGAAGCTCGGGGGGCTGATCCTCTCGGCGCTCGGCCTCGTCACCGCCGTCCTGTCTCCGAGGGAGGCCGCGGCCTACTGCCGCACGAGCTCGTGCCCGGACAAGACCATCGGCACGGTGTGCACGCCCTCGCGCACCGGTGACTGCGGCGTCCCCATCTTCTGGCCGACCCCGTGCACCGGATTCACCGTGCAGCGAGACGGCACGCCGGGCATCGACGCGAAGACGACGGAGGATCTCGCCGCGCGCGCGTTCGCCTCATGGACGAACGCCGATTGCGGCGGCGGCGCGCACCCGAAGATGCGAGTGGACGACCTCGGCCTCGTGTCGTGCGGGGAGCCCGAGTACAACCAGACGCTCGCGAACAGCAACACGATCATGTTCCGCAGCAACGGCTGGCCGTACCCCGCGAACAACACGATCGCCCTCACCACGGTCACCTTCAACCTCGACACGGGGGAGATCCGCGACGCGGACATGGAGCTCAACAGCACCGACATCTTGTTCTCCACGGACGACACCGCCATCACCTACGATCTGCTCTCCATCCTCACGCACGAGACGGGGCACTTCCTCGGCCTCGGCCACTCGCCCGTCGCTGGCGCGACGATGCAGCCCGACTACCCCCCCAAGTCGCTCGTCTTGCGGACCCTCGAGCAGGATGACATCGACGCGATCTGCGACGTCTACCCTCCTGGCACCGTCCCGGACACGTGCGACTCGACCCCGCGCAACGGCCTCGGTGACGCGTGCAAGTCCCCCGCGGGGGGGACGACGAGCAGCTGCTGCGCGGTCGCGCCGACGGGCGCGGAAGGGAACGGCGACGGGGCCGCCGCGACGGTCGTCGCGCTCGTCGGCCTCGCGGGCGCCCGCATCCGGAAGCGAGCGCGAGGCGTAGGCTGAGCGGCGAATGCGCGAGCCCGAGCTCATCACCGAAGAGGAAGCGCTCGCGAGGCTCGTTCCGCGCATCGGCCGCGCGAGGCGGATCGGCGTCGACGTCGAGGCGAACGGGCTCTTCGCCTACCGCGCGCGCCTCTGCACGCTGCAGATCGCGATAGAGACCGACGCCGGCGCCGAGATCGCCGTGGTCGACACCCTCGCCGTCGACGTGGCGCCCCTGCGAGGCGTGCTGGGACCCGACGGACCGCTCAAGGTCCTGCACGATCTGACCTTCGACGCGGAGCTGCTCGCTGGCGCGGGTGCGCCGCTCGGGCGGGTCCGCGACACCTCGATCGCGGCGCGCTTCCTCGGCCACGAGGCGACCGGCCTCGGCTCGGTGCTCGAGCGGGAGCTCGGCGTCGTCGTCGACAAGTCGCTCCAGCAACACGATTGGGGGAAGCGGCCCCTGTCCGAAGCGGCGATGCGCTACCTCGCGACCGACGTCGCGCACCTCCTCTCGCTCGACGAGACGCTCGCGGAGCGGGCCGCCTCGCTCGGGATCCTGGAGGAGGTCGAGGAGGAGTCGCGCCACCGCGCGCGGCAGGCGGAGGGGCGCCTCATCGATACGCAACCCGGCTACACACGCATCAAACATGCTTCTACCCTGTCGACGTGGGCGGAGCGGGCCGCCCTCCGTCGCTTGCACGAGCTGCGCGAGCGCCTCGCCGAGGAGGCGGACGTGCCCTCCTACCGGATCTTGCCGAGCGAGCTGCTCCTCGCGCTGTGCCGCGACAAGCCGCGATCGGCCGGCGCGTTCCGCGCGATGGTCGAGCGGCGGCGTCCAGGGCTCTCCGCCGACGCCTGGTGCGACGCGCTCCGTCGCGGGCTCGAGGAGGGCGACGTCCCGGAGGAGGACAAGGTCCACTTCGAGCGTCCCGCGCCGCCGCCCGAGCTCGCGCTTCGCCGCCGTCGCCGCGAGGGGCAGCTCCAGGCTTGGCGGAAGGGCGAAGCGGCCCGGCGCGGCGTCGCGGAGCAGGCCGTCCTGCCGGGGCACTGCGTGCACTCGCTCGCGCAGGTGCTCGCGGAGGTCACGGAGCGAGAGGCGCGACGTGCGGCGATCGTCCGGGTGCCCGGCCTCGGAGAGAAGCGCCTCGGCGCGTACCTCGACGCGTGGCTCGACCTCGAGGAGATCGTCTGACCCTGCGAGCGCCCGCGCACGACGACGAGCGCGCTCGCGCGCTCAGGCCGAGCGCGCCGGCATCGCGTCGACGCCGGCCTCACGCAGGAGCGCCGTGTCCGTCTCGGTGTCGGGGTTGCCCGTCGTGAGGAGCTTGTCGCCGTAGAAGATGCTGTTCGCGCCGGCGTACATCGCCATGAGCTGCGTCTCGCGCGTGAGCTCGGTGCGCCCCGCGCTGAGACGGACCATCGCCTTCGGCATCATCACGCGCGCCGTCGCGATCATGCGCACGAACTCGAGCGGCTGGATCGGAGGCAGCGCCTCGAGGGGCGTGCCTTCGACGCGGACGAGCGCGTTGATGGGGACGCTCTCGGGGTGCGGCGTCATGTTGGCGAGCTCGACCAGCATGCCGCAGCGATCGCGCGTCGACTCGCCCATGCCGATGATGCCGCCCGAGCAGATCGTGATCCCCGCGCGGCGGACGTTGCTCAACGTCACGAGCCGCTCGTCGTACGTGCGCGTCGTGATGATCGAGCGGTAGTTCTCTCGCGAGGTGTCGAGGTTGTGGTTGTAGGCGTCGAGCCCCGCCTCCTTGAGACGCCGCGCCTGGTCCTCGGTGAGCATGCCGAGCGTGCAGCAAGCCTCGAGCCCGAGCCCCTTCACGCCGCGGACCATCGATAGGACCTTGTCGAACGCGGGGCCGTCCTTCACCTCACGCCACGCGGCGCCCATGCAGAAGCGGGTGGCCCCGGCCTCGCGCGCCCGCTCGGCGGCGCCGAGGACGGCGTCGACGTCGAGCATCTTGTCGGGGGCGCCGATCTCCGCCTCGTGGTGGCTCGACTGCGGGCAGTAGGCGCAGTCCTCGGGGCAGCCGCCGGTCTTGACGCTGAGGAGCGTGCAGAGCTGCACCTCCTTCGCTTGGTGATGCGTCTTGTGGACGGCGCGCGCGAGGTCGAGCAGCTCGAAGAGCGGCAGATCGTGGATCGCGAGCGCCTCGTCGACGCGCCAGTCGTGGCGCACGCGCAGCGGGTTCGACGTGGGCCTCTTTTCGACGGACGCGTGCGAGCTCTCGGTCATGGGTCGCTCTTAGCGCCTCCGCCCGTCGAAGGAAAGGTCGCGATCGCCTTGATTCCTGGGACATCTGTCACTAATCGATGGACTGTGCGCGTCCTCTACGTCGACGACTCGGCGCTCGCTCGGGCAGCCGCGTCGAAGGTCATCACCGAGCGCGGCATCGACGTGACCGTCGTCGGCTCGGTCGCCGAGGCGCGCGAGATCGATCCGGGCACGCTCGGCGCCGCCCTGCTCGATCTCGAGGTGGGCACCGAGCGCGGCACGGACATCGCGACGCACCTCCGCACCGACGCGCCCCTCTTGCCGATCGCGTTCCTCACCGGCGCCGAGAGCGGTGAGCTCCTCGCCGAGGCGCGCGCCTTCGGACCCGTCTTCGACAAGGCGCTCGGGCTCGAGCAGGTGCTCGTCTGGCTCGCCGCCTTCGTCGGGTGACGCGCGCCTAGGCCGCCGAGCTCTCGCCGTCGTTCGACGCGCGCTCGGTCGCGCTCGGGGTGCGCGCGCTCTTGCGACGACGCGCCTCCCTCGCCGCCTCCTCGCGGGCCTCTTCGGCCGCGAGCGCCGGATCGATCACGCGGCCACCGAGCGACATCAAGAGCTCCGCGACGGCCGCGTGGGTCCGGTCGCGCAGCTCGGGCACGCGCGAGCGCTCCTTGCCCTCCGTGAGCGGGTAGAGGGGCTTGCCGACCTTCACGCGAACCTTGCGCATGTTGCCTTCGCCGGTGTCGAACGCGCCCTTCTTCATCAGATCGTACGTCCCCTCGAGGGCGATGGGCACGACCGGCACCCCAGCGCGCACCGCGGCGTAGAAGCTGCCGTTCTTGAAGGGCCGCAGGAAGCCGTCGTCGCTCCGCGTCCCCTCCGGGAACACCAGGAGCGGCTTGCCGCGTCGAAGCACCTCCTCGAACCGCGAGATCACGTCCGCCGCCGCGCGCGATCCCTGCCCACGATCGACCGGCACGTGCCCCGCGAGCTGCAGGTGCCAACCGAGGAACGGGATCTTCATGAGCGAGCGCTTGGCCGCCCACTTGTAGTCTCCGGGAAGCACGCTGCCGAGAACGAGGATGTCGACGATGCTCTGGTGGTTCGTGCAATAGACGAACGCACCCTCGCGCGGCACATTCTCGAGGCCGCTCGCCTCGACCTCGATCAATAGCCCCTTCGCGCTCGACTGGCACCACTTGCGCATCGCCCAGAGGCTCGCGCGGTGATCCTTGGTGAGCGGCCCCAGCGCCAGCGAGATGCTTCCGAAGAGCGCGGTCCGCGCTGCAAACGGGGTCCACTGCTTCGTCGCTCGCCAGGCTTCGTAGAGCTTCATGACTCTTCGAGCGCTACCAGAGGCGCGCGCGCGCACCAAGCTCACGTCATCTTTTTGTCACGAACGATGACGGCTTGGTCATGTTTTCATTTGCCTGGTGGCTTGGGGCCTGGGCCCTTCTTTCCAGCCCCAGGGCCCGTCACGGGCGGCATCACCGATCCCCAACCGAGCTGCACCGGCGGTCCGGCGCGCTCGAAGCGCACCGTGAGGAGCCCCGGCGGATCGACGCTCTTCACCGTACCCGGGCGGAAGGTGCCGAGCCACACCGCCCAGACCGGCGCGTCTTCCTTCGGCGCGTAGCTGACCGGCACCGCGAAGAGCGAGGCCTCGTCGACGATCATGGCCGCCCCTCCGTACCCGAGCGCGAGCCAGCGCTTCGGCTCGCCTGCGATCGAAGAGACGAGCAGCACCTGCTTGTAGTCGGCGCCGTCGTGGAACGCGGCGACGTTGCCAGGATGGAAGCCGTCGACTTGAGCGAAGATGGCGGCGTTCTTGAGGTAGCGATCCGACTTGTCCTCGGTGTCGGTGAAGCGCACGACGAGCGTGTCCTTCGACAGCTTGCGGAAGACGCCGTGACGGAGCGCGCCCGCCCACTCGGCGACCACGGGCTGATTCGGCTTCGGCTTGAAGCTGTCGGGCACGGGGATCACGTAGGCCGAGTGGACCTTGTACGCCGGTCCGTCGCGTCCATCGACCAGGACGTCGTCGCCATCTCGGCCGACGACGCCCGCGACGCGCAGCGAGAAGGAGGAACCGAGCTTCGCGCCGCGCAGCATCGCCGCGGGAACGGCGAACACCTTCTGCCCCGGGACGAGATCGACGGGGTGTGGGGGCAGCGAGAGCGGGTTGGGCTCGTACTCGGGCGTGCGCGCCGCTTGCGGCACGACCTTGAGCGGCGCCGCCGTCGTCGGCAGCGGCGCGCTCGACGTCTCCAGCGGCGCCTCGCTCCGATCCCCCGAACATCCGACGCCCGCGAGCGCCGAGACGGCGGTCCACGCGAGGGTACGGAGGAGGGCGGAGGAACCCACGGGACGCGGAGTCTTGCCCACGTCGGCCCGCCAAGAGAAGCCGAAACGGGCGAGACCCCACGATTTGTCATGTATGCTGTACTGCGTGCGTCGCGTGGTCTCGCTGCCCGCCTCGGGGCGTCTCTTCGTGGGGACGGATCTGCAGGGCAACGTGCGGGACTTCGACGCCCTCGCGGAGATCTTCGAGCGCGCCGCGAGCGAGCCTGGTGGCGCGACGCTCGTGCTCACCGGCGATCTCGTGCACGGCCCCGAGATCGAGGGGAACGATTGGCCCGCTCACCTCGGCACGTACTACCGCGGCGACTCCGCGACGCTGCTGAGGAAGGCGCGCGCGCTCGGCGATCGACACCCCGGTCGCGTCCACTACCTCCTCGGAAACCACGAGCACGCGCACGTCGGCGGGCCTGTCGTCTCGAAGTTCTTCCCGAACGAGGCAGAGCGCCTCGAGTCGCTCCTCGGCGCCGACGACAGCGCGCGCATGCGCGAGTGGATCCGCACGTGGCCCTTCGTCGCGGTCGCCGAGACGGCCGGGATCGTGATGCTGCACGCCGCGCCCCACGCGTCGATCGAGTGTGCCGAGGATCTCGACGCGCTGCCGCTCGAGCACGGAACGCTCGCCGAGCCGCTCGACATCGAAGCGCGCACCGTGCTGCTCAGCCTCTTGTGGGCGCGGACGACCTCGCAGGATCGCGCGCGCGCGTTCTTGGCGGCGATCTCGACGCGCGGTCGGGTCGCGCTCTACGGCCACGACGTGGCGCGTGGCGGATACGCGATCGACGCCGAGCCTCTGCTCTGCCTCTCGACGAGCTTCGGTTGTTACGACGGCGACAAGATGTACCTCGAGTGGGATCTCTCGCGACCGGCGGAGAGCGCCGCGGAGCTCGCGCGCGACGGGCTCAAGCTGCTCTACCCGGACGAGAAGGCGGTGCACCGCGCGCCGCTCCCGCCGAAGAAGACGACCCCGAGCGTCCGCGCTCCGAAGGAGCCGCGCCCCGAGAAGTGAGCGCCGCGCGCCCCTCCGACGCTCAGAAGTAGTCCGTCAGACCGAAGCGCGCGCTCGACGCGGAGAGCGATCCGTCGGGACCGACGGGGAGCGAGAGAGAGGGATCGAGCGCGCACAACATCGGGACGCCGTGGGCGTCGGACGCGAAGGGCACGAACGGAGCGCGCGCGAGCTCGGGGCCGAGCGGTCCCGCGACGAAGGCGGCTCCGCGGAGCACCGCGACCTTCTTCATCGCGCCGAGGAGCTCCGCGCGCGTCACGCCTCTCGCCCCCCACTCCGCGATCTCGAGCACCGCGAGCTCGCCCGGAGGACCGCCGCGCGTGATCTCGAGGTAGGCGACCGGATCGCCGTCGCGCGCGAGCCACACGCGCTCGACGCCGTTGCGCCAGGCGAAGTACGCGCGCACGGCTGCCCGGCGTACCGGCGCGACGACGATCCCGCCCGCGGACCTCCGCGCGGCGTCGAGCTCGGCCGCGAGCGCGAGCTCCTCCCCGATCGGGGCGGCGACCATCGACAACGGGGTCTCGTCGGGCAGCGCGTCCACCGCCGCGGCCAGGATGGGCCAATCGACGGACACGAAGCCGAGGCGCTGGTAATACGTCGGATCGATCTCCGAGAAGAGCCACGCGAGGCGCGCTCCGCTGCGCGCGGCCTCCTCGAGCGCTCGGCGCACGAGGGCGTGTCCGAGCCCGCGCAGGCGACGCGAAGCGGGCACCATCACCGCGCCGATGCCGATCGTCGGGACGGTGGCGCCCCTCACCTCGAGCTCGAGCGCGAACCGTTTGTGCGACGCGAGCAGCTCGCCGTCCGGATCCACGAGGCCGGCGTAGCCGAGCAGCGCCGGCGTGGCGCGCTCGAGCTGCTCCTCCTGGTAGGCGACGTGCTGCTCGAGGTCCCTGCCCTCCGCCCACGACGCGAACGTGTGCTCGAAGGCCGCGCGCCGCTGTCGAGGGCTCAGGTCCGCGACGTAGCGCGCCGTCAACCTCGGCGCAGCTCCTCGATCGCCGCGTCGACGCCGCGATCGATCTCGTCGTTCGTCGTGTAGGGCGCGGGGCCGAAGCGCAGGTGATCGCCGCGCGCGTCGACGAAGACGCCGCGCGCCCGCAGCCGCTCGACGACGCCGTGCGCTCGGGGCGCGAGGGCCGAGACGAAGCCGCCGCGCTCGGCGTCGACGCGCGACGAGGCGACGGCGACGCCGCCGCGCTCGAGCCGATCGAGGATGCGGCGGGTCTTCGCGAGCGACAGCGCGCGGAGCTCGTCGACGCCGAGCCCGAACCGGTCGAAATGCTCGAGCACCGCGTCGGCGCGGTAGAAGCCCGACGGGTCGAACGTGGCGCCCGCGAACCGCGCTCCCGCGGCCCCGTAGCCGATCCGCGCCGAGCGGCCGTCCGCCCCGATACGCGGGCGCTCGAGCGCGTCGAAGTCGGCGAACCACCCCGTGTACGCCGGGCGCAGCGCCGTGTCGCGCGGCGTGCGCAGCCAGCAGAGCCCCTCGCCGAAGCTCGCGTACTTGTAGCCGCCAGCCGTGACGAACGCGTGATCCCGCGCCGGGCCCCACGCGATCGGGACGCAGTTGAACGCGTGGTACGCGTCGACGAGCGGGATCGCGCCGACCTCCACGGCGCGGGCGATCACCCGCCCCAGATCCGGCAGCACGAAGGCGTCCTCGAAGAACACCGCGCTCACGGCCAGGAGGTCCACGCCGGGCTCGAGCGCCGCGACGAGACGCTCGGCGAGCGAGCCGCGTGGCGCCCCCGAGACCCAGACGATCTCGACACCGTCCTCTTCGAGGCGGCGGAGCTGTCGATCGAGCGAGTGGAACTCGCCCGTCGTCGTGACGATCCTCGGTCGACGGCGCGAGCCGGGGGCCATCGACGGCAGCGCGCTGAGGAGCCGATAGACGAGCTCGTGGGTGCTCCTTCCGAAGGCGATCGGATCGGCTGCGTCGAACCCCATGCGCTCGAGGACACGACGCCCGACGCGCTCGACGATCGGAAAGACCGCGCGCGACCACTTGTCGTCGACGTGCTCGGCCGAGTCGTCGAAATAGCGGGTCATCGCGGCGCGCGCGACGTCCGGCCACGCTTGGTGTGAGTGCCCGGTGAGGAGCACCCGATCGCCATCGCGGAGGAAGGCCGAGTAGGCGGCCCGGAACGAGTCGAGATCCAGCTCTCGCATCGGCCCTCCCACTCGGGTCAGGGGACCGGCCCGCCGAACTCGATCTTCACCTTCGTGTCGACGGACATCTTGCCCATCGGCGCGGCGTCGAGCCCCATCGATCCGGCGACGGAGCCGACGCCCTTGTCGGGCGCGAGCGACTTGAGATCGAGCGACGACGATCCGGTCCCGTCCGAGAGGAACTTGGTGATCTTCCCCGCGCTGCCGGCGCCCGGCGCGCTGATCGACTGCGACGCTGCGAACTGCTTCACGGTCGTGTCGAGATCGAGCTTGGTCCCGCTCCGCGACTTGAGCTTGTACGTCGTGTACTGGAGGATGTCGGCGCCGGTCTTCAGGCGGGTGACGACGACCCAGCTCGCACCGACGCCCACGTTCTCGTCGGGCAGCGGAGCCACCATCGAGTCGAAGGATTGTTTCATCTGCTCCAGCATCTGAGTCGCATTCGCATCGGCGTTAGGGGGGACGCTGACCTTCACGTCGCGCGCGCGACCCTTCGGCGAGACGAAGTAGGCGATCTTGATCCCCTTCATCCCGTCCATCACCGGCGTGAGCGCCTTCACGAGCGGCTCCTCGGCCGGGCTGTTCGCCTTCACCGCGACCTTCGTGATCGTCCCGGCGACCTCGATGTCGCCGGTCGCATCCTTCTTGCCGGTCGTGAGGTCGATGTTCATGCCGATCTGAGGGAGCTTGGTCGAGGGCATCGCCTGCGCCCCCATCTGCATGGTCATCTCGAGGCTCATGCGCATGCCGACCGTCTGCTTCTTGTTCTCGGCGAGCTCGTAGCTGATCGCTTGCCGCGGCTCGTCGCCGGGCGACACGAGCTTCACGATGGGAGCCGCGCCGACCTTCAAGATCCCGTCGGCGACGCCGTCGGGGAGCACCCCGTCCGCCGCGTTCGGCATGCCGTTGGCGTCGAACGTCACCGAGCCGGGGCTGGCCGAGGCGGAGGTGCTCGGCGCAGGCTTCGCGTCGCTGACCGGACCGGCGCTCTTCTGCGCCTCCGGCTTCGCCGACGAGGCGTCCTTCGAAGAAGCCTCCTTCGAGGCCTCCGGCTTGACGTCTTCCTTGCAGGCCGGGGCGGCCAGGGCGATGCACGCGAGCGCGGTGAGCACGTGGCGGAATTTCATCGGCCCTCCTTATCGTAGGACCGCGCCCGCATCTACCGGGACCGAACGCGCGCCGGCGCCGTGAGAAGAGGCACGCGCGCGACCCGCGACGCGGGTGTCGCTCGTCGCGGGGGCCATCGTCGTGAGGATGGGGCGCGCTCGCGTCACCTACCGCGCGGGAAGGGCGTGCGCGAGCGCGGCGGAGGCGTCGGCGATCGGCCACGCGACGAGGGAGGCCGCTGCGATGGACCCGCCACGCTGGGCCGCGTGGACGTCGTGGCGCCGGCCCGCAGGCCTCCACGCGACACGCCTTCGACCTCGACGCCTAGCGCGCGGCAGCGTCGGGCGAGCTTCTCGAGGTCGACCTCTCCGGCGATGAGCAAGCCTCCCGGGGGTGACGGATCGACGAAGAGATCCGCCGTCGCCTTGCGGCTGCGCAGCATCTCTCGCACGTCGGGATCGTCGACCCACAGGAAGCCCGACGACGCGGCGAACGTCGCCTTGCCGATCACCGCGCTCGCTTGCGTGAGGGTCTGCGAGAGCCCGTCCGGGAGCGGCGCGACCGCCTCGATGCGCTCGCGAATCTCGTCTCCGAGCGCGCCGCCGGAGATCGAGCGCGCGATCGCGCTCGGGGACAAGACGAAGTCGAGTGAGTCCTCCACGCGCCCGATCTCGGCGTGGAAGCCGAGCGCGAGGACCGCGGCCGTGTTCGCCGCCGTGCCCACGTGGAGCACGTGGCTGTCCGAGAAGCGGCTCGGCGTGTACACGCGCGCCGCGCTGCGGGCTTCGCCGTCGGCCGCGCCAGCGGTGGGTCGGCGGCTCACGACGTCGGAGGAGCGCCCGTCGAAGCCCTTGCCGAGCGCCGGCCCGCCCTGGAAAGCCAGCGTCGCCTCCGCGGGTGGGGTCGCGAGGTACCCGCGCCCACGGGGCGTGATGCGCAACGTCAGGGTCGGCACGATCTGCGGGTCGAACGCGTCCGAGCTCCCGCTCGAGCGCTCGAGCAGCACGTCGGTCTCGGCGCCGATGTCGACGACGCCGAGGGTCGGCAGCGACTCGAGCACCATCTTCCGCGCGACGTCGATCGGCTGGGGCGCGGCCGTGATCCCCGCGCGCTCCGCCCAACGCTTGAAGAGACGCTCGGTGGACTCGAGGCGCGGATCGGCGATCAGGTAGCCCTCGAGCGCCGTCCACGGGAGCCAAGAGTCCTCGCCGAGCTCCGACAGGGCCTCGATGACGATCTCGCGCAGCGCGCGGCTCGGGCTCGCGTCGCGCTGATCGGGCGCCGCGCGCATCACCTCGGGCTCCGGGCGCGCCTCGTCCCACGCACCGCCTCGCCGCCACGTGGCGAACAAGGCCGTGCCGATCTCGCCGACACGGAGGCTGCCCGGCGGCGCGGCGGGCGAGAGGGCGCTCGGCTCCCACAGCCCCGTGGCGCGCGAGAGCGAGGAGAGCAACGAGATGGCGGCGTTCGTCCGCCCGAACCGCTGCGCGAGGCGGAGGATGAGCGAGCGTGGCGTCCCGACGTTCGGGCGGATCTCGCTCGCCATCTCGCGCGACGCGATCGCGATCGCGAGCGACAGCCCCGAAGGATCCCGTGCGAAGCGCGCGCGACGTGGCGCGTGGTCGCCGCCGAGCACGTGCGCGCGGATGTTGTTGCGCCGGCTCTCGCTGTGGCGCTTTCGTTCTGCGCCGACGATCGCCGCCACCTCGCTCGGCACGACGTGTCGGTTCGGGTGGATGGGGATGAGCAGCGCGCGGCGCTCGAGCGCGAAGCCGGCCCCCCGGCGGCTGGCCGAGACGCCCTTCGCGCCGCGGAGGCGCATCGGCTCTCGCTCGAGATCCAGCAACTCGGGCGTGTCCACTTCGCCGCCGCCGCTCTCGATCGCCTCGAGCAGCTTGCGCTCGACCGGAGGCAGCCGCTCGACCTCGGCGGCGAGCACCTCGGGGTCGACGAGAGACTCCCACGCGGTCTCGAGCGCCAGCGCGATGGGCGGCGTGGCCGGGCGACCGAGGTAGTGAGACGCGATCGCGCTGACGGTCTCGAAGGGCGCTTGGGCGAGCAACGCGCGCAGCGCCCTCGGGTCCTCGTTCTGCCAGCTCGGGAGCTGCACGAGATAGGCCGTCGGCAGGACGAGCTCGATCGAGAGCCCGTCGACGCGCTCGCTCTGCGGGAGGCGGCGCGCGAAGAGGATCCCACGCGCCATCAGCGGCTCGATGCCCGACGGCAGCGCGGGGACGCGCAGGACGCCGCGAGACTCGGCCACGCGGTGGAGCAGCTCCTGAGCCTGAGCAGGGAGGCGCGACGGGTCGCGCACCTCGGGCACGCCGACCAAGGCGCGCGCGACCTGGGAGGCCACGTCGATGCGCTTCTGATCGTCCACGCGGATGCCCATCCGACCGACCAAGGCCTTGAGCTCGCTCTCGGGTAGCGCGCGCAGGATGTTGTCGAGTCGGCGAAGCCCCGCGTCGGCGCTGCGCGGCGAAGACAGCTCGAGCCGCCTCTCACCGGAGGCAGTCCGTCCCTCTTCTGCCGCCTCGCCTCGGAGGTCGTCTGTGCCTTGGGTCGTCATCCGTCCCTTCATCCCTCCGGGAGGAGAGCCGTCGTCTCGCGCGCGAGACGGAGATCGGTGCAAGTCCTCACGCTACACCACCTGCAAGTCGATGCGCCACGCGAAACCAGCGCGAGCCGCGTCATCCGGCGCGGGCGGATCTCGTCGCTCGCTGACGGCGTCGTCGGCCAAATCCATTCGTCAGCTCTCAGCAATCGAGATCGACGGAAGCTTCCCGCCCCGGCCCGTTGACGGAGCGCCGGCGCGGCGGTCGGTATCTATCCGAGTCGCTTGGCCTCTCGGGCTCCCGAGCGCGGCGCGGGCCTCGCTGGAAGAGAGCGCGATCGCGACGCCTCACGCCGAGGAAAAGGTTTGACTTTGGGTCGTGCCCTGGTGGACGAATCGCGCATGATCCTGCGCGACCCGGTGCACGGCCTCGTCGCCTTCGAGGGCGAGGAAGACGCCATCGTGCCGCGCCTCCTGGGCACGGTGGAGGTCCAGCGCCTCCGTCGCATCCGACAGCTCGGGCTCACCTCCCTCGCCTTCCCCGGCGCGGAGCACACGCGCTTCTCGCACGCCGTCGGAGCCGCGCACGTGATGCAGCGGTTCCTCGCGCGCTTGCGCCAGATCGACGGCGCGTTGCCGTTCTGGCAGCGAGTGACGAGCGAGCGCGCTCGAGACGCGATCGCCGCCGCGCTGCTCCACGACCTCGGGCACGGTCCGCTCTCGCACCTGTTCGAAGAGGCGATGCCGGGCTCGGTGAAGCACGAGAGCTGGACCACGCGGATCCTGCGCGACCCGAGCTCCGAGGTGCATCGCGCGCTCGCGGCCGACGATCCGGCCCTGCCGGAGCGCGTGGCGGAGCTCGTCGTGGGGCGCCACGAGCTGCCTTACCTCGCGAACGCGGTGAGCGGCGTCTTCGACGTCGACCGGTGCGACTACCTCCTGCGTGACGCTCGCGCGACGGGCGTCATCTACGGCGACTACGATCTGCCCTGGCTCCTGCGCAGCCTCCGCTTCGAGCCGACCCGCGACGGTCGCGCGCCCGGGCTCGCCATCGACGGGATGAAGGGCATCACCGCGATCGAGAGCTTCCTCCTCGCGCGCCTCTTCATGTTCCAGCAGGTGTACTTCCACAAGTCCACGCGCGCGGCGGAGTTCATGATCGGTCGCATCCTGCGACGCGCCGTCGCGCTCTTGAAGGACGGGGCGCGCCTGCCCGCGCACCTCGCGGCGCTCGACGCGGCCGCGGCCGGCGTCGCGCCTTCCCTCGAAGAGTACCTCGCGCTCGACGACCTCTCGCTCCTCACCGCGATTCGCGCTTGGGAGGAGGCGTCGGACCCGGTCCTCGCCGACCTCGCGAAGCGGCTCCGCGCACGAGCGCTCTTCAAGACCGTCGAGCTCGGCGACGTCGAGAGCGACGTCGAGCCGGAGCGCGCGCTCGCGATCGCGCGGGAGGTCGCGCGCGAGGCGGGTCTCGAGCCCGACGCGTTCGTGGGCCTCGATCACGCGTCCGACACGCCCTTCTCGTCGCGCGCCGAGCTGAAGGTGATCTTCCCCGACGGCCACGCGCGCAACCTCGCCGACGTGTCGTTCTTGCTCGGTCGTCTGCACGGCGAGAAGCTCACGCGCCTGCGCCTCATGTTCCCCGCCGAGCTCCGCCCGCGCATCCTCGAGGAGCTGTCCCGCGTCTCGAGCGGCGGTCGCCCCTCCGGCGCGATCGAGAAGCCCGCGTCGTGAGCTCGCTCCCCTTCGCCGCCTCGCTCCCACTCGTCCTCGCCTTCGCGGCCGCGACGGTCGTGGCCCACGAGGCGCGCGCCGAGGACGACGACGGCGCGTACGGCCGCTTCGAGGGAGACCTCGCGCTCCACGGTGGTGCGGGCGTGGCCGTGATGAAAGGCGGCCCGCACCTCGCGTTCCAGCTCGAGGCGCTCTACCTCTCGACGGCGGGGATCTACGGCCGCTACACGGACGCGCTCGGCCAGAAGAAGGCCGCTTTCGAGCGTACGATCTCGACGGGGGTCGAGCTGAGACCGCTCTTCCTCGCGCGCTGGGCGAAGGACACCGAGCACGGCCCCGCGCGCCTCGACCTCCTCCTCGACTCGCTCTCGCTCGAGGTCGGCGCGGTGTGGGCGCAAGACCCTCGGGGCGCGTTCGCCAAGCGGCCGGGGCTCGAGCTCGGGACGGGGCTCGAGCTGCCGCTCCTCGCGAGCGCGAGCGGGCCCTTCATCGGCGCCTTCGCGGCGCTACGCCTCGGCGATCCCTCGGTGCACGATGATCGCGATCTGCTCGCGCAAGGCTCGATGCTCCTCTTCACGTTCTCTTGGCATCAGATGGTCCCTGCGCACCTGGTCGACATGCGCGACCGCCGTCCGCCTCGTTGAGGCGAGCGATCGGGTTCGCGCTCAGCGGACCGAGAAGGTCGCCGCGTACACGGGCACGTCGATGTGACGACCATCGATCGTCGTGACCGATCTCCGGGGCGCGTTCATCGCGTCCATCACGGCGACGAGATCCTTGAACGGCAGGCGGTTGTCCGAGTGCAAGACGGCCTCCTCGCTCTTGCGATCGTCTTGTCGCGTGTGCTCTCCGTGCGCGCGCCACTCGGCCTCGAACGCGTTCGCGAGCTCGCTCGTGCTCGCGCTGCGGGCGACCTTGCGCTCGCTCACGACGGTGTTCCCTCGCCTCCACGCGAGCGTGATGTCGTCGTCGCCGATGCGGACGTCGAGCACGCTCGCAAGGACGTCGCGCGTGACCGGCTCGTCCGAGCGCTGGGGTGTGGCTGCGTTCGCGTCGAGCCTCGCGTGACTCACCCACACCGCGGTCACCAAGAGAAAGGCCACCGTCACCATGAGGAGATCGATGAACGGGATCATGTTGATCTCCGCGTTCATCGGTCGCTTCGCGTTCCGCGCCCCGCCGACGTCGACACCTGCCATCGCGTTCCTCCTTGGAGCGTGCGCCCCGGCAGAGCGACAGAGCGAGCGGCGCGCGGGTTCCCGCGGATCGCGAAGCGCGTCGCCGATCCCTCGGTCGTCCAGAGCGCCGCGGCGACTGCGCGAGGAGTGTCGCTTCGTCTACGGCTTCGACGGCACCGCGCTGGCGGACGGCACCGCGCTGGAGGACGGCACCGCGCTCTCGGCCGGCACCGCGCTGGCGGACGGCACCGCGCTCTCGGCCGGCTTCGGCGAACCGCTGTCTCCGGGGGCAGGCTCGAGGGCCTTGGGTCCGACGACGTCGTCCCCGATCGCCTTGCGCACCTCGAGCGCGAGCGAGCAGCTCTGCGCCTGTCGCAGCCGCGCTGCCTCCGAAGCGGGATCCTTCGCGGGTTGACCGCCGAGCAGGGCTCCGCCCGCGGGCTCGCGCTTGAGCCGGAGCAGGAGCTTGCCGTCGGAGAGGCGCCACACCGCGATCCGCGAGGGGTAGACGTGCCCGTCGATCACGTCGAGGTCCTCGGGCGTCGGCGCGTCGCTCGCGCCCGTGCCTGTGCTCGCCGGCGCCGGCGGCTTCGCTGGCGCCGGTCGTTCGTCGACGACGGCCATGAAGAACGCCGCCCTCGTGACGAGATCCACCGCGACGGGCAGGTCGGACTTGGTCGCGTCGTCGAACGAGAGGCGAAGCGCGCGCACGCGCATGTCGTCCGTCGCATCCTGCACGTCCTTCACCCACTCGGGAGTGAGCACGTACATCGTCTTGTAGGCGAGGCGCAGGTTGTACGGCTGCGTCGGCAAGGAGCAGTGGCCGAGGTCGTTGCAGATCTCACCCGACTTGCACTCGCGAAAGCTCGCGCACGCGGGCCCCTCGAGGGGGCTCGGCCCGGCGGTCCGCATGAGACACGACGTGAGCCCATCGCGGAGCGAGTCCTTCGCGGCCGCGCGCAGGGTCTCGACGCTCTTCGCCTGATCGAGCCTGACGCGGAGGTAGATCCCGGGTTTGTCTTGGAAGCGGAACTTCGAGAGCTCCTCCTTCTCCACGACGTCGGGCAGGTCCTCCTTGGCGAGCTCGAGCGTCTTCGACTCGATCTGCTCACGCAGCGGATACCAGCGCTTGCCTAGCTCCGCTTCGACGGCCCGCTGATCGGCCATCAGCTTCGCGCGCTCGTTCTCGACGTTCGACGCCGACCGATACCAGTACGCGGCCGTTCCCAGCACCAGCACGACGCCGAACCACACCATCACCTTGAAGGGAGGGCGAACCCGCTTGTTGCGGGCCTCGCGCGCCTTCTCGATGGAGGGCAGCCCGCGCTTCAGGCTCGAGTCTTCGCTGACGCCGCGCTGGCGCGGTTGGGTGGCCAAGGGGTCCTCGATGGGATCGGTGGGGATCTCGGAAAAGAACGACGGCGGGCGCGGTGCCGGGGTGTTCCCAGGCGCCATGCCCGCCGTGCGGTCCGCGCGTGCGCGGTTCGCCAGAAGCGCCGAGGAGCGGCGAGTCTAGCTCACTTCTTCGTGTCGGGAAGCTTCGAGACCATGAAGCTCACGTTCGGGTAACCCGCGAACGCGGCCGTCTGGAAGACGCTCTTCACGACGATGGCGGGGACGTTCTCGTCGACCTGGAGGATGACGACGCCCGGGAACTCCTTGTCCGGCTGGACCGACTTCCACAGCTCGCGCTTCGCCTTGAGCAGGTTGAAGAGCTCGTCGACCTTCTGCATGCGGCCGAGCTCTTCGATGGCGCGCGTCGAGCCGGCGAGGTTGCCGTCGACGAGGACCTGGTTGCCGTTCACGGCGACCATCGGCGCCTCCATCA
>CAYYKK010000083.1:0-25084 GCA_964467935.1 uncultured Polyangiaceae bacterium
GATCGAGACGAGCGGATTCACAGCAATCCGGTCTCGGCCGCATGCGCGGGCAGCTACACCTGCTACCGGCCCGGCCAGTTCACCGGCATCGCCGGCAACGAAGGCAAGCCCGTCGGCAACCTCTACTTCGCCGGCGAGCATTGCGACTCGTTCTACAATCAGCAGGGCTTCATGGAGGGCGCGCTCTCCTCGGGGCTCACGAACGCCGCGGCGATCCTCGCGACGGCCTGAGCGCTCGCGCGCTCGCCTCAATCGCCGTCGTAGCGAACGTCGACGATCTCCATCTCCCCGTAGGCGTAGGACCCGCTCGGCCCTTCGTAGCGTGCCTCCGCCACCGCGGGCAGCTGGAACGGACCGAACGCGCGGTACTTCGACACGGGCGTCGACCAGCGCGCCTTCACGAACGAGACGTTGTCCTTCGCCAGCGCCGGCCGATCGTCGGAGACGAAGTCGACGAGGCGCCCGTCCTCCGCGAACGCGAGCGTCGCCGAGATCGTGTGTCCCGCGTTCGTGAAGGTGCCCTCGACGTGGGTCGCGTCGATCTCCTTCCAGTGGATCGGCGCGCCCACGAGCGCCGACGGCGCCATCAGGCACATGTCGTTGAAGATCGTGACGGTCTCCGTCTGCGTGAACGCCGGGCCGCGCGCGTCGACCATCGAGAACGCCGAGAGCACCTTCACGCGCATCGACGCCGCGCCGTCGACGTACGCGTGCAGCGCCACCACGGGCAGGCCCATCCTCTTCGCGTCCATGAAGAAGAGCCGCGTGCTCCGGTCGGCGAAGCTGGTCTGCTCGGCGGAGAAGGGCATCCACGGATCGTTCGGGCCACCGCGGATCCGGCCCTCGAAGCGCACGCGGTAGGTGAGGACCTTGGGGTGCCCGACGACGCCCACGATCTCCAAGTAGCGGCGGACCTGAGGAGGGAGATCGGCGAGATCGGCTTCTCGGAGCGCGTCGCGATTGCCTTCGGCGTCAGGGCTCCGCGCCGCCTCGCTCTCGTATTCGGCGCGCAAGCTCGTGGGTCCCGTCGAGAAGAAGCCGAGCGCCGCGCCGACGAGCACGATCACGTTCGCGACCGTGGCAAACTTCGCGTCCCTCCAGGCCCCGATAGCCAGCGCCTCCGAGACGAGCACGGCGGCGAACCCGGCGACCCACCACCACCGAGGCGAGGTGTGGAGGAGGACCGCCGTCGCGAGCGTGAGCAGCCCGGCCACGAGCCACAGCGCGCCCGCCGCGCGCGATATCGGCTGCGTGAGCTGCGGCAGATCCGCCAGTCCGAACGCCTTGAGGAAGCCCATCGAATGGATGAGCCCGTGAAGGACCAGGAGACACGTGAATGCGATCTTCATGGCGCGCCCTCGCCACGGGCGTCTGCCACAGCGAGCGCGCGTCTCAAAGGTTCTCGACGATCGTGACCTCGAACGGACCCGCCTCCGTACCGTAACTCGATATTCCGAACACCAATGGCACGCCGGCGACGCTCGGCGTGGTCAAGACGCCCGCCGCTCCCGAGGCGCCGCTCGCGACGCACGACGTGAGGTCGCCGGCGCCCGAGCAGGCGCCATAGAGGCCCACCTCGTGCGGCGTCGGCGACGTGAGGGCGAAGCTGACCGAGCCGTTCGCGCTCGGGACGAATCGATAGAGGGCCGTGCTCTCGTGTCCGTGGCATCCCCAGAGGATGGGTTGTTCGGACGTATCGCCGTCGAGGATCCCCGCGGGTACCGTCGGCGCCATGGCGCAGAGCTCGGGGCCGACGGCGCCGCAGGTCGCGTCGCACCCGTCGCCCGAGCCGACGTTCCCGTCGTCGCAGGTCTCGGGTGGCGTGAGGACGCCGTCGCCGCACGCGTCGATCTGGTAGGTCACGTCCAGCGAATAGGGGCCGCTCGCCCCATAGACGTAGACGTACGTCTGGCGATCGACGGGCGCGACGAACGAATAGGGGGTCGTCGCGTCGCGCGGTGGGTCTCCGAGCCCGGGCGCGCTCGGGTCGGCGGCGAAGGGATCGAACGGACAGCCGAGCGTGACGACGAAGCGCTGTCCCGGCGCACCGTGGAAGGACAGCGTCGCGATGGGCGGGCGCGATCCCGGCACGCGGAGCGCGAGGACGCGCGCGGGCCAGCGGGTCGACGAACCGTCGAACGCGTCGAACCAGTGGTCATCGTCCACCGTGTCGTCGACGTGCGCGTCGACCATGAGCGCCGCGCCGCACCGCGCGACGCGGTCCTCGGCGCAATGGGCGCTGCACGCGCGATCCTCGCAATCGGCGCCCGGATCGCCACCCTCGTTCCCGGGCCGGAGGCAGTCCTCGGGGACGTCGCGTCCGTCGCAATTCGAATCGACGCCGTCGCCCGCCGGATCGGCCGCGCCCGGGTGAATCGTGGCGTCGTCGTCGTCGCAGTCCTGAAGGGGCGAGGCGCACCGGGCGCAGCCACCGCTCGGGATGTTGCCGCAGAACCCGTCCTCGTCGTGATCGGTGCACGTCTCGGTGCACGCGCCCGCGCCGATCGCCCACGCGAGCGCGAGCGCCCAGACGATCGCCAGCGTGAAACGGAAGGGCACTCAGGGCTCCTTGTGGCAAGTGGCGCTGCACCCGTCGCCGTCGACGAGGTTCCCGTCGTCGCACTCCTCGGAGGGAGCGAGCACGCCGTCGCCGCAGACGATGGGGACGTAGTCGATTCGAATTTGGAACGGCCCCGCGGCCGTCAGCGCGTCGGCGACGATGAGCACCGGCTCCTGGGGGACCACTTCGACGATTTCGTCGGAGGGCGCGGCGCACGTCGCGATCGATCCCGCTTCACACTCCGCGAGGCTCGATAGCGACAGCGCGTGGGGCGCGCCCGGGAGCCATTTCACCCGGAGCTGCCCGAGGGGTGCCGTCGGCTCGAACCGGAAGATCTGCTCGGCGATGCGCGCGCACGTGGCGATCGATCGATCGAGCGATCCGGTCGTGTCGCCCTGCACGACTCCCGCGGCGAATGGCGGCGCGTCGTCGCAGAGCGTCGAACGCGCCTGGCACGCGGCGGAGCAATCGCTGTCGCCGCAATCGATCGCGCCGTCGCCGTCGTTGTCGATTCCGTCGTCGCAGATCTCCGGATCGGCGTCCTTGCCGTCGCAGTTCTCGTCGATGCCGTTGCCCGGGATGTCCTCCGCCCCGGGGTGAATCGCGGGGTTGTGGTCGTTGCAGTCTTCCGGCTCCGGCGATCCGTCGCCGTCCCAGTCGGGCGGCGGCGGCTCGATCGGCGGCTCGGTCGCGACGCAGGCCGCCAGACCGAGGACGATCCCTGCGCCGCGGAGCAGGCGCCGTCGTGCGCGCGCCGGCTGCGGCGGCGAGATCGGACGTGATCCGAAGAGCCAGAACGAGACGAACAGCATCGGCAGGGCGACGAGGTCGGTCGGATCCTGCGTCGCGTTCCAACCGACGCGCGCCCACTCGAAGGGCAAGCGCCAGAGCGACAAGAACCACGGGGAGAGCTCGAGCGCCGTGAACACGATCCCGACGAGCGCGTGGCAGACGGCGAACGCGCCCGCGCGGCGCACGCGGAGCAGCACGGCGAAGATCGAGGGGGCGACGAGGAGCCCGGCGAAGTCGCTCAGCTTGCCCGTGAGGACGGAGGGCAGGAGGCCCGACCCCTTGAGCACGTGATCGTTGAGGCCCAGGACGAACAGCGCCGCGATCCAGATCGGGTGCGACGTGGCCCGCGCCGGATCGACCACGCGCGCCCAGGCCCTCTCGATCGTCGGCATCTCGGCTGCCAAAGCACTCCACGTGCCACGCCGGCCCGCCCGACCTTTCGCGCGGGCCTCCTCGGGGATCTCGGAGGGCGGGCGCGCCCGACCCCTGGCGCGCATGTCAGGGCGCTTCGGATCGGGGGCCCATGCTCCTCCCTCCGTCAACCGACGACGAGGTTCGCGATCTTGCCCGGCACGTAGATGAACTTCTTCACCTGCTTGCCCTCGACGAACGCGCCGACGCCCTCGGCGGCGAGCGCGGCGCTCCTCGCGTCCCCCTCGCTCGCGTCGCGCGCGAGCGCCACGCGGCCGCGGACCTTGCCGTTCACCTGCACCGGCAGCTCGATCACGTCGTCGACGCAGAGCGCGTCGTCGAACGTGGGCCAGGCGACGTACGCGAGGGTGCCCCCGCAGTCGGCCCCGTGCCCGAGCTCCTTCCACAGCTCCTCGCCGAGGTGCGGCGCGAAGGGCGACACGAGCAGCGCGAGCGCCTCGGCCGCCTCGCGCGGGACCTTCTCGGCGCCGGCCAGGTGATTGACGAGCATCATCATCGCCGAGATCGCCGTGTTGAACGCGAGCGCCTCGATGTCGTGCGTGACCTTCTTGATGGTCTTGTGCACGAGCTTCTTCGTCTCGAGGTCGATCTCGTCCGTGAGAGGCTTGTGACAGAGCGCCCAGACGCGATCTCGGAACCGCACGACGCCCTGGATCTGGCTCGATTGCCAAGGCTTCACCGCCTCGAGCGGGCCCATGAACATCTCGTAGAGGCGCAGCGCGTCGGCTCCGTGGGCCTTCACGATGTCGTCGGGGTTGATGACGTTGCCCCGCGACTTGCTCATCTTCTCGCCGTCTTCGCCGAGGATCATGCCTTGGTGGACGAGGCGCGCGAACGGCTCCTTGTGCGAGACGACGCCCTCGTCGAAGAGGACCTTGTGCCAGAAGCGCGCGTAGAGCAGGTGCAGCACCGCGTGCTCGGCGCCGCCGACGTAGAGATCGACGGGCATCCAGGCGTCGTAGGCCTCTTTGCTCCAGCCCATTTCGGCGTTCTTCGGATCGGTGAAGCGCAGGTAGTACCAGCACGAGCCCGCCCATTGCGGCATCGTATTGGTCTCGCGCGCGTACCATTGCCCGTCCTTCTGGAAGAAGCGCCAATGCAATGCGCGCGCGAGCGGCCCGGCGGGATCGTCGCCGGGGCGGTAATCGGCGAGATCGGGGAGGGTCAGCGGCAGGTCGCGCTCGTCGACCGCGATCGGCGCGTCGAAACGAATCGTCGCCTTCGCGCCCTCGCGCGGATCGCCCCCCTCGGGCAGCTCCACGGGGAAATAGATCGGAATGGGCTCACCCCAATAACGCTGCCTGGAGAACACCCAATCGCGCAGCTTGTACGTGACGCGGCTCGCGCCTCGCCCGCGCTTCACGAGCTCCTCGATCACGGCCTTCTTGCAGGCCTCGGTGGTGAGGCCGTCGAACGCGCCGCTCCGCACGGCCACGCCCGGGTCGACGAAGGCGACCGCGAGATCGTCGGAGAGCTTGCCGTCCCGGCTCACGACCTCGACGATCGGCAAGGAGAACGCCTTCGCGAACGCGAAGTCGCGCTCGTCGTGGCCGGGCACGGCCATCACGGCGCCCGTGCCATAGCTGCCGATCACGTAGTCGGCGACCCAGATCGGCACCCTCTCCCCGGTGATCGGGTGCACCGCGAACGCGCCGGTCGGCACGCCGGTCTTCGTCTTCGCCTCGGCCATGCGATCGCGATCGCTGCGTCGCGACGTCTCGGTGACGTACGCCTCGACCGCCGCGCGGTGCTCCGCGGTCGTGACCGCCTTGACGAGCGCGTGCTCGGGCGCGAGCACGACGTACGTCACGCCCATCAGCGTGTCGGGGCGGGTCGTGAAGACCGCGATGTCGCCGGTGGGATGACCGTGCACCGCGAAGCGGATCTCCGCGCCCTCGCTCCGACCGATCCACTCGCGCTGCATCGTGAGCGTCCCGCTCGGCCACTCGACGGCGGCGAGATCCTCCGCCAGGCGATCCGCGTAGGCCGTGATGCGCAGCATCCATTGCCTGAGCGGCGTTCGCACCACCGGGTGGTGGCCGCGCTCGCTCTTGCCGTCGACGACCTCCTCGTTGGCGAGCACCGTGCCGAGGGCCGGGCACCAGTTGACGGGGATCTCGTCCTGATAGGCGAGGCCGCGGTGGAACAGCTTCAGGAAGATCCACTGCGTCCACTTCACGTACGCGGTGTCCGTCGTGGCGAGCTCGCGGCTCCAGTCGTAGCTGAAGCCGAGCATCTTCAGCTGGCGGCGGAACGTGTCGATGTTCTTGTTCGTCGTCGCGGCGGGGTGGGTGCCGGTCTCGATCGCGTGCTGCTCGGCCGGCAGACCGAACGAGTCCCAGCCCATCGGGTGCAGGACGTCCTCGCCGCGCATGCGCGCGTACCGCGCGACGATGTCCGTCGCCGTGTAGCCCTCGGGGTGGCCGACGTGCAGCCCCGCGCCGGAGGGGTAGGGGAACATGTCGAGCAGGTAGCGCTTCTTCTTGCCCGCGCGCCGCTTCGCCTCGAACGTGCGGTGCTCCTCCCAGAATCGCTGCCAGCGCGGCTCGACCTCCGCTGCGTCGTATCGGCCCTCGCGATCGTCTCTCTCTCGTCGGTCGTTTGCGTCGGTCATGGCAGCCTCGGTGGGGCACAGACCCTATCACGAGATCGATCCTGACCGAGCGCGAGCGCGCGGCCGCACGTGGTACGTTCCTGCGCATGCGTTGCCTCGCCGCCGCATCCCGCCGATGAGCTTCCGGCGCGACCCCGCGCTCGCCCTGCTCGTCCTCGTCACCGCCGCCGCGACCGGCTACACGCTCGGCGTCGCGCGGGGCCGCGAGACGCGGACCTCGTCGTCGCCCGCCGCGTCCACGTGCGCGCCGCCGGGCGAGCCGCCCACGCTCCCCTCGGCCGCGCCGCTCGCGCCGGCTCCGCTCGTCGCCAGCTCCGCCGCGCCGTCTTCCTCGGAGGCCTCGTCGTTCGCGAGGCTCAAGGCGCTCGAGGCGAAGCCGGCGCGCGAGCGCACGATCGAGGAGTCGCTCGCGCTCGCGCGCGGTCACGAGCGCCTCGCCGCCGACGAGGTCGCGTCGCTCGAGACGGCGCTCGTCGCGGCGCCGACCGACGCCCTCACGCTCGGGCGGCTGCGTGCGCTCGCCCTCGACGACGCGGTCGCCCCCGACGTGCTCGTCGCCCTCGCGCGGCACCCGAGCGCGGCGGCGGTCGACGCCGTGCGCGACGTCGCGACCGACGCCTCCGCGTCCGAGACGGTGCGCTACCTGGCCGACGATCTGCTCGCCGCGCCGGACGTGCGCAGGGCGGCGTCGAAGGAGCTCGCGATCGCGCTCGATCTCGAGGCGGCGCGCGATTGCGACGCCGTGAAGCGGCTCGTCGAGCGCGCTCGAGGCGGCGCGGACGATCGCGCCCTCCCTCGGCTCCGCGCGCTCGAGCAAGAGCGCGGCTGCGGCCGCGACGGCAAAGGCGATTGCTTCCCGTGCCTGCGCGGCGACACGCTCCTCTACGAGGCGCGAGAGGCCGCCGCGAAGCGATCCTTCGTCGCGCCGTGGCGCGGGAGCGCGCGCTGAGTCAATCGCCTCCGCGCGCGTCGGCGCAGCAACGAAAACCCGTCGAGTAGTCGTGGTAGTCCGCGTCGTGTCCGACGGCGACGTATTCGCAGCCCTCCCCGAGCGTGCGCGTGTCGAGGAAGTAGCCGCCCCGCATCGTTCCCTTCGGATCCGCCGTCCATTCGTGGAGATTGCCCACCATGTCGAACACGGCCTGGTTCGAGCGGCATCGCGAGAACGAGCCGGCGCGCGCGACGGTGCCTGGCACCTCGTCGAGGCGCGGATCGTTCATTCGATCGAGCCGATAGAGATCGACCCCGCGACCGGGGAACACGATCGGAAGCGGCTCGACCCCCGCGTCGTTGCAATAGCCGGCGCGGCGTCGCTCTCCGTAGGGATAGCGCGTGTCCGGGGTGCCTCGGCAGGCGCGGATCCATTCGTCATCGGTGCACAGACGTTTGTGCGACGCCTCGCACGCGGCCGCCGCCTCGCGTTGGCTGATGTAGGCCTGCGGGGTGGTGCCGCGCTTCACCACCGCGCGGACGCGGTGATCGCCGACCGGCGCGAAGGGCGGATGCGGGCCCGTCGCGCGGCCGTCTTCGTCGATTTCCTCGAGGGAATCCTCGAAGGGATCGATGCACGCGCGATCGTCGATGGCGATCATCTCCTCCGGGCAGCGGCGCACGCTCGCGCGCGACGTCGAGGTGGTGGCCGTCACCGCGACGGCGATCGCGAGGAGCCTCTTCGAGATCGGCACCACGACATGGAAGCACGGGTTCCGAGATCGCGGTGACCATGATACGTTTCGCAATGGCATTCGAACCGGAGGCACCCCCCGCCATGTCGATTCGTTCTCGTCGCTTCGGCGCGCTCGGCTCCGCCGCGATCCTCGTTCCTGCTTCGCTCTGCGCGTCGCTGCTCGTCGCGTGTGTGGCCGATCCTGCGGGCGGTTTGCCTCAATATGGTTATGGCGGCAGCAATGCGAGCGGCCAGGGCGGCGGGACGGGCTCGAGCCACGCGGCGACGACGGGCGCCGCGACGAGCGGCGGCTCGGGCGGCAGCACCCCGACGCTCGGGGCGCTCGCGATGTCGCTCGACGTCACCGCGCCCGATTTGGATCTCCAGGACCGCGTCGACCTGCGCGTCTCGATCGATCCCAAGGGCTACGTGGGGCAGCTCACGCTGTCCGTCGACGATCTCTCGTCGAAGGGGGTGAAGACGACGCTGGCCTCACCCACCGTGACGCTCGACGGCGCGACCCTCGTCAAGGTCGGGCTCACGCTCGAGACGGCGTCCTCCACGCCGCCCGCCTCCGTGCCCTTCGCCGTCACCGGCGCCGCGGGCGGAGACACGAAGGTCGTCAGCGGCACGGTCACGGTGCACTCCGCGATCACGATCCACATCCCGATGAACGTCGACGGAATGGCGGGCACGACCGCGAACCCGAACAAGGCGGCCTTCGGCGACTATCCGACGATGATCACGGCGCCCGCGGGAATCAGCACCCAGACGCCCGTCGCGGTGCGCTTCTACAACGACGACGACGTCGGCCACGAGATCCACGCCGGCCAGGCCGCGCAGGGGTTTCCGCATGGCAATGGCAACATCCCGCCGCATTCGATGGACCCCATCGTCCGCAACGTCAATGCGACGGGGACCTACGATTACTACCTGCACGACGAGAACGCGGCCGTGAACGTCGGCCGCATCGTGATTCAGTGAGCGTCGCTCACGCCGGCTCCGCGCGGCCGGCGCGATCGAGCATGGCGTGGAGCAGGACGTTGCAGCCGGCCTCGAGGTGCTCGGGCTTGGCGTCCTCGATCTCGTTGTGGCTGATGCCGTCCTTGCACGGCACGAAGATCATGCCCGCGGGCGCGAGGCGCGCCATGTAGACGGCGTCGTGTCCTGCTCCGGACACGGCCTCCATCCGCGAGTAGCCGAGCTCCTCGGCCGCCTTCGCGACGGCGTCGACGCAGCCCTTCTCGAATGGGCAAGGCGGGAAGTGCGACACCTCCTCGATCGAGATCGACAGCCCCGATTGCTTGGACGTCTCGGCGACGAAGGCGCGAATCTCGCGGTCCATCGTGTCGAGGCGCTCGCTGTCGACGTTGCGCAGATCGATCGAGAACTTCACCTGCCCCGGGATGACGTTGCGGCTGTTGGGGAACATCTGCACGAAGCCCACGGTGCCGCGCCCGTAGGGCGGGTAGCGCAGCGCGATGGCGACCGTCTCCTGCATGATCCGCGTCGCGACCTGCAGCGCGTCCTTGCGGAGCGCCATCGGCGTCGGTCCGGCGTGCGCCTCCATTCCATTCACCACGCAGTCGTACCAGCGGAGCCCGAGCACGCCCGTGACCACGCCGATGGTCACGCCGGCGTCCTCGAGCACAGGACCTTGTTCGATGTGCGCCTCGAAGTAGGCGCCGATGGGGTGCTTGCCCGGCTCCTCGTCTCCCACGTAGCCGATGCGCGCGAGCTCCTCGCCGACGGTCTTGCCCGAGGTGTCCTTCGCCGCGTAGACGCTCTCGAGCGAGAACGCGCCGGCGAAGACGCCCGAGCCCATCATCACGGGGACGAAGCGAGATCCCTCCTCGTTCGTCCAGAACGCGACCTCGATCGGCCGCTCCGTCTCGATGCCCCGATCGTTCAGCGTGCGCACGACCTCGAGCCCCGCGAGCACGCCGTAGTTGCCGTCGAACTTGCCGCCCGAGGGCTGGGTGTCGATGTGGCTCCCGCAGACGATCGGGGGCAGCGCGTCGTTCTTGCCCTTTCGCCGCATGAACACGTTGCCGATCTTGTCGGTCGTGATCGTGAGGCCGGCTTCCTTGCCCCACCCGACCACGAGATCGCGTCCGGCCTTGTCCACGTCGGTGAGCGCGAGACGACACACGCCGCCTTTGGGCGTGCCCCCGATGCGCGCGAGCTCCATCAGCGAGCTCCAGAGTCGTCGGCCGTCGATCGTGATGCGCTCGGTCTTCTCAGCGTCGTTCATGGGCGGTCCCTCGTGAAGGAGCCGCGAGCGTAGACAAGAACGGCGCTCGCGACGAGGGGCTAGGCGGCCTCGCCGCCCGCGCGCCGGTGGATGCGATAGCGGAGGGTGAAGCACGCGAGGCCTGCGACGCGCGTCGCGTGCGTCGCGACGAGGCCCTCGCCGTCGTGACGCACCAGGATGGTCTCGTCGACTGAGAGGCGCAGAGGACCGAGGCGCGTGACGAGGAACATCCCCTCGTCCGAGGGGCCTTCGCCGTCGCGCGGGTGGCTCGACAGGACGAGGCCGCCCGGCGAGGCGGCGTCGTCATCGAAGCGGAGCACCGCCACGAGCGAGCCGAAGGGCAAGGGGAACGCGCAGCTCAAGAGCGCGCGATCACCGGCGCGGTGCGTCGAATAGACGGCGACGTAGTTGGCGCGGCGCGCGGCGCCCTCGCCGTAGCTGCGCACGTAACCGCGCGCGTCGGTCCTCCCGTCGCGCTCGTCGAGGACGCCGAAGAGCTCGGTGGTGACGACCTCTTCGCCCTCGGGGCGGACGGGGAGCTCGAGCTGGCCGAGCCAGCGCCGCGCGAACCACGCGAACGCGCGACCTGAGAGCCGGAAGGGCGCGTGCCATTGAGGCTCCACGTGGAGCTCGTATTCGTCGGTGCGCTCGTAGAAGGCGCGCACCTCGGGGTGCGCTCGCTCGGGCCGGAACCCGGCGTGAGCGAAGTCGTCGAGCCTCGCGATCTGGCCGTGGACGACACGAGAAGAATCGATCGCGCCGACGCGGCGGAAGAAGTCGGGGCCGACGAACCCGTTCGCGAAGAGGCGAGGCCAGGAGCCACCGAACGGACCGCACCTCCGCGGCGGCGGCGAGAGGACGAAGGCGACCAGCGCTGACGACGCGAAGCCGCCCGCGTTGGCGATCCCGTGGACGCGCGCCATGGTCGCGTACGCGATGAGCGGCGTGCCCGCGCCGCGCGTCGCCGAGCCCGTGGCCGCGAAGAGGAGCGCGAAGGACATCGAGAGCACGAGCGACGCGCCCGCGACGCCGAGCAGCGCGCCCGTCCACGAGCGCCGCGCGCCGCCTCCGAGCCGCGCGATCGCCTTCGTCACGAGCAGGAGAGCGAGCGCCAACATGCCCGAGCCGAGCAGCACGGCCGCGGGAAGCTCGATCGAGTGCGAGACGACGATGCCCGCGGCGACGAGCGGCACGCCGACGATGACCACCGCGATGGCGACCGACGCGACGACGCGGAGCGCGCGCGACGCCACGACCGCGCTCGGATCGTCGGCGGCGCGACGGAGCCCGACCTCGCGCCCCGTGAGCCCCGCCACGACCGGCGCGGCGAACCCGGCGAAATGAAAATGGTCGGCGGTGTAGAGGACGATCGGCTCGTGAAAGCCGAGGAGCGGCGCGCCGCTGCGTGAAGCCACGAGCCACACGGCGCCGACCGGGAGGTAGAGGTGGCCCGCGTCGATCGCGAGCTCCTCGACGGGCCCGAGGCCGCGGCGCGCGAGCCGCCGGAGCCCAGTGAAGGCGATCGCGATCGACGCGAAGAGCCAGCCCGAGGCGAGCACGCCCGAGAGCGGGCCCCTCGGAACGACGAACGCGGCGAGGCCGAGCGCCTGGCCGCCCGCGATCATCCACGGAAGCACGTCCCCGTCGCGCGTCGGCGCATCCGAGGTCGCCGCGATCCCGAGCGGGACGACGAAGCCCACCGCGAGGGCCACGAGCGTCTCGCCGATCTCGGCGAAGCGCCCCGAGGCGAGCAGCGCGCACCACGCGGCGAGACCGACGAGGCTCGTGAGGGCGAGCGGCGCGCGGGCGGGGTTCATGGGCTCGGTCACGACGCTCGGCCGCGCTTCAGGGGCGATCGATCGCGTAGAGCCGCGTGAATGAATCGCCCGGATTTCTGCGGTGGTAATAGAGGGTCTTCTCGTCCGGCGAGAGGCTCGGCGCCTCCATGAGCACGCCCGGCCCCGGGGCCGTCACCGCCACGTTCGTCGCCGGTCCGAAGGGCGAGGACGCATCGGGGCGCGTCGATCGCATCACGCACATCACGACGCCGGGGAGGTCCGCCGGGTCGAACCACGTACGCGTGAAATACATCTCGAGCCCGTCGTGCGAGAGCGTCTCGGCGTATTCGAGGAACGTCGGTGTATTCACGTTCCCGAGCAAGGCGGCATTGTCGGCGTCGGACAGGCGGACGAAGCTCGCGCCGTCGCTCTTCGCGGCGATGACGTCGGACTCCGTCGGCGGGCCCCCGCTGCCGAACTTCGCCTGATCGAAATAGAGCGTGCTCCCGTCCCAGGTCACCTGCACACCCTGCGTGACCCAAGGCACGTCGGGTCGACTGAGGCCGTCGAGGCGGTGTACGCCCGCGATCGACGCGGTCGCCGGCGAGCCCGACACCGAGAAGGTCGCTTCGTAGATCGTCTCGGTGGGGTTCGGGTAGGCGCGCGTGCTGATGAAGAAGAAATGGCCGGACTCGTCGAGCGAGGGGTTGCCGTCGACGGCCTTCGTCTGCGCGCCCGGTCCGGGCAACAGCCCGAGCACGACGAACGATTGCTTCGCGTCGTCCCAGCGCGCGTAATGGAGATCCTTGTCGCCGCTCGGCTGTTCGTCGTTGAAGAGGAGCCAGCGCGCGCCGCCGAAGTCGCGCACCTCGGGCTCTTCGACGTCGCTCAGGTAGGGCGATCCGTCCGGGAGGGTCACGGACACGACGCGCGGGCTCGCCCAGGTGAGCGCGGCGCCGGGTCCGCACATCGTCGCCACGTCGAACGCCGGGCACGCGGCGCACTCGCCGCCGCAATCGAAGCCGATCTCGCCGCAGTCGAGCAGGCCGTCGCCGCAATGATCGGCGCACGGGTCTCTACCGCCTGCGCCGGTGCTGGCCGAGCTCGTGGTGCCGGCGGACGCCGCGCCCTTGCAGTCGAGCGCCGGGGCGAGCGCGATCGCCGCGAGGGCGAGGACGAGGAACGCGGGGGCCGAGCGACGACGCACGCCTCATGTTCGACCGTTTCGACGGGCAATGCGACACGGAAACTTGGCGGTCCGGCCGAGAACGCGACAAAGAAGGCCATGCACGTCCATTTCGTCGCCGTCGCGGGCACCGGCATGGGGGCCCTCGCGGGGCTCTTCAAGGCGTCGGGTCACGACGTCTCGGGCTCCGACACGAGCTTCTATCCGCCGATGGGGCCAGCGCTCGAGCGCTGGGGCATCCGCCTCGTCGAGGGGTTCGATCCGAAGCACCTCGAGCCCAAGCCGGATCTCGTCGTCATCGGCAACGTGTGTCGGCCGCAGAACGTCGAGGCGCGCGCGGCGATCGACGGTGGGCTCCGTTACGCGTCGATGGCGCACGCGCTCGCCGAGCACGTCCTCGAGGGGCGCGCGCCGCTCGTCGTCGGGGGAACGCACGGCAAGACCACGACGAGCGCGCTCGTCGCGCACGTCCTCCACGAGGCGGGGCTCGATCCCGGCTTTCTGATCGGCGGCCTGCCGAAGAACTTCGACACGAGCTTCCGTGTCCCGGAGCGCGGCGCGAAGAGCCTGCCGCTCGCGGGATCGTCGAAGGGATCGCGCCTGCGTCGCACGCCCTTCGTCGTCGAAGGCGACGAGTACGACACGGCGTTCTTCGAGAAGACGCCCAAGTTCTGGCACTACCGGCCCGAGGTCGGCATCGTCACGTCGATCGAGCACGACCACATCGACATCTATCCCGACGCGTCGTCGTACGAGGCCGCGTTTCGCGGCTTCATCGATCGCATCCCCGAGCGCGGGCTCCTCGTCGCGGCCGCGAACGATCGCGCGGTCGTGCGGCTCGCGCGCGAGGCGAAGTGCGAGGTCGCGTACTACGCCCTCGACGGCGACGACACGCACGGCGCGCCGCCGCATTGGCTCGCCTGTCCCGCCGAGACCGCGTCGGACGGCCAGACGTTCGATCTCTTCGTCGGCGGCGTCTCGGCGGGGCGCGTCGCGCTCGCCGTTCCGGGGCGCCACAACGTGCGCAACGCGCTCGCCGCGCTCGCCGCGGCTTGTCAGGGCTATGGCGTGGACGTGAAGACCGCGATCGCGGCGCTCGCGACCTTCGCCGGCGTCGCGCGCAGGCAAGACCTGCTCTTCGTCGAAGGCGGCGTGTCGGTCTACGACGACTTCGCCCACCACCCGACCGCCGTTCGCGAGACCCTCGCCGCGCTCCGCGCGCGGCACCCGGGCGGATCGCTCTTCGCCGTGTTCGAGCCGCGGAGCGCGACCGCGTGTCGCTCGCTCCACCAGCTCGACTACGAGAGCGCGTTCGACGCCGCGAGCCGCGTCGTCCTGAGCCCCCTCGGCCGGAGCGACATCCCCGAAGCCGAGCGGCTCGATCTCGACAAGCTCGTGCGCGCGCTGCTCGATCGCGGCGTCGTCGCCGAGCGCGCCGCGTCGGTCGACGACATCGTCACGCGCCTCGTGAGCGACGCCCAACCCGGCGACACCGTGGCCCTGCTCTCGAATGGCGCGTTCGGCGGCATCTACGCGAAGTTGAAGAGCGCGCTCGCCTCGCGCTGAATGCGACTCGCGGCGCACCCCGAGTCGGCGTACCGTCTCATCCATGCGGTCCGCGCTCCTCTGCCTCGGTGTCCTCGCGTCGGCCTGCGCGTCGGAGCCGCTCGCTCCTACGGCGCCGAACGTCGCGTCGGCGCCCCCGCCGATCCCCGTGCAGATCCCTGCGCCCGTCACGCCGCCGACCGCCGCCGCGCCCGCGCCCGCGCCCGCGCCCGCCGACGTGAAGCTCTCGACGATGGTCCTGCCGATCTCGGAGGGCCGCGCGCCCGTCGACGTCACGCGCGTCGACGCCGCCCGCCGCGCGCTCGATCCGGCGGTGCGTGCTTGCGGGAGCGGTCCGAGCACCTCGGGCAAGCTTTGGCTCGTGGCTCGGATCGACACGGCCGGCGCGGTCTCCGCCGTCGAGCTCGGTGACACGGATCTGCCCGAGCCCTTCTTCCGCTGCGTGCAAGCCGCGCTCGAAGCGCTTCGACTCGACGCCCAGGCGACGCCGCTCGCCGTGTCGTTCTTCGCGCGCGTCGCGCCGCCGAGCCCGCCGGGCTCGGTGACCGGGAGCGCGACCCCCGCGCGCGCTTCGACCGGGGCTCTCGCCGAAGAAGGGACGGATCAGGATCACAATGCCTTCGGCAACATGTGGGGCGACTCGATCGGCGAAGCATACGGGGCGGGGGGCCTCGGCCTCTCGGGCATCGGCCCGGGCGGCGGCGGTCGCGGCGAGGGCATCGGGCTCGGCTCGATCGGAACGATCGGCCACGGCGCCGGCACCGGAACCGGTCAAGGCTTCGGCAGGGGCTCGGGTCGCCTCGGCGGCGCGCATCACCCGAAGCCGCCGAAGATCAAGCTGGGCGCGACGAGCGTCTCGGGCCGCCTCCCGCCCGAGGTGATCCGCCGCATCGTCCGCCAGAACTTCGGTCGCTTCCGTCTCTGCTACGAGAACGGGCTGCGCACGAAGCCGACGCTCGAGGGGCGCGTCACGGTGAGCTTCACGATCGAGCGCGACGGCGCCGTCTCGTCGGTCGCGAGCGATCGCTCGACGACGCTCCCCGACGCCAAGGCCGTCGCCTGCGTGACCCGCGCGTTCCTCGGCCTCTCGTTCCCGCAGCCGGAGGCGGGGATCGTCCGCGTCGTCTACCCGATCCTCTTCTCCCCCGGCGTGGAGCTCGTGAAGGGCGCGACGTCCGCGCCGAAGGCCAAGCCCATCCGCGTCGGCGGCAAGCCGCTCGCCGCGCTCACGAGCGCGGACCTGGTCGCCGCGATCGGCGCGTCGGGCGACCGCACCGCCGCGTTGGGCCCGAAGCCCCGCGCCGTCGCGGTCACGCGCGATGACGCCAAGGACGCGCCGTTCGTCGTGTTCGCCGAGACCGCGTCCTCCGAGGTCGCCGCGATCCTCCGCGTCGAGGCCCCCGCCGCGCAGGAAGCGCCGCCCGCCGCGGCGGATCCCTTCACCATCGTCGAGCGCATCGACACGGTCGCGAAGCCCCACGCCCTCCGCGTCGTCTCTCCCCGCTCCGAGATCGGCGACGACCTGCTCGACGTGCTCGTCGAGCACTGACGCCGCGCCCGCGGGGAGGCGGTCGTCCGCGGAGCGCGCGCGTCGATCAGGGCGGGCAGCTGCAGACGATGTTCGTGAGCCCGCCGAGCGGGCCGGTGTAGTTGCCGATCTTGCAGGGACCGCCGATGCACGTCGTCCCGCTGATCGCCGTACCGTTGGGGTCGGGGTTGTTGCAGTTGGTACCCGAGTGCATCATCGGATTCGACGACGATTGGACCGCCTGGAATCCGGGCTTCGCCGTGCACCTCGACTTGTAGAAGTGCTGGCAGAACCAGAGCGCGTCGCCGGCCGGATCGCCGCCGCTGTTCGAGCACCCGAACTGCGTGACGTAGAAGCTGCTCGTCATCCCCGCGAACGTGTGGGTCGGCCCGTGCGTCACCAGGTCGACGACGCACGTCGAGCTGCAGCCGTCGCCGCTCGTCGTGTTGCCGTCGTCGCACTCCTCGACGCCCGCGTGGATGAAGCCGTCGCCGCACGTCGCGTTCTTGCAGCCCGCGACGCAAGCGTCGGTGTCGTCGGTGTTGCCGTCGTCGCACTCCTCGACGCCGGCCTCGACGATGCCGTCTCCGCACTTCGCCGCCTTGCAGTTGCTGAGGCAAGCGTCGGTGTCGTCGGTGTTGCCGTCGTCGCACTCCTCGACGCCGGCGTGGACGAAGCCGTCACCGCAGCTCGCGACGAGGCAGGTCGTGAGGCACGCGTCGGTGTTGCTCGCGTTGCCGTCGTCGCACGCCTCGCCGGCCTCCACGACGCCGTCGCCGCACATCGCGCCCGCGGCCGAGCTGCCGTTCGCGGCGCCCGTCGCGTTGCCCGCGCTCTGCCCCGTCCCCGCGCCCGTCGCGGCCGGGCTCGACGCGCTCTCGCCGCCCGACCCGCCGTCTCCGATCGACCCTCCGCGTGCGCACCCCACGCTCGCCGCGACGAGGATCACCGACGCGCTCCACGCCGAAACGGCTCGCATGTCTCACGGCTATCAGTCGCTCACGCCTTCGGCAAGCGACGCCGGTGCGTGACCTCTTTCATTGGCAATGGCCGCTGCCGCAGAGCCCGCTGCAGCAGTCGCTCGGCTGCTTGCACGCCTCGAGGTAGTCGAGGCAGCACGTCCCGGTCGGCGATCCGAAGAGGCCGCGGCAGAGCCCCTTTCCACAGCAGTCGCCGTCCTCGTAGGTGCACGATCCGCCGGGCGGCGAGCACGCGCAGCGGTGGGTCTTCGGATCGCAGAGGTGCGAGCAGCACTCGAGATCGGTGGCGCAGGGGTCGAACGCGACGGGGTTGCAACAAGGGAGGCCCGCGGCGCACGGCTGCGACGGGCAGCACGAGTCGGCCGCGCAGATCTCGCCATAGTCGAGGCACGCCTCCGCGAGACACCGCCCCTCGGGCGCGAAGCACTTGAGCCCGGCGCAGCAGGGGTGCGTGTCCGAGCACCCGTAGTAGCTCTCGGGCAGGCAGGCGAGGGCGCCGCCCGCGCCGGTCGCCTGCGCCGAGGCGCGCGACGTGGCTCCGCTCGTACCCCCGCCCGCGCCGCCCCCGCCGCCGTCGCAGGCGCAAGCGCAGAGGAGAGACGCGAGCAAGAGCACCCTGCGCATGCCGGCAAGCGTACGAGGTCGGGCTCGCCGCGACCATCGCGCTGGTCATCCGTCCGCGCATCTCGGATCCTCCGTCAGGCCGTCGCTCGGCCGGTCGTCCGTCGCGGCCTCTCGAGCGATCCGGAGGATCCATGCGCTACGGCCCCATGATGAAGAGCGAGCTTGGTCCGCTCTCGACCCTGCTCGGCGACGCCTTCTCGTTCCCCGCCGCCGACGCGCCGAGGTGGCTTCGGACGGCACGCCACGAGAACGTGCGCGTCGTCCGCGAGGGCGCGCGGCCCGTCGGCTGCCTGGTGCTGATCCCGATGGGACAGTACTTCGGCGGACGCAGCGTCCCCACCGTCGGCATCGCCGGGGTCGGCGTCGGCGTCGCCGATCGCGGTCGTGGCGTCGCGCGCGCGCTCATGGAGTCCACGGTGCGCGAGATCGCAGCCCGCCGCGTCGCGCTCTCCACGCTCTACCCCGCGACCCAGACGCTCTACCGCGCCGTGGGCTACGAGCGCGCCGGCAAGCTCGTCGAGGTGACGGCGCCGACGCACCTCTTCACCGCGCCGCGGACGACGCTCGTCACGCGCGTCCTCACGAAGAAGGACGAGGCGAAGACGACCGATCTCTACCGCGCCGTCGCGCCGTCGTTCCACGGCTACCTCGATCGCGGCCCCTACGTCTGGAGCCGCGTCCGCGCGCCCCAGGGCAAGCCGTCGCTGGGTGTCGGCTTCTTCTCGCCCGCGCGTCGCGGCGCGCTCGAGGCGTACGTGCACTTCGTCCAGACGCGCGACGAGCCGGGCGCCCCGTTCCACGTCGTCACGATCAAGGACGTGTGCGCGCGGTCGCCCGAGGGCTACGACGCGGTCGTCCGCTTCCTCGGCGAGCAGCGTTCGCTCGGGCGCGACGTGCGATTTCGCGCCGGGCCGAGCTCGCCGCTGCTCATGAAGGTCGCCGAGCCGCACTATCGCGAGGAGAGCCTCGAGGACTGGATGGTGCGCGTCACCCACGTGAAGAGCGCCCTCGAGGCGCGCGGCTACCCATCCCTCCTCGAGGCCGAGCTCGATCTCGAGGTCTCCGATCCGCTGGTGCGCGAGAACGCCGGCCGCCTCGTCCTCACCGTCCGCGGTGGCCGGGGTCGCGTCGCGAAGGGCGGTCGCGGGACGCTCTCGATCGACGTGCGCGCGCTCGCGCCGCTCTACACGGGCTATCTCTCCGCGACCCAGCTCGCGCGGCTCGGTCTCGCCGCTGGCGCGCCCGACGCGCTCGCGCTCGCCGACGCGCTCTTCGCCGCACCCATGCCCAGCATGTGCGAGATGTTCTGAATCGCGCGTCGCGCGCGAGGCTTCCGCGATCGCAGCCATTGACGGCGTCGCCGCGGGGCCTATTCTGTTCGACGTTCCCTCTGCTGTCGTCGTGAGCATTCGACAAATGAATCCCGAGTAAGCATCAACCAGGGGACCTGCGTTACGGCCGTGGTGAGCATGCCCAGACTCTTTCACTGGGAAGCCTGAAGCGGCTCAGTGGGTCCCCACCTAGCGACTTGCTAGGGGTTCACGTCGAACAACCACGCTTCTGGCGGTAGGAACTTATGCGAGCCGGAGAGACCCTCCGGCTCGCTCCTTTTTGTGCGCTGCGCGAGCGCGGGGTTCGGCTTTCGATGTCGCGGCGTTTCCTGATAGCTTCGCATCCTCGATGAAGATCCCCAGCCTCTCTCGCGCTTCGTCGCGCACTCGCGGCGCGATCCTCCTCTGCGCGACCCTCGTGCTCCTTCCGGTGACCGCCTACGCCGCGGCGACCGTGAAAGGGAAGGTCATCAACACCCAGGATCTCCTGAACCCCGTGTGGAACGAGGCGAAGGATCCCGCGAAGCACCGGTTCAACTTCCGCGAGCCGGCGTCGACCGTCCCCGCCGACGCGCGCGTGCTCCGCGGCCACATCTCGAAGGAGCTCTGCATCGCCGCGCTCCAAGAGAAGGGCGAGCCGCTGAAGACGCCGATCCGCGTCGTCGTCGCCGGCGGTCGCACCTCGCCCGTGACGATCGTCGTGCCGCCCGGGCAAGAGTTGCAGTTCGAGAACCACGACCCGTTCCCGCACGACATCTACGAGGTGAGCGGCAAGGGCGGCTTCGGCGAGGGCGTGATGGCCCCGGACAAGAACCGCAACTGGACCCCGCCCGGACCGGGAAAATACGAGATCCGCGACAAGACCGCGCCGAGCCTCCGCTCGTGGGTCGTCGTCGAGCCGAAGGTCGTGAAGAGCGTGTACCCCAACCGCAAGGGCGACTTCGCGATCGAGCTCGAGCCGGGCTCGTACACGCTCGTCGGCTTCTTCAACGGCGAGAAGGTCGGCGAGCCGCTGCCCGTCGAGGTGAAGCCCGCGCCCGCGGAGCAGATGCTGAAGGATCCGCTGAAGGCCGGCGCCGACAAGAAGACCGAGGCGAAGGACGACAAGAAGCCCGAAGCACCGAAAGGCGGTCACTGACCGATGCTCTTCTCGCGCTTCTTCTATCTCATCCTCGCGTTCGCCTTCGGCGCCGCGATCTCCATCGGGTTCGTCGCGCAGAACTACTACAACCGCAACACCGATCGCTGGATGAAGGACGCGCTCGCGGCCGACTCGAGCGCCGTCGGCTGGTACCTGAAGGACGACGCGCGCAACCGCTCGGCCGCGCTCTTGCCGATCGCCCTGAACCCCGAGGTGCGTGAGGGCTTGGCGAAGTGCAGCGAGGCCGACGACGTCCCGAAGGACGCGGCCTCGAAGGTGGAGAACGCGCTCACCAAGCTCGCGAACGACAGCGATCCGAAGTTCACCGCGCTCTGGGCCGTCGACGCCGACGGTCGCGTGATCGGCTCGGTCGGCTGGCAGCACAAGCCCGGGTGGAACATCGGCGGCTTCGCCGTCGTCGCCGACGCGCTCGCGGGCTGGATCCGTGACGACGCGTGGGTCCTCCAGGAGCGCCTCTATCGCGTCGTCGCGCGCCCCGTCGAGCGCGACGGCGGCGGCGAGCCGATCGGCGCCATCGTCGGGCTCAGCGCCGTGGACGACCAGTTCGCCGACGCCGTCTCGAAGCGCACCGGCGCTGCCGTCGCCTTCTACGCCGTGAAGACCCGCGTCGCGACGGGCGCGCCCGAGAGCTTCAACCGCGCCGACCTCGACGTCATCCAGAGCGACCTCACCGCGGCGCTCGCCGAGCAGGAGTACGTCGAGAAGGGCCGCAGCAAGGTGCGAAAGCCCAAGGACGATCTCGGCATCGTCTACGGCCGCATGTCCGGCGAAGCGAGCGAGCTCGACTCCGGCTACGCCGTCGGGCGTTCGGTGACGACGCTGAAGAGCCCGATGTCGTTCCTCGAGAAGGGGGAGAAGCAGGACTTCGACACCGTGCCGAAGGGCCTGCTCATCGGAGGGATGATCGGTCTCGGCGTGCTCGGCATCGTCTTCTCGGTGTTCGAGCACACGATGCCCCTCAGCACGTTCAAGAAGGAAGCGCAGCGGCTCGCCAAGGGCGAGGTCGATCAAATGGCGCCGAGCCGGTTCCGCGGCGCATACAAGAAGATCGCCGCCGACCTCAACGAGGGCATCGACAAGATCGCCGCGAAGGGCGGCGTCCCACGACGCGCCGCCGATCTCGAGCAAGTGATAGGCCCCATCCCCGCGCAGCCGACGATGAGCGCCTTCGCCGTGCCCGACGCCGCGCCCTCGAGCGCGGGCGAGCCGAAGCTCCCGAAGCCGCCGGAGCGCAAGCTGCCTCAGCCGCCGGGCTCGCGTCCGAGCGCCGAAGAGCCCCCCGAGAGCGACGACGGCCAGCGCGCCGCAGGGAGGCCTGCGCCGCCGCCGCCGCCGCGGCCGAAGCCTTCCGGCGCGAACATGGCCGCGGTGTCCGGTCCCGAGTCCGACGGTCCGTTCGACGAGATGGCCGACTGGAAGAAGGTCTACGAGGAGTACCTCCAGGTGCGCCGTCGCTGCGGCGAGCCGACCGACTCGCTCACCTTCGACAAGTTCAAGTCGACGCTCGAGCGCAACAAGGCGGCCCTCGTCGAGCGCCACAACTGCACCCGCGTGAAGTTCACCGTCTACGAGAAGGACGGCAAGGCCGCCCTCAAGGCGTCACCCCTCAAGTGATGCCCGCGCGACTCTCGACAACGAGGAGCCCCATGGTCCGGAACCACCTCTCCTTGCGGGCACCGCTCGCGATCGGGTCCGCGCTCGCGTCGCTGTCTTTGGCGAGCGTCGCGAGCGCCTCGAGCGGCCTCGACGTCCCCGACTCGGGCGCCGAGCAGCTCGGTCGGGGCAGCGCGTCCGTCGCCTTCGTGAACGATCCGCTCGCCGCCTACCAGAACCCCGCGGCGATGAGCTTCCAGTCGAACGGGGTCTCGCTGAATCTACATCTGATGTTTCAGCATCAGTGTTTCGATAGGAAGGGGCCCGGCAACACGCCCGTGTCGCCCGGCGCGGGCCTGCCGGGGCCCGGCGCCGACGGCGGTCCGGCGGCGTCGGTCTGCTCGAGCGGCGCCTTCCCGAACCCCCAGATCGCCGCGGTCTTCAAGCCGACGTCGCGCTTCGCGATCGGCATCGCCGTCCTCGGTCCGCACGCCGTCGGCAACGCGTCGTGGCCCGAGAGCCTCGACTACACGCGCAACGGCAGCCCGCGGAGCGAGCCGTCGCCGACGCGCTACATGCTCGTCGACAAGACCGCGATCCTCCTCTCGCCGACCCTCTCGATGAGCTACGCGATCACGCCGACGTTCTCGCTCGGCGCGGGCTTCATCTGGGGCATCGGCACCGCCGACTTCACGACCTACACCGAGGCGCTCTCGCCGACGGCGAAGGACGACTTCTTCGGTCACCAAGACGTGAAGGCGCACGTGAAGGCGCACGACTTCTTCATCCCCGGTCTCGTCGTCGGCGCCGACTGGAAGGCCACGAGCCGCTGGGACATCGGCGCTTGGTACCACCTCTCCGACGCGCTGCGGTCCGACGTCGACCTCGATCTCACGTCGCAGAACTTCCTCCAGAGCGGCGCGCCCAACAAGACGCCCTGCGCCGCGGACAACCCGAACTGCAACATCACGGTCGCGAAGAACGCCGGCTCGCTCAAGTTCCAGATCCCGATGGAGGCCAAGCTCGGCGTCCGCTACCACCACCCGCTCTCGGAGCAGCCCGCGCCGCCCTCGTGGGCGAAGGGCAAACCGGGGCTGCGCGATCCGCTGAGCCAGGACCGCTTCGACGTCGCGATGGACCTCACGTGGGCGAACAACAGCGCCGTCGACTCCATCGTCCTGCGCTTCGGACCCGAGGCGTGTCGCAACGATCCGAAGTGCACCGACTCGCAGATCCCGGTGAAGGGGACCCCGGGGAAGGTCCCGGTCAACGGCGACGTGCCCCACCATTGGCGCGACGTGCTCGGCGTGCGCCTCGGCGGCGACGTGACCGTCCTACCGAACCGCCTCGCGCTCCGCGCCGGCGGCTTCTTCGAGTCGAAGGGCGTCGACGACAAAGACCTCAACATCGACTTCCACCTCGGTTGGAAGTTCGGGATGGCGCTCGGGGGCACGGTCCGTGTCGGCCCCGTCGACCTGCACCTCGCCTACCAGCACGTGTTCTACGGCGCGCTCGACAACGGCGGCGACGGCGCGCTGAAGGCGCTCTCCGGTGACGCGACGAGCCAGTACCGGAGCCTCCAGGCGGTGAACGGAGGGCGCTTCACCTCGAGCCTGAACGAGCTCGCCCTCGGCGGCGCCGTCCATTTCTGAAGAACCGTTTCGCGGCGGCGGGCGCGCGCGCCGAACATGAAAATGGATCTCAGAACGCGCATTGAAATGCGTCGTTTCGCGTCGAGGTTGGTCCGGCGTACGCGCCGCGCTGTGGTATGGAGCGAAGCATGAGTGACGAAGTCCGCAATGTGATCATCATCGGATCGGGCCCTGCCGGTCTCACCGCAGCCATCTACGCCGCGCGCGCGAACCTGAAGCCCCTCTGCATCGAGGGTTTCAGCGCCGGGGGCCTCATTCCCGGCGGACAGCTCATGTTCACGAGCGACGTCGAGAACTACCCCGGCTTCCCCGAGAAGGTGACCGGGCAGGAGCTCATGACGCGCTTCCGCGAGCAAGCCGTCCATCAGGGCACCGAGATCATCACCGCCGACGTGACGAAGGTCGATCTCTCGCAGCGCCCGTTCAAGGTGTGGGTCGAGGACAAGATGTACCTCGCGAAGACGGTGATCGCGGCGACCGGCGCGCGCGCGAACTACATCGGGCTCGAGAGCGAAGAGAAGCTGAAGAACAAGGGTGTCAGCGCCTGCGCGGTCTGCGACGGCGCGCTCTTCCGCGGCGAGGACGTCGTCGTCGTCGGCGGCGGTGACACCGCGATGGAGGAGGCCCACTACCTCGCCGGTCTCTGCAAGAGCGTGACGCTCATCCACCGCCGGGACGAGTTCCGCGCGTCGAAGACGATGGTCGAGCGCGTCGTGAAGAGCTCCAAGATCAAGATCCTCTACAGCCACGTCGTCGACGAGGTCCTCGGCGTCGACGAGGACAAGGTGACGGGCGTTCGCGTCAAGAACCTCAAGAACGGTGAGAAGACCGACGTCCCCGTCGCCGCGATGTTCGTCGCGATCGGGCACACGCCGCTCGCCGACCTCTTCAAGGGTCAGATCGAGCTCCACGACAACGGCTACATCAAGACGACGCCAGGCACGACGCAGACGAGCGTCGCGGGCTTCTTCGCCGCTGGCGACGTGCAGGACTGGACCTACCGACAGGCCGTCACGGCCGCCGGCTCGGGCTGCATGGCCGCGCTCGAGGCCGAGCGCTTCATCGGCGCCGAAGGCCATCACTGAGGTGAGGGGATCGTTCATGAGGACGCCTTCGTGAACGAGCCCGCCGACGACGCGCGCGCGGAGCTGCTCGAGCTCGCGCGCGCGGTGCGTGGCCTCGTCGAGTGGCACGAGGCGTGTGGCGCCTCGGGCATGGTGTCCGAGGCGAGCCCGCAGGAGCTCTCTCTGCTGCTCGATCCCGCGCGGCGCCCGGCGACGCGACCCTCGCCCGCCGGCGCGGCGCGCAACGAGCGGCCTGCGCCGGCCGCCTCCGCCCCCGCGACGCCGCCCTACGCGCCCGCGCG
>CAYYKK010000084.1:0-24719 GCA_964467935.1 uncultured Polyangiaceae bacterium
CAGCGGCGAAGGCGGCGACGCGGGCGACGTGCTCACCGAGCGCGAGATCCGCGATCAGCTGATGACGCTCTTCCTCGCGGGGCACGAGACGACGTCGCACGCGCTCACGTGGACCCTCTACCTGCTCGCGCGGAACCCTCGAGAGGAGCAGCGGCTGGCGGACGAGGTGCGGACCGTGATCGGCGATCGACCACCCTCCCTCGACGATCTCGAGCGGCTCCCTCGCACGAAGCAGGTCATCGAGGAGTCGATGCGCCTCTATCCGCCCGCGTACCTGCTCGCGCGGCGCGCGTCGGAGGACGCCGAGATCGGCGGCTACCTCATCCCGAGGGGGAGCGAAGTCATCGGCTGGACGTACATGACTCACCGCGACTCGCGATGGTTCCCCGATCCGCTCTCCTTCCGTCCCGAGCGCTTCTCGCCCGAGGGCGAGGCGTCGATGAAGCCCTTCTCGTTCCTCCCGTTCGGCGCGGGGCCGCGCGCCTGCATCGGCAAGTCCTTCGCGATGGTGGAGGCCCAGCTGCTCCTCGCCTCGCTCATCCAACGCTTCCGCTTCGAGCTCCTGCCACAGAAGGTCGAGCTGTCCCCCCGCATCACCCTGCACCCGAAGCGGGGCCTCCGGATGCGCCTCTACCCCCGCTGATCGCCTCGCCCAGCGGCGGGATCGCGCCGAATCGGCGCGTCGCAGGAACTTCTCGCCCCGCTCCTCGTCTCTTCGGGCCTCGGAGCTTCGCGGCAACGTCCGCTCGTGCGTCACGAAACCTCACTCGGCCGCTACCAGGCCAACGAGGAGATCCACCATGCGCTTTCGATCGAGTCACCCTGGGACGAGCCTCGGCTCGTGCGCCTTCGTCCTTTGCGCGGGCCTCGGCCTGCTCTCGGGCTGCGCCAGCACCACGACGAGCTTCGTCCACTCGGACACGACGCTCGGGCGCGTCGTCGTCTACCGCAACGGCGTCGCCTATTACGAGCGATACGCCCACGTGGACGGCGGGGAGCTCAAGCTCGCCGTGCCCGCCGACAAGGTCGACGACTTCCTGAAGAGCCTCACCGTCGTCGACGCGAAGTCCGGCAAGCCCGCGCCGGTCTCCTACCCCACGTCCGGGACCGCCGCCGACTCCGAGGGGCTCGTGCGCATGACGATCCAAGTGCCCAAGGAGGCCTCGCGCGATCTGAAGCTCTCCTACGTGACGGAGGCTCCGTCGTGGAAGCCGAGCTATCGAATCACGCTCGGCAAGGACAAGAAGGTCGAGCTCCAGGGCTGGGCCATCGTCGACAACACGAGCGGAGAGGACTGGAAGAGCGTGAAGCTCGGCGTCGGATCGAGCTCGGCCCTCTCGTTCCGGTTCGATCTCCGATCGGTGCGCCTCGTCGAGCGCGAGACGCTCCGCAGCGATCTCCCGTTCGCGATGGCGCCGCCCACGGGGGGATCGACGTTCGCGGACGGTCAGCAGCAGCGGGTCACCACCGTGATCGGCGAGCTCTCCGACGACGCGCTCGCGAACGCCGCCCGACTCGCGGTGGACGAGGACAGGAAGGGCAAGGTCCGCATCGAATCGAACGAGATCAAGGTGACACGAACGGGCGCGGTCGGCACGAAGAGCGCGGGGCACGCGTCGCTCCCGCAGGTGTCCGGTCGCGGGTTCGGCGCCTCGGGCGTCGGACAAGGCGCGGCGGCGGGCGGGTTCCGAGGCCCGTCCATGGACGCCGAGATGCCTGCGCCTCCGCCCGCGAACGACCCGGTCATGCTCCTCACGAACCAGCTCCGCGCGAACAACAACCGGGTCGTCATCGAGGGTTACGCGGGCAAGGACGACGGCGACAAGAACGCCGCGAGCCTCGAGCGCGCGAACAAGCTGCGCGACCAGCTGATCCAGAACGGCATCGCGCCCGATCGCGTCGCCGCCGTCGGCGTCGGGGAGCGCGCGGGCCAGAAGGCAGGTGTGCGCGTCGTACAGCCGCCCCCCGGCGCGCCCGAGGGGATGCCCGTCACGACGAGCCCCCAGGCGCCCGAGAAGACCGGCGGCGCGACGCTCGCGCCCATCGACACGTCGCACTTCGAATCCACGACGCCGATGACGGTGGCCCGCGGCACGAGCGCGATGGTGTCGATCTACAGCGGCACGACCGAGGGCGAGGTCGTCTACCTCTACGATCCGGAGACGCCGCGCGGCAACGCGACGTTCCCCTTCAAGTCGGTGCGCATCCAGAACCCGACCGACTCCGCGCTCGAGTCCGGCCCCGTGACGGTGTTCGGCGAAGGTCGCTTCATCGGCGAGGGGCTGTCGGACGCGATCCCGCCGAAGAGCACCGCGTTCGTCCCCTACGCGCTCGATCGGCAGATCGTGGTGGAGAAGAAGGAGGCCGATCGGGACGAGATCGCGCGCGTGATCACCGTGCAGCGCGGCGTCTTCTCGACCGAGACGAAGCACATCCGCAAGACGTCGTTCACCCTCGTGAACCGCCTCGGTGAGAAGGCGGTCGTCTACGTTCGGCACACGGTGCCCGAGGGGTACAAGCTGACGAAGGCCCCCGAGCACGTCGAGCGCATGGGCGCCGCGCAGCTCTTCCGCGTGGAGATCGAGCCCGGCGGCAAGACCGACGTCGAGATCGAGGAGTCGACGCCGGTCTTCAGGGCGACCGACATCCGTTCCGCGGACGGGATGGCTCAGATCAAGGCGTACATCAACTCGGCCGGTCTCGACGCGGGCCTGAAGGCGCAGGTCGCCGAGCTCGTGAAGCTCCAGACCGAAGAGGCCGATCTCGAGCAGCGCATCGCGACGCTGCGCGAGCAGATGGGCGAGTACCGCGCGCGCATGGATGAGCTGCACCTGCAGCTCGTCACGCTGAAGGCCGTCAAGACCGCCGGGCCGCTCATGAAGAGCCTGGAGGGCAAGCTCAGCGAGGTGAGCGACAAAGTCTCGAAGGCCACGATCGACGTCGTCGGTCTCGAAGAGCAGGCGATGGTCGCGAAGATCAAATTCCAGGACAAGGTCGCGGAGCTGTCCCTCGACAAGAAGGACGAGGCCGTCGCGACCAAACCCTGATCGCGCCGCGCGTCGGCGAGGCCCTCGGTCGCGGCACGAGCGTCGCGACGGAGGGCGCGCTCGGAGCGACGCTCCTCAGCGCGGGACGAGGATGAGCGCCGACTGCGGCGGCAGCGGATCGAGCGGCAGCGCGCCCGCGGGGCCGACCGTCGCGCTCACCGAGCCGCCGAGCGCGTCGACGAGCTGCGTGCCCGCCGGCAGGCTCACCTTCACCGGGCCCGTCATCGAGACCGGCGCGCTCGCGTGCTTCTGGTTCGAGTTGAAGACCACGAGCGCGTAGTCGCCGCCCGCGTCCCCGCCTGCGCGCTCGTAGGCGAGGATGCCGGCGTCCTGTTCGTCGTCGACGTCGGTCGTCGACCACACGACCTTGATCTCGCCCCTCCGGATCGCGACCGACTTCTTGCGGATGTCGGCGAGCTTCTGGATGTGCTGGAACGTCGACGACGTCGTCACGAACTTGGTCGGCCAGAGATCCTCTCGGTTCGCCGGATCGTTGCCGCCCGAGAACTCCTGCTCCGTGCCGTAGTAGACGCACGGGATGCCTTGCGCGGTGAAGATGAAGGTGAGCGCGTTGTGGAGCCCGTCCTTCGTCCCGTTGAAGAGGAAGCGCGGCACGTCGTGGTTGTCGATGAAGTTCACCGGGACGTGGTCGGGCGGCACGCCGATGCCGAGCGCGGGCGCCTCGGTGCCCCACGTCGTCGATCGCTGCGTCCACAGATCCTCGAGCGGCTTCGTCGGCCCGGCGTTCTGGAAGATGTCGCGAACGCCCGTGAAGTACTGCGGGAAGTAGAACACGCTGTCGAGCTGGTCGCCGGTGATCGGCTTGCCATCCGTCACGCAGCGCTGCTCGTCGTCGAGGTTCGCGCCCGGCTCGATGTCGTTCTTCGTGAACGAGCCGATGAGCGGGTCGCGCCCGTCGAACGCCTCGCCGAACATGAAGAAGTTCTTCTTGCCGTCCTTCTCGACGATCCGTTGCCGGACCTTCTGCGTGAAGAAGCGCCAGAACTCGCGCTCGACGTGCTTGACCGTGTCGATGCGGAAGCCGTCGACGTCGGTGAGCTCGACCCAGCGCGCGTACGAATCGACCATGGCGTCCTTCACGCCGAGGCCGTCGCGCGCCTGACAGAGCGTCGTGTCGACGTCCTTCAGGCCGCCGGGGAAGTCGCCCTTCACGAGCTGCAGCGGATCGTCGAAGTTGTAGGTGCGGCCCTTGCGGTTGAACGCGCGCGGGTTCTGGAACACCTCCGGGAGCGGCGGCAGGTGGTTCGTCGCCGCGTCGTTCTGGAAGATCACCGGCGCCGGACCCGACTCGCCGAGCGACGTGAACGACTGCACGCCGCGCGGATCGAAGTCCGGATCGTACTCGTTCTCGTGCGTGACGGCGCTCGTCGTCCCGCTGCCGGCGACGCGATCGTCGGGTTGTCCGTTCTTGTTGATGTCGTAATAGAAGAGCTGCCCGAGGTGGTTCGTCACGATGTCGACGATCACCTTCATGCGCCGTTTGTGCGCGGCGAAGACGAGGCTCCGCAGCGCGGCGAGATCGCCGAAGTGCGGGTTCAGCGCCGTGAGATCCTGCGCCCAGTAGCCGTGGTAACCGTCGAAGCCCGCGTCGGTGTCGACGTTCTTCACGATGGGGGAGATCCAGAGCGTCGTCACGCCGAGCTTCTGCAGGTAGTCGAGGTGGTTCTCGAGGCCCTTCCAGTCGCCGCCGTGATAGCGCCCCATCGCCGAGCGATCGACGCGCTCGTCGTTGCCCTGGTCGGCGTCGTCGAAGCGATCGATGAGGACCTGGTAGATGACCTCGTCGCGCCAATCGACGACCTGGCTCGAGAGGCGAATCTCGCCCTGTAGCCCGACGTCGTAGCTCATGCACCCGCCCGTCGAGGCGGAGAGCGCGAAGGCGCCGAGGAAGCCGGCGACGAGCGGGAGGGCCAGGAAACGTCGGGGGAGCTGGGTGAGGCGCATGGTCAATACCCGTACGTCGAAGAGTTGAACCACCACTCGGCGCCCAGGCCGAAGAAGTGCTCGATGCTGCGCCGGTGGAAGGCGTCGTCTTGAGGATAGAGATCCTTCGCGACGTCGTTCCGTGCGGTGAGCGCGTAGATGAAGCGGATGTGCGGGCGCGTGTAGTCGCCGCGGCCCGCGGGCGAGACGAACGGGATGACGCCGAGGCGCGCGGCGCTCGCGATCCGCGGACCCTTCGGCGCGGCGGTCGGATCGTTCGCGTCGGGGGTGATGACGCCGTGCTGCGCGGCCTGGTAGCTGCCTTCGAGCGAGAGCCCGCCCCACTCGCCGAAGAAGACGCTCGGCCTGACGATGACGATCGCCTCGTCGACGTCTTGGTAGTCGAGCGCGGCGCTCGCGTCGCGGAACGAGCGCACGTAGCCGCCCGCCATCACGCCCACGGGGCCCGTCTCGACGTTGCCGCCGAGCGCGAGGAGCAGCTCGTGCGCACCGTCGGTGGTGCGGTTCGGCGCGAGCTGCCCGGGCGTCGCGAACTGACCGTAGGCCGCGACGCCGGTCGCGTAGCGGAGGAAGAGGTTCACGTGCGTGTCGCGCTCCCCGGTGTACGCGCCGATCTGAGCGCCCACGACGAAGCCGCCGTCGGAGGGGACGTCCTCGTACACGCGCGGGACGCTCGTCTCGCGCTGGCCCTTCGGGATCGCGTGCACCTCGCCGTAGAGCGCCGCCTTGATGCCGGGGCCGGGCCCGTCCTTCGGTCCGCCGATGCGCTGGTTGTGCGCGATCTTCAGGCTGCCGATGACCCGCTGTCGGTTCAGGATGTCGACCGGCACCGCGCCGAACTGATCGAGCGGCGCCGGTCGGTCGACCGACTGCGTGTAGAAGGGCGTGTTCGGCTGCGACACGCCGACGTGCAAGAGCGCGCTCGTCCCGATCTCGTGGCGATAGCCGACGCCGCCCCCGAGCGTGTTCAAGTTGTCGAGCGGCCAGAAGTCGAGGAGGTAGATGTCGTCGCCGCGCACCATGCGCGAGCCGGCCCACGCCGTGAGGCCCTTGAGCCCGAGATCCGCCTCTTCGATGTAGAGGTTCCGGATCGCCATCTTGATGTCGAAGTTGCCGGTGTAGTGGAAGACGGGGTTCGCGACGGCGAGCGTCGCGACGATCTTCGTCTTGGCGCCGGTCTTCTCCCACTCGTCCTCGCGGCGCAGCTCGAGCTCGACGTAGTTGCCTTCGTCGAGGCGCGATCCGTGCGCGACGATGTTCGAGTTGCGCGGCGCGCCCGCCTTGCCGTCCATGCCCGCGACGACGCGACCGTAGGAGCCGAACTCGAAGCCGCCCTTGTGAGGCTTGTCCTTCTTCGCTTCGGCCTTGTCGTCCTTCTTGGGGCCGTCGGCGTCGCTCTTGTCGTCCGCGGCGGCGGCCTTCTTCGGCTCGTCGGCGCTCTTCGCCGGCGCTTCGCGCTTCTCGGGCTCCTTCTTCGGCTCCGCCTCGTGCTCGTCGCCCTTCTTGGGCCCCTCGGGGGCGGCGGGCTCACCGGTCGTGGGCTCGCCGCTCGGCCTCGGCGGCGGCGAGTCGGGCGCGGGCTGGGCGAGCGCGGGAGAGCTGAAGGTGAGCGCGGCGATCGCGAAGGCCACGCGGCGTGCGGAGCGAAACACCGCCGGACCCTAGCAGCTCGCGGCGCGGATCGGAATCGTTTCGTAACTCAGACCTGCGTTACGCTTTTGGGGGCAGGGCGACCGGGTTCCTCGGTCGATGAAGAAACGCTAATCTCTGCCGGCGAGGAGGATGGATGCTTCGAATCGTGTTTTCCGTGATGGCCGTGATCGCGGTCCTGTCCGCGGGTGCGTGCGGCAGCGAGTGCTCGGCCGACAAGGACTGCCAAGAAGTGGTGTGCGCCGACGGGACCAAGGTGCGCTCGTGCACCGAAGGCCTCTGCTACACGTTCCACGATTGCCCCAAGCAGGGCAGCGGCTGGTAGCGCGTTCGCCCCGCGCTCAGGGCGGCGCGGACGCGGTCGAGGCGGAGCTCGACGCCGTGCTCGACGCGGAGGTGCCTCCCGTGCCGCCGGAGCCGCCCGAGGTCGAAGCCGCGATCGACGCGCCGGCGCACGCGACCGTCGCCGTCACGGCCTGATCGCCGAGCTTCTCGGCCTCCTGACAAGCGGCGCCCGCGAGGAGCACCTCGCCGTTCGACTCGTTCCCCCAGCTCCAGCCTTCTTTGCCGGAGGCGTCGAAGGGCACGAGCTGGCCGTCGATCGAGACCGTGAACGTGCCGCCAGGATCGGGGATCGAGCTCGTGAGGTAGGTGCACTGCGCGATCTGATCGCGGATCTTCGTGAGGGCGGCTTCGACGTCGCCCTGGGAGCGCGCCGGGTAGAAATGGTCCGAGCCGCTCTGCGGCCTGCCGCCCGCGTCGGCCATCGCGTTGAGCACGCTCGTGTACTCGTCGTCCCCGACGTTCTGGATGCCGAGGACGTAGGTAGGAATGCCGTGCGACGCGAACCACGAGATGACGCTCACCGCGCGGACGTCGTCGAGGCATTGGTTCGTGTTGTTCTTGCCGAGGCACTTGCCGAACATGACGCCGGTGCAGCGACAGCTGCCGGCGTCGAGCGAGTCGTTGCAGTTCGGCCCGCCGTCGGTCGCGAGGACGATGCTGCGGCCCGTCGTGCCGGTGCGCTCCGCGAGCAGGATGTCGCCCGCGGTCGAGAGCGCGGCGGCCGTCGGCGTCGCGCCCGCGGGCTCGGTCGAGTCGACGAGGTCGATGAGCGCCTGCGCGTTGTGCTTCGCGGGCAGGAGATCGGGCGCGAGGGGCACCGCGCAGCCCGGGCTGCTCCCGGTCGCGGCGCGCCAGGGGAAGATCTCGCCGCCGATCATCATGACGTCGTCCACCGGCGGCAGCGTCGTGTCGAGCGCGTCGCGGAGGATCTGCCAGCGGCTCTGTTTTCCCGAGCTCAGCCGATCCTGCATCGAACCGGAGCGATCGATGACGAACATGACGACGGGCGTGGCGCGCGTCAGCGTCAGCTGCCCCGCCTTGCACGCGAGCCCGCCGCCTGCGCCGCCTGCGCCGTCGACGGTGGGGACCCAGAGCTCGGAGCGCGCCCCGCAGCTCGCGGAGAGCGCCACGCACCCGAGCACCGACGTGGCCGCGAGGGCGAGGTGGGCGAGGCGGGACTTCATCACTCGAGCTTGCCCGCCTTCCGAAGAGGCTTCACCCAAATTTCCTTCAGGTCGGTCGATCCCGCTCAGCCCTTCACGGCGCCGGCCACGAGCCCGCCCACCATCTGCTTCTGGACGTAGAAGAAGAGCAGCACGATGGGAAGCGACAGCACGAGCGATCCGGCGGCGAAGATCCCCCAGCTCGGATCGAACCCGCCGACGTACTGCTGGAGGGTGACGGGCAGCGTGTAGTCCGTGACGTCGTCGAGGAAGAGCGACGCCATGATGAACTCGTTATACGCCGTCATGAAGGAGAAGAGCGCGGTGATGCCGATGCCGGGGCGAACGAGCGGCAGCATGATGCGGCGGAAGACGAGGAACGACGACGCGCCGTCGAGGCGCGCGGCTTCGTCGAGGTCCTTCGGGATGGCGTCGAAATAGCCCTTCAGCATCCAGATCGAGAACGGGACGCTGCTCGTCGCGTAGACGAGGACGAGCCCCGCCGTCGTGCCGAAGAGGCCGAGCATGTCGAGGATGAAGAGGAGCGGCACCCCGGTCACGACCGCGGGGAACATCTGCGAGACGAGCATCCCTCGGAGCCCCGCCTCGCGTAGCGGGAACGACAGCCTCGAGAAGCCGTACGCGGCGGAGAGCGCGCAGAGGACGCCGAAGAGCGTCGCCGTGCCGCTCACGAGGAGGCTGTTGCCGAGCTGGATGAGGAAGAGGGGTCGTCCGTAGAAATCGTGGGCGAAGAAGAAGTCGTGGAAGTTCTTCGTGCTCGGGTGCAAGTCGGCGCCGGCCTGTGAGAGCCCACCGTCCGCGGAGAGCGCGAGGCGCACGACCCAGAGGACCGGATAGAGCACGGCCGTCGACGCGACGAGCAGCATGAGGTGCGTGAGCACCACGTCGCGGAGGCGGGTCTTCACGCGGGCTCCTTCGCTTCGAGGCGCCGCGAGAGCCGCCCGTAGAAGAGCAGGAAGACGAAGATGAGGACCGAGTACGCGGCGGCGTAGCCGTAGCGCTCGCCGCGCTCGAACGCCCAGCGGTACGCCTCCGACACGAGGATGTCGGTCTGCGAGCCGGGCTCTCCGCCGCTCACGAGGTAGACGACGTTGAACATGTTGAACGTCCACACCGAGCCGAGCAGCACCGAAGGGAGGAGGGCGGGTCGGATGTGCGGCAGGACGATGGCGCGAAAGCGTTGCCAGCGCGACGCGCCGTCGAGGGTCGCGGCCTCCTCGAGCTCGCTCGGGATCGACGAGAGCGCGCCGAGCGTCACGACCATCATGAACGGGAAGCCGAGCCACGTGTTCGTCACGACGTTCGCGAAGAACGCGGTGCCGAAGTGATCGAACCAGTTGTAGCCCTCGAAGCCGAAGGGCGAGAGCAGCCGGTTGATGGCGCCCACCTGCGCGTGGAACATGCCCTTCCACATCAGCGCCGTGATGTAGTTGGGGATGACCCACGGCAGGATGAGGACGAGGCGATACGCGGTGCGGAAGCGCACGTAGCTCGGCCGGAGCAAGAGCGCGAGCGAGACGCCGATCGAGACGTGGAGCAGCACGTTGACGAGCGTCCAGAGCACGGTGACGCCGAGCGCGAAGTAGAACGAGCGCGCCTCGAGCGCGCGCGCGAGCGGCGGCAACAGGATCTCGCGGAAGTTCGTCCATCCGACGAAGGTGAAGTGGCCGCCGCGATACTCGAAGAGGCTCATCCCCGCGCTGACGACGACCGGGACGAGCACGAGCGCCACCACCGCCACCACGCCGGGGATCACGTAGGGCGCCGCCACGCTCCCCCACGATCCGAGCAGGCGCGCGCGTTGGGCGGCGGGCGACGCCACGTCGAGGCGCACGCGGCGCACGACCATCATGGTGCCGAGGAGCAGGAGCGCCACGAGCAGCACGCCGTAGATCGTCGGATCGGCGGCGCGCGCGCGATCGTCCTCGACGCGATCGAGCGTGTAGCGCGCGGCCTCGATGGCCCCGTCGAGATCGCGTCCGGCGACGCTCGCGCTCAGCACGTCGAGCGCCGGCGTCCAGACCGCGCCCATGCGCGTCGAGCTCGGCGTCACCATGCCGTGCTCGAGCGCTTGGCGCTGCGCGTCCGCGAGGCGCTTCGCGCGCGGCCCCGCGTCCGCTCGGATCGCGTCGAGCGTCGCGTAGAGGCGCGCCGAGACCGGCGGCAAGCTGAGCGCTTGGTAGCGCGCGCGCTGCGCCTCGTCCCCCGCGAGGAAGCGCGCCACCTCGAGCGTGGCGGCGCGATCTCGCGCGCTCGACGAGACGAACACGCTCTCGACCGAGACGAACGATCCGCCCGGAGCGCCGCCCACGTCGAACAGCGGCGCGACGTCCCACTCGTCGTGCGCCGCGACGGAGCCCTGCGGCGCGTACCACGGACCGCAGAGGAGCACGGCGGCTTGCCCCGCTTCGAAGAGGCGCGTCGCCTCGTTGTAGCTCACGTCCGGCGGCAGGATGCCGGCCTTCTTCCACTCTCCCGGCCAAGCGAACGTGTGCTTGCCCGGCTCGTCGAAGAGGCGAAACTGCTTGCCCGACGGATCGAAGACCTTCCCGCCCGCGCCGAGGAAGAAGGGCGACTGGAAGAAGAGCGAGGTCGCGTCGTACGCGAGCGGATAGACCCGCTCGGGGAGGCGCGCGCGGAGCGCCGCGAGATCGCTCGTCGAGCGGAGCGGTCCGTCGGGCAAGAGCCGCGTGTTGTAGAACTGGAGCAGGCCCTTGTACGTCAGCGGGACGCCCACGAGCGCGCCGTTCACCGAGACGCCGTCGAGCAGACCCGGCAGATAGCCTTCGGGAGGCGTCGGCAGATCGCGCGCGTCGATGCGCGCGAGGACGCCCGACGCGTCGAGCTCGCCGATCTCGTTGTGCGGGCGGATGAAGAGATCGGGGCCGGCGCCGTGCGGGATCGAGCGCCGCACCTTGTCCTTGAACGAGGCCTCGGGCACCGCGAGGGGCTGCACGACGATCTTCCCCTCGTGGGCCGCGTTGAAGCGACGAAGCAGATCCTCGAGCACCTCGCGCTCTCGCCCGCGTTGCGAGTGCCAGAGCACGACGTGGACGCCCGGAGGAGAGGGCGCGAGCGCGCTCGTGAGCGGGCGGACCAGCACGACGCCGAGGATCAGGACGGCGAGCAGTCCGAGGCGGATCCATCGTGCGAGTCGGGACGTCGGCTTCTCCGACGCGCGATCGTCCACCGGCTCGGCGCCGCTCACGCGCCGCGCCTCGACAGCGCGTCGCCCGTCGCCGGGTCGAACGCGTGACAGCGCTCGGCGCGGAGCGTGACCTTCACCTCGCTCCCTTCGCGCATCCCGAACGCGTCGCGCCCCGGGACGCTCGCGCAGAGCAGCGCGCGCTTCGTCGCGTCGGCGCCCTCCGCGTCGAGCAACACCCCCGGGATCTCGACGTGCAGGTAGCCCGCCTCGCCGACCGGCTCGACCGCGCGGACGTTCGCGGCCGTGCCCGACTCGCCCACGGCGACGTCCTCGGGTCTCACGCCGAGGATCGCGTCGCCGTCGCGGACGTCCAGCGCGACCTCGAGCGCGCCGCTTCGGAAGACGCCGTTCGTCACCTCGCCGCGCACGAGCGTCATCGAAGGCGTCCCGATGAAGCGCGCCACGAAGCGGTTCTTGGGCCGCGCGTAGAGCTCCTCGGGGGTCCCGGTCTGCTCGACGACGCCGCGGTTCAGCACGACGATGCGATCGGCGAGCGTCATCGCCTCCACTTGGTCGTGCGTGACGTAGAGGGCCGTCTTGCCGAGCTCGCGCTGCAGGCTCTTCAGCTCGACGCGGATCTGCGATCGGAGCGCGGCGTCGAGGTTCGAGAGCGGCTCGTCGAAGCAATAGATCTCGGGCTTGCGGACCAAGCACCGGCCGATCGCGACGCGCTGCCTCTGTCCGCCGGAGAGTTGCCGCGGCAAGCGCTCGAGGAGCGGGCCGAGGCCGAGCAGATCGGCCACGCGCTCGACCTCGGCGCGCTGATCGGCGGGCGGGACCTTCTTCACCTCGAGCGGGAACGCGAGGTTCTCGCGGACGGTGAGGTGCGGATAGAGCGCGTAGCTCTGGAAGACCATGCCGACGCCGCGCTCGTGCGGGGGCAGCTCGTTCAGCACCTTGTCGCCCGCGCGGATCGTCCCCTCGGTGATCGCCTCGAGGCCGGCCACGCAGCGCATCAGCGTCGACTTGCCGCAGCCGCTCGGTCCGACGAGCACGACGAGCTCGCCCGGCTCTGCGCGGAACGTGACGTCGCGCAAGACGACCGTCTTGTCGTAGCGCTTGCCGACGTGCTCGAAGGTGAGGGCCGTGCTCATCCAGGCGGGCGGGGCTCGCTCGTGCGGCCCCGACGATCTCGCGGGGGGCGACTGCGCCCCGGGGGGAGTGATGGTCGGACCCCCGACATGGAGAGTCAACTCTTCGCCACCGGCCCGTCACGGGGGCCGCGCGCGTTCAGGGGCGCCCGAGGTTGCCGATGCGAGGCTCGGCCCAGGCGAGCATCCACGGTTGGGAGCGATAGCGATCCCACGCGTCGGGCAGGATCGTCACGACCGGGCGATCCACGCGCGCCGCCACGCGCATCGCCGCCGCGACGTTGGTGCCCGAGGAGCCGCCCACGAGCAGCCCCTCTTCCTGCACCAGGCGTCGGGTCATCTCGAACGACTCCTCGTCCGACACGCGCTCGGCCTCGTCGATGACCGATCGATCGAGGATCGGCGTCACCTCGCTGCCGCCGATGCCCTCGACCGCGTAGGCTCCGTCGGCGCCGAGCGCGCCCGTCTCGACCCAGTCGGCGAGCGCCGAGCCCGTCGGGTCCGCGAGCACCGTGCGCACGCCCGGGACATCGCGCTTGAGGCGCCGCGCCACGCCGACGAGCGTGCCGCCCGTGCCCGCGCCCGCGACGAACGCGCCGAGGTCGCCCCCCGTCTGCTCGAGGATCTCGCGCGCCGTCTCCTCCTCGTGCACGCGCGGGTTCGCCGGGTTCGCGAACTGATCGGTGAGGAACCAGCCCCGCTCGCGCGCGAGCCTCCGCGCCACGTTGCGAAAGTTGTCGGGGCTCGCGGGCGGGGCGTTCGGGGTCATCACCACCTCCGCGCCGAGGGACGCGAGGGCGATGCGCTTGTCGACGCTCATCTTCTCGGGCATCACGCACACGACGCGATACCCGCGCGACGCGCCCACGAGCAAGAGTCCCATGCCCGTGTTGCCCGCCGTCGCTTCGACGAGCGTGGCGCCCGGCGTGAGGAGCCCCCGAGCCTCCGCGTCCTCGATGATCGCCTTGGCGATGCGATCCTTCACGCTCCCGCCGGGGTTCAGGTGCTCGCACTTCGCGAACACCGGAGCTCGTGCGCCCCGATCGATCCGCGCCAGGCGAAGGAGGGGGGTGCGACCGACGAGATCGACGACGCTCATGCGCGCAGCAGCATACGTCCGTCCGCATCGTGAAGGCAGATCTCCTGGCCGCCGCGACCTCCGTGGCGGCCTAAAGACTCTCCGCGAGCTGCCGTTCTCGAGAGAAGCCACCGCCCGCGCTCCATGAAGGAGCTGACCTCGGTCGGCGCTCCGTCGGAGGTTTGCATGAAGCACCTTTGCACCGTCCTCTGCGCCCTGGCTTCGGTCGTCCCCTCGGTCGCCGACGCCCAGCAGAAGGAGGTCGCGTCGGCCGATCCGGCGATGCTCGATCTCACGCTCGATCCCGCGCCCAAACCCGTCGCGCCGCGCCGCGACGAGGCCGCGCCGAGCGCGGCGGAGGCGAAGCCCGAGAAGGAGAAGCTCGGCCTCGGCTTCGGCGCGACGTTCGCGTCCGCCTACAACTTCCGCGGCCTCAACATCTACAAGGACAAGCACCAGCTCGATCCCTCGCTCCAGATCGCGCCGTGGGCCTCGTACACCGTGCCGAAGACGGGCCTCACGGTGACGTACTTCTCCAGCTATCAAGCTGCGGGTGCAGCGGCATCTCAAAATCGGAAGGCGGGGATGAGCCACGAGCAGGACCTCGTCCTCGGCTACCGCGTCGAGCTGCCGGCCCACCTCGCGCTCACGCCCGGCTTCACGACGTACGTCTACCCCTTCGCCACCAAGGACGCCGCCGGCACGACCGCGCCGGTCTACCTCGAGCCGTCGCTCGACTTCACCTGGGCGAGCGGCTTCGTCGACGTGGACCTCTTCGGCAGCTACTTCCACGGCGTCCAGTCGGCGCTGAAGGACTATCGCTACGGCTACCTCCACGCGCAGGTCTCGCGCACGGCGACGGTGACGCCGTGGCTCGGCGTCGAGACGGCGCTCGGCTACGGGCACAAGCTCTACGTGGAGCAGGTGACGGACAACCGCGACGACCTATCGGCGCGGATCGGCGTCCCGTTCACGGTCTCGGACGCCGTGCTCAAGCCGTCGATCAACTGGGCTTGGACGAACCTGAAGGACCAGGGCATCGGTCGCGAGTACTTCCTGTTCGGCGCGCTCGACGCGACCTACGCGCTCTGACCGTTTCAGGGGCACGGCGCGCGTAGTAAGACCTGCGACGTCGCAGGGATGTTCTACGTCGTCTCCAAGATCCTCGGCTGGCTCTTGAACCCGCTGCACCTCGGGATGGTGTTGCTGGGCGCCGCGCTCGTGCTCCGCGTCGCGAAGAGGCGACCACGCGCGCGCAAGTGGCTCGTCGTCGTCGCGTGCGCGGAGATGTGGCTGACGAGCCTGCGGCTCGTGTCGGAGCCGCTCACGTGGGGCCTCGAGCGCCGCTACTGGCCGAATCCCCCGCTCGACCGAGAGCCGAGCTTCATCGTCGTCCTCGGCGGCTTCACCCGCGTCCCCGAGCGCGGCGACTACGAGCTCACCGAGGCGAGCGATCGGCTCGTCGAGACGGTGCGCCTCGCCCACCTCCACCCGGGCGCGACCATCGTGTTCTCGGGTGCCTTCGCCGACAACTACGGCGCCGACTACGCGGAGGCGCGCGCCATCCCGAAGCTGATGGTCGACATGGGCGTCGCGCCCGCCCGCATCCTGGTCGACGATCGATCCTTGAACACGCGCGAGAACGCGCTCGAGTCGAAGCGGATCATCGACGCCGCGTCCTCCGCTTCGGATCGAGGGCCCGTGCTCCTCGTGACGAGCGCGATGCACATGCCGCGCGCGGTCGGCTGCTTCGAGAAGGTCGGCCTGCACGTCGTGCCTTGGCCGGTCGACTACCGGATGAAGGGCCTCGGCTTGCGCGGCCTCTTCCCCGGCGTCGACGACATGTCCCAGACCAACGACGCGCTCCACGAGTACTTCGGCCTCTTCGCGTACCGAGTGAGCGGCTACCTCTGAGCGGCAGCTCGGTCCCGCGGGCGAGGCGCGCGTCGCGGCCGCGCCTCAGTGCTTCTTCGCCATGTCCTCGAGGATGTGCATCGACTCCTCGACCCACGGATCACGCGCGAGCGTGTCCTTCCACGCGTCGAGCTTCTTCCGGAGCTTCTTGTCGGCGGCGGTGGTCGGCTTCGGCCCCGACTCGCCCAACGCCTCCACGTCGAAGAGCGGCTTCAGATCCTTGAGCTTCGGATCGGCCGCCTCGACCTCGGCCTTCTCCTTCTTCTTCTCCGCCATGAACGAGTCCTTGTCGAGCGGCTCGAGCGTGTCGTCGCGACGCGACTTGATGAGCTTGCTGAAGGCCTCCACCTTCGCGAACTCGGGGTTCGCCTTGGTGCGCGACGCGCTCTCGGCGGCGAGCTCGTCGAGCTTCCAGGTGTGCTTCTCGGGCGTGTATTTGGCGGGCGCGACCGAGCTCCACGGGATGGGGTGGAACAGCGTCCGCTCGCCCGACTCGACGAACGACGACGGATCCGGGAGGAGGATGTCGGGGGTCACGCCGCGGAGCTGCGTCGAGGCGCCGTTGACTCGGTAGTACTCCTGCATCGTGATCTTGTAGATGCCGAGCGGGTCGCCGCCGCTCTTCAGTCGGTCGAGGTCGACCACGGCCTGCACGGTGCCCTTGCCGTGCGTCGGGCTCGTGCCGACGATGACGGCGCGCTCGTAGTCTTGGAGCGCGCCCGCGAGGATCTCGGCGGCCGACGCGCTGAAGCGATCGACCATGACGACGAGCCGCCCGGAGTACGCGACCGAAGGATCCGTGTCCGAGAGCACCTCGATCTTCTCCTCGTTGTCCTTGGTCTGGACGACGGGCCCCTCCGGGATGAAGAGGCCGCTGATGTCGCGCGCGTGCGCGAGGATGCCGCCGCCGTTCCCGCGCAGGTCGAGGATGACCGCGCCGACCTTCTTGTCGCGGAGCTGAGCGAGCAGCGCGCGCACGTCGTCGGTCGCGTTGCGATCGCCCGCCTTCTTGTGGCCGCCGAGATCGCCGTAGAAGCCCGGCAGATAGACGTATCCGACCTTCTCGCCCTTCGGTCCGGCCTTCAGGATCGCGCCGCGCGCGTAGCTCGCCTCGATCTTCACGACGTCGCGCTCGATCGAGATGTTCTCGATGTGGCCGTCCGGCTTCTTCACCGTGAGGATGACGACGGTCCCCTTGGGGCCTCGAATCATCTCGACCACCTTGTCGAGCGCCATGTCCGTCACGTCGACCGGATCCTTGCCCGACTGGGCGACGGCGATGATGAGGTCTCCCGCGGCGAGCTTGCCCTGCGTCCACGCGGCGCCGCCCGGGATGAGATCGTTGACGACGGTGTAGTGGTCCTGCTCGCCGAGCGCCGCGCCGATGCCCTCGAGCGTCCCCGTGATCGCGATGTCGAAGTTCGCCTTCTCCGACGGCGCCATGTACTCGGTGTGCGGATCGTAGACGGCGTTGACCGCGTTGATGAGCTGCTCGGCCGGCTCGAGCTTCTCGATCTCCTTCTGCCGCGTGAAGCGCGACTCGTAGCGGACCGCGAGCTCCTTGCGGGCCTTCTCTTCGCGCCCCTCGAACGTCGGCGGGATGCTGGCGAGCGCCTTCTCGGCCGCCTCGTCCCCGTCGGTGTCGTCCTTCTTCTTGTCGTCCTTCTTCTTGTCCTTGGCGGCGAGGAGATCCTCCATCTGCTGGACGCGCTCGAGCACCGAGAGCTCGAGGAGCTGACGCCACCTGTCGCGGAGCTCGTCCTCGCTCTTGGCGAACGAGCGCTTCTTGGGATCGGTCTCGAACTTCTCCTTCGCCGTGAACGTGAGCGGCTTCGAGAGGATGTCGGCGACGAGCTTCGCGACGATCTCGCGTCGCTTCTTGAGGAGGGCGGCGCCCTTGCGCGCGAGCGCGAGATCTCCGCGGTGAAGCTCGTCGTCGATCTGCGCGTCGTACTGCGAGAGCGCGTCGACGTCGCTCGAGAGGAGCAGCAGCTTGCCGCCGTCGAGCTCCTCGATGTACTTCGGGAAGGCCTCCTTCGACAGCTCGTCGTCGATGGGGCGGCGCAGCACGTGTTGCTTCGTGAGCAGCGCGACGGTCGCGTCGGCGAGCGTCGCCTCGCGCGCGTCCGCGGGCAGCTCGGGCAGATCGATCATGGCCGCGTGCGGCGGCGGCGTCGTGTCCGCGAGCGACGGGGCGGGCGCGCTGCTGCGCGGGGCGATGGTCGCGTTCGGCGACGAGCAGCCCACCGCGAGGACGATCGCGACGAGGGCCGGGGAGGTGAGAAGACCGACGATTCTCCGATGGGCGAGCATGTGAACGGGAGCGTGTCACGCTCCGAGGGGCCCGGCAAAGCACGAATGAGAAAGCGAAGCGCGCGACGATCAAATGACGAGCGCCGGGAATGAAAAGCGAAGCGCCGGGAACCAGAAGGCGCCCGGCGCTGTCACGATCGGGATCGTCCTCGCTACATGACGAACCGACGCGCGGGGCGCTCGCTCACTTCTTTCCCATCAGCGGGTTCAAGTACGCGACGACGCCGGCCGTCTCGTTGATGACGCGCATCGCGATCATCGGCTGCGCGTTCTTGTAGCTGAAGACGTGCACGTTGAGGCCGTTCGACATGTCGACCTTGGTCTTCTGCGCGAGATCCTTCTGCGCGACGAACTTGGACCCCGGGTCGAAGACGTTGTCGTTGCCCTCGGCCGTGATGCCGAGCGACGCGCCCGTGATGACGCGCGCCGGTCCCGCGACGTGGCAGCTCGCGCAGTCGATCGTGTTCGGCGAGTGGAAGTCCGGGTTCTCGATCCGCAGCGCCGCGTCGAAGGCGGCCTGCTGCTCGGCCTTCGTCGTCTTCTCCGCGTCGGCGAGGTTGCCGAGGATCTGCATGTCGTCGTCGGCCTTCGTCGCGGGCGTGAACTTGCCGGCGAGGTCCTTCGAGAAGCCCACGAAGTATTGAACGCTGGTCGTGTTCTTCGGCAACGTGGGGATCGACATCGGCGCAGACTTGCCGTTCGCGATGTCGTAGCCCTGGAACGTCCACACGGTCTGCAGGTTCGTCGACTGGAAGATGGTGAAGCGGGTGAGGTTCTTCGTGCCCGCGTGCGCGAGGACGAGCGCCTCGAGGCCCTTCGCCTCGCCACCGAGGAGACCCTGCTTCGCGACGAGCGGGTGCACCGCCAGCGCGCCGAGATCCTTCGCGCCGCCCTGCTTCTTGCGGAGCGCGATGACGTCGTCGACGAGCGCGGTCAGCTCGTCGCGGCTGAGCGAGTAGAAGGCGTGGACCCCGCCGTCGAGCGCGCTCGTCCCGCCCTTGGCGTCGAAGGTGAGCGACTGGAAGATGAGCCGTAGCTGGTTCTTGCACGTCGAAGGGTCGGTGATGGGCCCGACGTTCGCGAAGCAGGGATCGATGCGGAACGCGACGAGCTTCAGATCGGCGTACTCGAGGTTCGGGTCGCTTCCGATCGGGCCGTTGCCGGTGTGCTTCACGGGCTGGATGCCGGTCGCCGCCTCGTAGATCTTCTCGGGCAGGAGCGGTCCGCCGACGCCCTGGGCGTCCGCGCCGAGGTAGCCGCCGTCGAACTCGGCCGAGGTCTTCGCGAGCGGCAGCAGCACCGAGACGTCGTTCATCTGCACGCGCGACGCCTTCGCCGTCAGGTCCTCCTCGGTCGACGGCGCCGACTCCACGTTGCAGCCGGAGGCCGCGGGCGCCCCGAGCGCGCAGAGCAGCATCGACATCGGGAGCCAGCGACGAAGCGAGGTCGGGAGCAGCATCCCGCGGCGCCGAGCAAGACTTGGACCACATGTGCGCACCTTGTCTCCATGCTTGTTTCGCTGGAGAAATGGGCGCTCTCAGGATCCCCTGAGGGTCCATCGATCCACCGGATCTCCCGACGAGGCGCGCGCGCGGCGGGCGAGGTGGATCACGGTCGACGCCTGGTTCGCGATCGAGACGACCATGCGACGGCGCGCACGATCCCCGGTCGCGTCGAGGGCGATGGGGCGATCTGCTGCTCCGTCGCGATCGAAGACGACGCGCGCCTCGAGGTCGTCCGGTCCGGCGAAGCCGGCGCGCGCGAGGACGTCTGGGTCGAGCTCGATCGTCGCCTCCACGCCGTGCCCCATCGCGAAGCTCGTGGCGACGACGAGGAGCCGTCCAGGAGACCGCGCGCCGAAGCGCGCGTACGCGAGCACCTCGCCGGGACGGTCGTGGACGAGGAACGCGCGACCGGCCTCCGCGAGCAACGGATCGGCGGCGAGCGCGAGGAGATCGCCGTAGAAGCGCCGCAGAGCCTGCTCGTCGGCGGAGAGGCGCCCGCCGTCGTACGCGTGGCCGTTCACCCACCGCGAGAGCGCAGGCATCGACCAATAGTCGAAGATCGTCGTGCGGCCGTCCTCGCCGCCGAAGCCCTCGCGTCCCTCGCCGCGCTCGCCGACCTCCTGCCCGTTCAAGATCATCGACGGGCCGTGGCCGTGCAGGAAGAGCAGCGGCGCGAGCTGCCTCGCGGCGTCCGCCGATCCGAAGCCGCTCTCGCCGATGGGACCGCTCGCGTCGATCGGCGAGGGGATCCTCCGCTCGTCGTGGTTCTCCAGGTAAGCCACGTACCTGAGCCGATCCTCGTCGCCCATCGCCGCGAGGCGCGCCTCGAGATCGCGCGGGCTCGCGCGACCCACGTAGATCGACTTCACCAGGTTGTAGGTCTCGAAGTCGTAGAGCGCGTCGAAGCCGCTCTCGAAGAGGGCGCCGTGGTCTTCGTACGCCTCGCCCATGACGAACGCGCCGGCGTCCCGCTCCTTCACGCGCGCGAGCAGGTGCCGCCACGCCTCGCGCGGCACGTAGTGGGCGAAGTCGCAGCGGAAGCCGTCGACGCCGCGCGCCTGCCAGTGCGCGAGGATCGCGTCGATCTTGCGCCAGGTCTTCGGCTCCGGATCGAAGACGCGATGGCCGGTGACGAAGTCGAGCCCGTAGTTCAGCTTCACGGTCTCGTACCAGTCGTGCTGCGAGGGCGACGGCGACGTCACGTTGTTGCCCGTGGCGCGAGGGACGCGGCCGGGACCACCCGACTCGCGCGCGAAGGTGCGATCGAAGGACACGCCCTCGGGGCTCCAGCCGGCGGGGCGCTCGAGCGTGAGCGCCTGATCCTTCGGCTCCACGAGGTAGAAGAAGTCGTTCTCCGTCGAGAAGAACTTCGTCTGGTCGTCGCCGACTCCGAAATCGAGCAGCGGCTCGACCACCGAGCCGTAGCCGCGCGCGACGTGGTTCGGCACGAGGTCGATCAGCACCTTCATGCCCGCGGCGTGCACGCGGGCGATGAGCGCGTCGAGCTCCTCGCGGCGTCGCGCTGGATCCACGGCGTAGTCCGGGCACGCGTCGAAGTAGTCTCGGATCGCGTAGAACGATCCGGCGCGACCCTTCACGACGCACGCCGGATCGGGCGGCAGACCGAGCGAAGACCAATCCGTGAGCGTCGCCTGCCGGAGCACGCCCGTGAGCCAGACGTGCGTCACGCCCAGCGCGCGGAGCGACGCGAGCGCGACGTCGCTCACGTCCGCGAACTTGCCGGCGCCGTTCTCTTCGAGCGTGCCGTCGGTCTTGCGCCGCTCGTTCGTGTTGCCGAAGAGGCGCACGACGAGCTGGTACACGAGCGGCCTCGTGCTCGCGGCCGAGCGCGTCATGCGTAGCCGGGCGAAGGTGAGGCGAGCGGGACCATGTCGCGGAGACGCTCGATGTTGTCGAGCTCGCCCATCACGACGAGGATCATGCCGGCCTTGAGCTCGAAGCTCGGCGAGGGGTTGTAGTGGAAGGCGTCGCCCTCGTACGCCGCGACGACGAGGAGCTTCGTCTCGGAGCCGATGGGCAGGTCCGAGAGGGCGCGCCCCGCGAACCAGGATCCCGCGGGGATCGAGACCTCCTCGATGCGCAGCACCGCGCCCTTGGCGGTCATCATGCGGTCGATGAACTGGATCGCCGTCGGGCGCAGCAGCTCGTGCGCCATCCTGAGACCGCCGATCATGTTGGGCGACACCGTGGACGTCGCGCCCGCCCGCATCATCTTCTTCGCCGCGTCGGCGTGCACGACCTTCGTCACGATCCGCGCGCTCGGGTTGAGGTTGCGCGCCGAGAGCGTGACGTAGAGGTTGTCCTTGTCCTCGGTGAGCGCCGCGACGACGCCCTCGGCTCGTTCGATGCCGGCGGAGACCAGCGTCGGATCGGCCGTCGCGTCGCCCACGATGAAGAGCATCTTGCCCTGCGTGAGCTCCTCCGAGATCGCCTCGAGCGCGCCGCGGTCGGCGTCGACGACGACGAACGGGGTCTTCGTGGTGATGAGCTCGCGGATGACGTGCCGGCCCGTGGAGCCCGCGCCCGCCACGATGACGTGGCCCTTGAGGTGGCTGATCTGCTTCATCATGCGTCGGGTCCTGAAGCGCTCGGCGAGGACGTCCTCGACGAGGAAGGTCGTGAGGTTCGACTGGAAGTACGCGAGCACGCCGAGGCTCGCGAAGATGACGGCGACCAGGATGGTGCGGGCGTGCGGGATCTCGTGGATCTCCCGGGGCTCGGCGAAGCCCACCGTCGATCCCGCGATGAACGCGTTGTAGACCGACTCCCAGAAGCTCCAGCGGCCGTGCCCCGAGTAGTAGAGCGCGGCCCCTCCGGCGAAGACCACGACCGCGAGCATGATCACGGGGCGGATCAGATGGGCCTTCGGTCCGCGCCGCGCGTTCACGCGCCGAGGGTACCGAGCCGCCGCCCGAATCCGAAGAAACCGGTGTAAGCGCGCGCCCGCCCGCCGCGTTCTCGTGGTGCGGGCGCGTCGTGCCCCGCGGAGGGAATCCCATGACGCGGAGCCGTCTCGTCGGTGCGGTCTTGTCCTTGTCTCTCGCGCTCGCAGGCTGCGCCCAGCGGGCGACCACGGTGGGCCCGCTCGTTCCGCCCTCCGGGGGCGCGCCGCTCGCCGTCGCGGCCGAGGTGGACGAGAACCTGCCCGTCGTCGCGCGCGCCGACTACGACAAGACCGTCGCGCGCGTCGCCGGCATGACCGCGGACGCGGAGCTCCAGCGCGCCGTCGGCGCGCGAGGCCTCGCCCTCCAGAACGTGAGCTGGGAGGACACCGGGCGCGCCGAGGGCTCGGCGCTCGGTCCGAACATCAGCGACCTGACGCTCCAAGTCAGGCGACGCACCGAGACGGGCGAGCTCGTCTCGACGCTCATGCCCGTCATCCGGTTCCCGAACTTCACCGATCGCACCGGCGACATCCCTTCGGACCTCTTCTTCGTCCGCACGGGCAACGAGCAGAAGGGCGGAGCGATCCACTCGGTGAAGCTCACCGATTTGCTGCGCAACCTGCGCGAGTATGCGTCCGTCCCGAGCTCGATCGGAGGCGAGGGCAACCTCCTGTCGCCGCGCGACTCGCACTTCCTCGTCAGCGCCCAGGCGGTCTTCCTCCCCATCCCGAAGGAGGGCAAGGCCACGTTCAACCCGGTGCTCTTCAACTACCAGTCGGCGCCGTCGTCGCCCGCGGTGCTCAGCATCCTCGTCACGCGGCAGGGCACGAGCGTGAAGGTCATCGAGAACCGCCCCGAGGACGCGTCCGGCGCGGTCGGCGCCGGCCAAGAGCTCTATTTCAACGACGGCGGCAGCCGCGCCTCGTTCACCGCCGAGCGCAAGAGCGATGTCGAGCACCGCATCGCCGAGCAGGGCGGACCGAAGAGCGAAGACGATCGGAGCGCGCTCGCGAAGGGCGCCGACGTGCTCTTCCTCATCCAGGTGCCGCTCAAGCACGAGAACCGCGGCTACCTCGGCGGCATGATGGAGGCCGAGGAGGCGCCGTCGGCCGCGATGATGGCGCCTCCTTCGCCGGCTCCGTCCGCCGCCGACGGGGCCGCGTCGATGGACAAGAGCGACGTCGAGCAGGCCGTGCTCGGTCACGGCCAGGCGCTCGGCCCGTTCAGCGAAGGCACGGGGACGACGCTCGTGCGCGACGAGACGTTCCCCATCCGCGTGACGGTGCAGTTCTACAAGGCGACGAGCAACGGCGTCGTCGACGCGAAGGATCTCGATCTCATCTCGAAGAGCATCGGCAACGTCTACGAGCACGCCTCGTTCGTCGGCTCACTGGTCGTCCCGGAGGGCGATCGCGCGCGTCCGACCGCGTGGCAGAAGGTGCCGAACGAGTGGTTCCCCTGGTGAGCGAGGCGCTCAGAGGCTCCAGTAGCGGATGTCGCGGACCATCTGGCTCGGGTGCAGGGCGCTCTTCACGTCGATGAAGACGCCCCCGCTCTTCAGCGGCGCGAGCAGCTTCTCCGGGCCGAGGTCGAGGTACTTCTTGTGCGAGACGGCGAGCACGAGCGCGTCGAGCTCCTGGAACTTCTCGAGCGGCGTCAGGGTGAGGCCGTACTCGTGCGTCGCCTCCTCGGCGCTCGCGACGGGATCGTGGATGATCGCGTCGATGCCGAACTGCGACAGCTCGTGCAGGATGCCGGGCACCTTGCTGTTGCGGAGATCGTTGCAGTCCTCCTTGAAGGTGAGCCCGAGCACGCCGACCTTCGCGTGCTTCACCGGCCGGTCGTCGTTGATGAGGAACTTCACGAGGCGCTGCGCGATGAACGCGGAGATGGAGTTGTTGATGCGTCGCCCCGCGAGGATGACCTCGGGCTGGTAGCCGAGCTGCTGCGCCTTCGTCGTCAGGTAGTAGGGGTCGACGCCGATGCAGTGCCCGCCCACGAGGCCGGGCCGGAACTTGAGGAAGTTCCATTTCGTCCCGGCGGCCTTGAGCACGTCGGCCGTGCGGATGCCCATGCGATCGAAGATGAGCGCGAGCTCGTTCATGAGCGCGATGTTGATGTCGCGCTGCGTGTTCTCGATGACCTTCGCCGCCTCGGCGACCTTGATGCTCTCCGCCTTGTGGATGCCCGCGTCGACGATCGCGCCATAGGCGGCCGCGACGCGCTCGAGCGTGGGCGCGTCCTCGCCCGAGACGACCTTCACGATGCGCTCGAGCGTGTGCTCGTGATCCCCCGGGTTGATGCGCTCGGGCGAGTAGCCGAGCTTGAAGTCGCTCCGCGCGAGCCCTGATCCCTTCGCGAGGATGGGACCGCAGATGTCCTCGGTGACGCCTGGATACACGGTCGACTCGTAGACGACGACCGCGCCCTTCCCGAGCGCCTTCGCGACCGTCTCGGACGCCTTCACCACGGGGGTGAGGTCGGGGCCGTTGTTGTCGTCGACCGGCGTCGGC
>CAYYKK010000085.1:0-24601 GCA_964467935.1 uncultured Polyangiaceae bacterium
GCCCGCCGGACGCGCCGAGCGCGAGCACCGCGACGCCGTCGCGCACGACGATCGTCGGCGCGAGGCTCGACGTGGGCTTCGCGCCACCGCGGGGAAAGTTCGGCCCGCGGTTCGTCGGGCGCTGACCGTACTCGTCCATCGTGAAATCGGTGAGGGCGTCGTTCAGCGGGAAGCCGGCTCGGGTCGAGAGCTTCGCGCCGAAGAGATCGGTGAGGGTCGTGGTGATCGAGACGGCGTTGCCGGCGTCGTCGATGACGGAGAGGTGGAACGTGCCTCCCTCGGCGATGCTGCGGAGCTTCGGCATCGTCGTCGCGTCCTTGCGGAAGGAGCCGCGCTTCGCGTCGAGGCGCGCGCGATCGAGGAGGCTCGCTGCGTCCATCTTCGTGAAGGCGGGATCGCCGAGGTAGGTTTGCCGATCGACGAGCGTCGCGCGGAGGCCCTCGGCGACGAAGTGGACGTAGAGGGCCGAGTCGAGGCCGAGGGCGCCGAGATCGGGCTTGGAGAAGAGCCCGAGCAGCTCGGCGACCGTCACGCCCCCGGCGGAGGGCGGCGCGGCCCCGAGGACCAGGAGGCCCTCCCACTGGGTCCGCAGCGGATCACGGACGGTGGCTTCGTAGCTGGCGAGATCCGCCTCCGTGAGCGCGCTGCCCGCGGCGCGCGCGGTGGCGACCACGTCCTTGGCCACGTCGCCCGTGTAGAAGGCCGCGCTCCCGCCCTTCGCGATCGCCCGAAGCGTCTGCGCCAACCGCGCGTTGACGAGCACGGTCCCCTCCGGTGGCGGCGCGGTGAGAGGTGCGCCGCTCTTCGGCGCGCCGATCGAGAAGTCGGCGTCGACGTCCTCGTCCTTCGCGAGCCAGGCGAGCGACTCGGCGACGTAGGGGCTCACGACGAAGCCTTGCTCTGCGGCGTCGATCGCCGGCGCGACGTCGTCGGCCCAGGTCAGCTTTCCAGATCGCTCATGCATCGCGCGGAGCCCCGCGACGAGGCCGGGGACGCCGACCATCACGCCGCGCTTCTTCTTCGACGTCGCGCGCGCGAGGTGGTCTTTGCGCTTCAGACCCTTCGGGGCCTTCGCCCTGAACTCGACGGCGTACGCGGTCTTGGAGCCCGCGTCCCAGACGACGGCGAACCCGTCCGCCCCGAGCCCCGTCGACGAGGGCTGCGCGACGCCCCCCGTGAGCACGCCCGCGACGGCCGCGTCGACGGCGTTGCCGCCTCGATCGAGCGCGGCGGCGGCCGCCGAGAGCGCCGCGTCGTTCTCGGTCGCGATGGCGAACCGATCGCTCTTTCGCGGGGCCGGGGTGACGACCTCGGCCGGAGGCGCGCTCGACGCGACGGGGGGCGCGCTCGCCGTCCCCACCGACACGCGCGGCGCGGGGGCGGTCGTCGATCCGCACGCGACGAGCGCGAGGAGGGGCACGAGCCCCGAAAGGGTGGGTGCGAACGGGCCCTTCACGATGGACGTCCTTCGGCGACCCGCAGTATGAACTCCTCGTCGGAGCGGCGCGAGCCCATCGCGACGCGCGACGACGAGGAGTCAGCGATGCGTTTCGTCTTCGTGATGGATACGATGGACCGGGTCAATCCCGACAAGGACACGACGTTCGCGTTCGTCGAGGCCGCCGAGGCGCGGGGCCACGAGTGCCTCCATTGCCTGCCCGGTGATCTGGCGGTGAGGAGAGGGGTCCCGCTCGCGCACGTCCGGAAGCTCCAGACGTTCTCGGTCGCCCCGCGCATGCGGATCACGGGCGAGATGACGACCGTCGACCTCAAGGAGACCGACGCGATCTTCATCCGAAAGGATCCGCCCTTCGATCAGGCCTACCTCTACGCGACGCTGCTCCTCGAGTACGCGCGCTCGGGCCCCGGCGAGAAGGGTCCGCTCATCATCAACGATCCGCGCGGTCTGCGAGACGCGAACGAGAAGCTCTACGCGATGAACTTCTCGGCGTGGACGCCGACGACGCTCGTCACCGCCGACCGCACGACCATCTTCGAGTTCGTGGCGGACGTGGGCGGACACGCCGTGATCAAGCCCCTCGACGGCGCGGGAGGCACGGGTGTGATGCAGTTGCACAAGGATGACAAGAACGCGCGTGCGATCGTCGACATGCTGACCGGCGAGGGGCAGAAGGTCGCGATGGTGCAGGAGTTCCTGCCCTCGGTGACCCGGGGCGACAAACGCATCCTCCTGCTCGACGGCGAGCCGCTCGGCGCCATCCTGCGCGTCCCGCGAGGGGACGACATCCGCTCGAACATCCACGTCGGCGGGAGCGTCGAGCCGACCGAGCTGACCGAACGCGAAGAGGCGCTCGTCCGCGACATCGCGCCGCGCCTCCGGCGGGACGGGCTCGTCTTCGTGGGGCTCGACGTGATCGGCGGCTGCCTCACCGAGGTGAACGTGACGAGCCCCACGGGGATCCAAGAGCTCGCACGCTTCACGGGGACGAAGCCCGCCGACCGCGTCATCGAGTGGGTCGAGACGAAGCGCCGCTGACGAAGAGGACGCGGAAAAGTTGGCCCGCGGCGCGCGGCTCTGCAAGCTCGCGTGCATGTCGCGACCCACGTGTGCCGCCTGCCACGATCCCGTCCTCGGCTCGAAGCTCTGCCGCGTCGTCATCGGGGGTCAGTCGCTGACCCTCTGCCGAACGCACGCGGCTCGCGTCGCGGCGGAGATGCCCCAGACGTTCGAAGAGCTGCGCGCGCTCTTCCTCGAGGTCCCGACCGACGAGCTGCCGGAGGCGCGACGTTCCGTCATCTCGCGCCGCAAAGAGGACGATCGGCGCATGTTTCCGCCGAGACCCGAAGGTCGGCGCCTCGGCGGCGGACGCCGCGCGACGGATCGCGCCGGCTGAGTGCGCTAGTTGGGTGCGAAACCGTCGGACCTGTAGTACTCAAGCACTGTGGACCACATCCGACGAGTCATCATCGGACTCGGCTCGAACGTGGGGGATCGGGTCAAGAACATCAGCCTGGCGGTCGACGAGCTTCGTCGGGACCAGGACATGCACGTGCTGCAGGTCTCGCCGCTCTACGAGACCGCGCCGGAAGGCGGGCCTCCGCAAGGGGACTTCGTGAACGGTGCCGTGCTGGTCCTCACCTCGCTCGCCGCCTCCGAGATCCTCCGTCGGACCCTCGCCGTCGAGGCGTCGCTCGGACGCGTCCGGAACGCGAAGAACGAGCCGCGGACCATCGATCTCGACGTGCTGTGGATCGAAGGTGAGCACGTCTCGGAGGAGGGGCTCACGGTGCCGCACGCGCGCCTCGCGCAGCGCGCCTTCGCGCTCCGACCGCTCGTGGACCTGGCGAGCGACGCGCGCGACCAAGCGGGCGACGCGTACGCGGACATGCCGCTCGCGAAGAGCGATCTGAAGCGCGTCGGCTGAGCGATCGCGCGCCGGATCAAGCGGCTCGAGGGGCGCGGGGACGCGCGAGACGCAGGCCCAAGGCGACCGACGAGGCTGCGACGGCGACCATCGCCGAGAGGACCGCGAGCCACGCGACGAAGGCGGCGAGCGTCGTGCCCGCCGCCACGACCCACGCGAAGGGGACCGACCAGCCGAGGAGCGCCGTCGCGACGCCCCCGAGCATCGCGTGACGACGCGTGGCGTGCGGCGCCGTGCGTCCGGTGAGCACCCCGGCGAGCACGCCACTCACCGAGAACACGCCGAGGTTCACGAGCGACACGAGCACGTCGGCGCCGCCCTGACGGACGCGCGCGCCCATCGCCGCGTTCGCGATCCACGCGAGGAGGATCCACGCGAAGAGCATCGCGAGCGCCGTGGTGACGATCGCGTGCCACGCTGGACGCGGCTCCTCCTCGGACGGCCCCGTCGATGGGAGGACCGGCAAACGTCGCTTGGGCGGAGCGTCGGCCATGGCGCCCCGAGATCAGTTCTTCTTCCAGAAACGGCGCGCTTCGTCGTGGATGCGCCCGAGGCGTCGCTGCTCTTGCACGAGCGCGGCGTAGCCACGAGGGACACGCGGATCTTTGCCGAACGCGTAGAGCACGCGCAGCGCCGCTTCGGCGTCATCGGTCGCGCGATGGGCGCGCTCGAGCGCGATGCCGAGCCGCTGGGCCATCTCGCCGAGGGCGCGGCTCTGCTCTTCCTTGTAGAGCTCGCGCGCGAAGACCAGCGGATCGATCCAGTCGACCTCTCGACGCAGGGCCGGGGGCGGCTCGGCCGGCGTCGCGTTCGCGCGCGCGACCTCGGCGAACAAGAACGCGCGATCGAACGACGCGTTGTAGGCCGCGGGGATGGCGTTCTCGAGGAACGCGAGGATCTCGGGCAGCACGACGGCGAACGCGGGCTTGTCGCGCACGTCCTCGTCCTTGATGCCGTGCACCTCCGAGCTCTCGGCGGGGATGGGCATGCCGGGGTGGATGAGCCAGCTCTTGCGCTCGAAGACCTCGCCGCCGCGGCCGAGCACGATGCCGACCTCGACGAGACGATCGCGCTCGGGATCGCGGCCGGTCGTCTCGGTGTCGAGGAAGGCGATCACCGTGTCCTGCCAAGACGCGTCCGCGTCGAACTCGGTCGCGATGCCGACGGCGCGAACGCGGATGAGGTGCGCGATCCCGGGGTAGTGGCGCCCGGTCGGGAAGCATCCACAGGGATCGGAGATCTTCACCGACGACCCTACTTCTTCGGCGCGGTGGAAGCCGACGGAGCCGCAGCCGGGGCGGCCGAGCTCGACGGCGCCGCGGGCGCGCTCGGAGCGCCGCTCGCGGCCGGCGCGGCGGAGCCCGCGGCCTCGCCGGAGCCTCCCGGATGCGGCGCGTCGGGCGGTCCCCAGGCCTTCGACGGCGGGTTCGGCGTCTTGCCCGCCATCTCGATGTCGAGCTTCACCCAGGCCTCGAGATCGTCGTAGGGGTTCGCGAGCTGCTCGAGCACGACCTTGCGCCCGTCGATGTAGATGAGCGGCGTGCCGTCGAGCCCGAGCGCGTCCGCCTGCTTCTTGTCGCGCTCGATGCGGTTCATCGTCTCGTCGTCGGCGAGATCCTTCTTGAACTGCGTCACGTCGAGCTTGAGCTCCTTCGCGAGGCCGACGAGACCGGCGCGGTCGTTCTTGCCCTGGTTGTCGAAGAGGGCGTGGTGCATCTCCCAGAACTTCCCCTGGTCCAGGGCGGCGACGCCGGCGCGCGCGGCGATCTCGCCGTTCTTGTGACCGGAGAGCGGGTAGAACTTGTAGACGAGCCTCACCTGCCCCGGGAAGCGCTCGACGAGGGAGTCGAGCATCGGCGACATGATGAGGCAGTAGGGGCACTCGAAGTCGGCCCACTCGACGATGGTGACGACCGCGTCCTCGGGTCCCTTGAAGGGCGAGTCGGCGATCTCGATCGACTTCACCATCTTCGGGTCGAAGCGGTCGGTGTACGCGGTCGCACGATCGGCCTTGGCTCGGCCCGCGCGAACCTGCTTCAAAAGAAACTGAGCTGCAGGAAGACAGGCCTTGCAGTCTCGCTTCTCGGCGACGCACTCGCCGAGCTTCACCGGCGTGTTCGGGCATGGAGCGATGAGCTCGCCGAGCTGCGCGAGGAGGTCTCGCTTCTCGTTCGGCGTGAGCGTCGAGGTGTCGACGCCGGGGATGTCGCCGCCCGCGGGGGCCTTGGCGGACCCGCTCGACGCGGGCGCGGCGCTCTTGTCGGGCGTGGCGTTCGTCGTCCCGCAGCCGGCGAGCGGCGCGGCGAACAGGAGACCGGCCACGAGACCGGCCACGCGCAGAGCCGTCCGGGCGATGCCCGCGACCGGCCGAAGAACAGTTTGCGGTGCGGCCGCGGAGGCCTTCGACGTGAGCCCGTTCAAAGTGCTGCGGAGCTTAGTAGCACCCCTCCGCCGACGCCAGAGTTGGCTCACCTCGGGCCCGACATCGCGCGAGCGCCACGCTCCGGAGGTCGAGCTTCGGACGCCTCGGCCGCAGAAACCGAGCTCAGAAGCCGACGTCGATCGCCACCTGCGTGACGCCGAGCGCTTGCGTGTACTTGCCGCCCGAGTCGGGGGTCTTCGACGGCGACTGGTAGTTCGCCGTCTGGCTCAGCCCCGTCGTGTCGCGCGGCACGTAGATGAACTGCGTGTACGAGATCTCGGTGCCGAAGTGCTTGCCGATCGCGAAATGCGCGCCGATCGCCGGGGAGAAATCGTGGAAGTCCACGAGCGCGGGCTCGAGGGTGCTGCTCGGCACCGCGTTCGAGTCGTAGCCGAAGCCGCCGAAGAGCTCGATCTCTTCCTTGATCCAGTAGCTCGCGCTGATGCGCGCGCCGAACGCCGGACCCCAGTCGCGCACGATGTTCTGCAGAGGAACGGGGTTCTCACCCTTCGTCGCCGAGCCGTCCTTGTTGACGGTGCAATCGGTCGCCTTGTCGGTCGTGATGCACTGGTTCTTGAACACGCTCCAGTCGATGAGGTCGGCCGAGAACCGGAGCTCGACCTTGTCGACCGGACGCGCGCGGACGCCGAAGCGGTAGACGGCCGGCATCTCCTGGAAGAGCTTCACCGGGTCCTTCGACTTGGCGCCGGCGAAGTTGTTCTGGAGGGTGCCCTTCAGCACCATGTTGCCCACGACGCCGGGCTGCGACTGGTAGCTGACGCCGAGCCACAGCTTGCGAGGGACGATTTCTCCGAGCACGCCGAGACCGAACGCCGCGTTCCAGCTCGAGACGTCGAGGTACGAGCGACCCTCGATGCCGATGTCGTTCGACCCGTCGGTGACGCGCGCGCGGTTCTGCTTCACGTCCGAGTTCACGAGGTTGAACGCGGCGCCGATGCTGACGCGCTTGGCGATGTCGTAAGCGGCGCCGACCGAGACGTAGACGCTCTTGATCTCGCCGTCGATCACCTGCCAGCGCTGCACGCCGTCGTAGGGCCCGGCGAACGTCTTGGAGTTGGCGAACTTCTGGTTCTTGCTCCACGAGGCTTGTCCGCCGAAGGGGACGAAGAAGCCGGCGCCGACGGCGAAGTCGCCGATCTTGAAGTTCACGCCGGCCATCGGGGCCGCGACGAAATTGAGGAGCTTCGCCTCGCCGGTGTTGCCCCCCTCGGCGCCTTGCGGGATGGGCGAGTCGCTCTTCGAGAGCGCGTGCGTCCAAGACTGCGTGTGCCACGCGAGATCCGCGTCGGCGTAGAAGTGGAACTCGAACGGCGTGCTCTTCGCGTCGGGATCGCGGTCGGCGAGGCCGGCGGGGTTGTAGTAGATGGCCGTCGGGTTGTCCGTGGTCGGCGTGCCGTGCTCGCCGCCGAAATGAGCGGTGGCGATGCCCGAGGCGAGCGCGCTCGTCGCGAACCCGGCGACCGTCACGGCGCCCGCGACGGTCGCGAGGCCTGCCGTGCCCGCGGCGAGCCGGGTCGATCGGCCGAACGAGGAGTTGGCGCGAGCGCGCGCGCGGCCGGAGACGGGCTTCGAAGAGCGGAGATTGTGCATGGTCTTCATCGTTTGCTCGATCGGGCCGCGAGACCCCCGGGGCGAGACAATTACTCTTTGCCTCACGCGTCAAGCGTCCCGTCCTCCGGCGAGCGCGGAGGTGGTTGGCCCTTGCGTCTCGGCGAAACCCTTGTGATGGTGAAGCGTCATGTCGACCGTTCGCCGCCCTCGCTTCCTCGTCGCTTCCTCCGTCGCCTTCGCTGCGCTCTCGGCGGTCTTCGTCGCGGGCTGCCCGGACCCGCAGGCGACGTTCGACGCGTTCGGCGAGCGCTACGACAAGATCAACGGCACGACGTCGACGTCGACGGGCGCGGGCGGCGGCACGTGCGCGGCTCCGATGGCGGGCGTCGCAGACGGGGACTACCTGTTCGCGCTCTCGGCGAAGATCAACCCGAAGAAGCCCGTCGCGCTCTTGATGAACGTGACGACGGTCGCGAGCGGCACGGGGCTGCAGATGACGTTCAAGGAGACGCCGCTCAGCTACAACGATCAGAAGACGCCCGTCGGTCCTCAGGTCGACCTCGGCACGTTCGACGTCGCCGCCGACGGCTCGTTCACCGCCGCGATCGGCACCATCAGCGTGCCCGGCGCCGCGAACCCGATCACGAAGGACGCAGACATCACCGCCGACGTGAGCATCACCGGCTCGCTCTGCGCGGCGGACACGACGTTCGTCTGCGGCGACGTGGACGGCAACGTGACGATGCCGCTGATGATCCCGCTCGCCCCCGGCTCGCACTTCACGATGCAGAAGATCGACAACGGCGTGTACCCGGCGCCGCTCATCGACTGCGCCAAAGACCCCGCGATGTACTGACATCGCTGTCAGGGCGGCGGGTCGCTCGCCGCCCCTGACGCCGCCGCGCGTGCGATCACGCTTCACCCCGAGGGAGCGCCATCGACCGGGTGCGCCCGTCCTCGCGGGCGTCGGCAGCGCCGATCCGGCGAACGGCACGAAGTGTGGATGGAGGACCCTCGGGTGCTAGACTGGGATCCTCCTTAGCTCGCCCTTCGGTGTCGTCATGTCTCCCTCTCCTCTTCAATGGCTGCTCGGCGCGCTGGCTGGCCTCACGGTCGGCATGCTGCTCGCCACGGCTCCTTCGTGCGCGGTGAGCGCCGCGAGCACCGGCGGCCTCGGCGGCAGCGCGGCGGTCGGACCGGGCTCGGGCGGATCGGGGGTCGGCGGCGACGCGAGCGTGATCATGCCGGACGGCGACATGCCGCCGCAGCGGCTCACGTACGCCGATCTCTGCGGGATGGGTCCGTGCGTTCCGGGGCCGGACGCGCTGAAGGGCTGCGAGGCCGGCGCGGGCGGCGCGAGCTCGAGCGGTGGCACCGGAGGAGCATCGAGCACGGGAACGGGCAGCGGGGGCGCGTCGGGCACCACGACGCTCGGCTGCCAAGTCGCGCCGACCGGAGCGAGCCCACAGTCGATCTGCGCGCCGCTCGGCTCGGGCGCGCTGAACGCGCCGTGCCAGTCGTCGTCGGATTGCGGCCCCGGGCTCGGCTGCGCGGGCGACAGCCTCGGACCGCAGCCGAGCGTGCCGCTCTGCCGACCCTTCTGCTGCGGTGATTTCGAGGCTTGTCCCTCGGCCACGTACTGCGCGAAAGAGCCGATGGCGGAGAACCCGAGCCGGCAGATCCCGGTCTGCATGCCGGTCACGCCGTGCCAGCTCCTCACCGACGGCGCCTGCCCGGCCGACCAGACCTGCTCCATCGTTCGCGCCGACGGGACGACGAGCTGCATCGCGAAGGGCACGGGACAGTTCTGCGAGCCCTGCCCTTGCGCCGCGGGCTTCACGTGCAGCGCGACGGGCGTGTGCCAGAAGATCTGCCACACGAGCGCGCAGGGCGGCAGCGAGTGCGGGACCGGCACGTGCCAAGGCGGCAGCATGAACCTCCCGTCCGGGATCGGCCTCTGCGTCGGCGGCGACGCCGACTGCTCGCACAAGTAGGCGAGCCGCGCTCGTCGGGCGCGGAGCGAGGGCCGTGACGACCGACCGCCTCGGATGGTATTCGAAGCTGTCGTGTCCCAGCCTCGCCGCAAGATCCTCATCATCGAGGACGAGCCCCACATCGTGCTCGGGCTCACCGACGCGCTCGAGTTCGAGGGCTTCAGCGTCGTGTCGGCGCAACGAGGCCGCGACGGCGTGAACCTCGCGCGCCAGGAGAAGCCGGACGCGATCCTCCTCGACCTGATGCTGCCCGACACGAACGGCTTCAAGGTCTGCGAGGAGCTGCGCCACTGGGACGCGTTCGTGCCGATCGTGATGCTCACGGCGCGAGGCCAAGAGATCGACAAGATCCGCGGGCTCGACGCGGGCGCCGACGACTACGTGACGAAGCCCTTCAGCGTCGGGGAGCTCATCGCGCGCATGCGCGCGATCCTCCGTCGCGCCGGGCGTCCCACAGGCGGCGCCGCCGAGACGTTCGCGGTCGGCGAGGCGGAGGTGAACCTCACGACGCACACGCTCACGCGCGGCGGACAGACCCACCAGCTGTCCTTCTACGAAGTGGAGCTCCTGCGACTCCTGTTCGAGAAGATCGGACAGCCCGTCTCGCGCGACGAGATCCTCCAGAAAATCTGGGGGCTCGAGGCGGCGCCGTCGAATCGCACCGTCGACAACTTCATCGTGAAGCTCCGCAAGAAGGTCGAGAAGAGCCCCGACAAGCCCGAGCGGATCCTCACGGTCTACGGGTTCGGCTACAAGCTCGTCGTCTGAGCGCTGCGCGGATCAGCGGGCCGCGGGCAACACATTGCGCACGTCGCACGGGATGCTGACCGCTTGATCGGCGAGGCGCGCGAGCTCGAGCGGGTGCACGTCGAGATCGTCGCGGACCTGCCGAATCTCGAGGTGCAGGTGCACGACGCCGGGCGTGCCCGAGTCCCCCGCGAAGCCGATGATGGCGCCGTCGTCGACGGCGCGATCGACCGCGACGTCCGGACCGAACGCGTCGAGGCGCCCATAGAAGACGAGGTAGTGGCGCTTCCGACCGTTCTCGGTGACGGCGTGGAGCGTGACGACCGTGCTCCCGTAGAGATCGCCGAGGCCGATCACGTCGGCCTTTCCGTCCTGGCCGTCGAGCGCGACCACCTTCACGGGCGCGCCGCGCTCGGCGGCGAGATCGACCGCCCCTTCGGTCAGCGCGCTGGCCTCGTCGTCGGGCTCGGCGGAGGACGCATCGAAGCCGAAGTAGAGCAAGCGGACCGGTGAAGCGAGCGGGTAGCGAATCGCGAGTGGATCGGCGGGGCGATCGGGCCGGCGCGGGATGAGGTCGTGCGACCGGGCGGCCGTCGCGCGCCTTCGATCGGCGCTCGCCGGGCCGAGCGGCTCGTCCGGGCCCGGGAGCGGGACGCAGACCTCCCCCTCGGGGATGCTCCGCGGTCCGCACGACATGGACGCGAGGCCCGGCGCCACGGACGCCGTCGGCGCCGGGGCGACCGGCGCACGCCGCGGCGCCTCCAGCATGCCGATGGCCGATAGAACGGCGACGGCAGCGGCGGCGCGGACCACGGGGTGCATCGACGTCTCTATAACAGGCGGCGGGGAGCATGGCTTCCGCGGACCCGCGCGCTCGCGACGGCCACGCGCAGGCCGGCGTTTGCTAGGTTCGGAGCGTGGCCCACGCGATCTCCTGGCTCTACCTCGCCGCGGCGGCGCTGGGCGCTTGGCTGACGTTGAACGCCTATTTCCCGATTCGACGGCCGGCGACGCTCGCGACGGTCAGCTTCTTCGCGGGATGGCTCACGACGGAGCTCGCGCTCCATCACGTCGTCTGGCAGGTCGCGCTGACGGCGGGCTTCGTGGCGCTCGGCGCGCTCGAAGCGCGAGAGGGCTGGGTCGCGCTCGGGCTCAGCCTCGTCTCTTGGGGGTTTCTGATCGGCTGCCTCGTGCGCGCGCGAACGGCGGAGCGCGTGGTCGAGATCGCGCTCGCGGAGGCGCTCGGACCGAGCTACCGCGAGCGCGTCCCGGAGGCGCTCGGCCACGCCCTGGCGCCGACGCTCGATCTGCGCCAGCTCTTGATGCCGTTCCCGGTGCGGCACCCCGAGGTCCATCGGGCGCGTGACCTCGTCTACGCCGAGGGTCCTGGCTACCGGATGAAGCTCGACGTCTACCGGCGTCGCGACGACGCGACCCGGCGGCGCCCGACGTTGCTGCAGATCCACGGAGGCGGCTGGGTGCTCGGCAGCAAGGACGAGCAAGGCCTCCCCTTGGTGCTCCACCTCGCCTCGCGAGGCTGGGTCTGCGTCAGCGTGAACTATCGCCTCGCGCCGCGCGCGACGTTCCCGGAGCCGCTCGTGGATCTCAAGCGCGCGCTCGCTTGGATCCGCGAGCACGCGGACGAGCACGGGATGGATCCGGACTTCGTGATCGTGACGGGGGGCTCGGCCGGGGGGCACCTCGCGTCGCTCGTCGCACTCACGCAGCGCGAGCCCGAGTACCAACCCGGCTTCGAGCACGCCGACACGTCGGTGCAGGGCTGCGTCGCGTTCTACGGCGTCTACGATTTCACCGATCGCTTCGGCGTCTGGCCGCATCGGGGCCTCGAGCGCCTCCTCGAGCGAGCCGTCATGAAGGCGCCGCTCTCGGACGCGCGCGACGCGTGGGAGAAGGCGTCTCCGATGAGCCGAGTCCACGAGGAGGCGCCGCCGTTCTTCGTCATCCACGGCGACAACGACACGGTGGTCCCGGTCGAGGAGGCGAGGCACTTCGTCGAAGAGCTGCGCCGCGCGACGCGCGCGCCGGTCGCCTACGCGGAGATCCCCGGGGCGCAGCACGCGTTCGAGGTGTTTCCTTCGCTGCGCACCGCCTTCGTCGTCCACGGCGTCGAGCGGTTCCTCGCGACGATCTACGCCGCGCACCTCGCGCGCGCGTCGGCGCGGCCCGCGCTCGACGCTCAGCGGAAGATCGCGGGCCCCGTCGCGTCCGCGCCTTCGACCAGCGTGACCGAGAAGCTGCCGCAGAGCTCGTGACGGATTTTGCCGGAGATGGCGCGTCCCTCGAGGTGACCGGAGATCGGCGCGTACGAGTAGGTCGGGGGCCTCTCGATCCACGCGGTGGGCGACAGCTCGAGGGCGCCGTCGCTCGCGTGGAACGTCCCGGTCATCCGAAAAGAGCCCCGCACGTTGGTGGGGACGTGCTCGAACTCGAAGATCGCCTCCACCGTCGGTCCCGAGACGCGCGTGAAGCGCAGCCGCATCGAGCTCTCGCCTTGTCGGCACGTGTAGACGCCACGGAACGTGTCGCCCGCGCGGAGCTGCGGGCCCGCCACGGTGCGCGGGGTCGCCGGCTCGGCGCTCGAAGAAGGCGCCGAGGGCGGCGCGGGGATCGCGACGTCGGTCGTGACGGGTGGGCGGGAGGCGGGGTTGCAGCCCAGGGTGAGCGAGGCGCACGCAGCCCACCGCGCGATGAACGCTCGCCCGCTCCACTCGCCCGGTCGTCTGCTTCCTCCCATCAGCCTGATCACGGTCGAATCGGTAGCACGCGCCATCGCCCGAGCTCGATGCAGCGATCCACGGCGGGGTCTCGGACGAGGTAGAGCGCTCTCAACCTGCGGTCGGGTGCGATTGGGATCTCGATGACGACAGCATCCGCCGGAAGATCCTCCGGGTGGGAGAGAGGGGTGTAGCGCGAGACGACGGCGGCCCGATCGTATTCGGAGATCAACTGCTCACCATCACCGCGCGCCCAGGGGTGAACGACGAGGTTGGCGCGACGGTTCAAGAGATAGGGCAACGTTGCGCCGCGACGGTGCCCTGGACGCGTCCCATACACCACGCCATTCCGGGCGATCCAAGGGTCACTCAATCCGAGCATGTCGATCGTGCGAAGACCCGAATAATAGGGGACTGCCCCGGCGGCCATCACGGCGATGGTGACGTCGGGGTCGCATCGAAATGCGTGCTTGAGACCTCGTCCGACCTCACCCCAATCTTGTTGATGATCGGTCAGGTGCGCGTCGAGACCGTGGACGGTCTCCACGAGCGAGGCGTCGTCGAGGCCCGGTCGGTCGCGCACCTGCCGGAAGTAGAGAGCGGAGCTCGCGACGGTCGCGAGCGTGAAGAGCCAAATGAGCCACTCTCCCGCCGAGGCGAGGGCCCAAGCGCAGCCGACCGCTGCCAGCGGCAACACGGGGACCAGGAGACGAAACTCCATGAAGTCCCCACCCACCGACGCGACGTACAGCGACCACACGACGACGGCGGCCAGCGTCGCCTTCACGACGGCAGGAGCGGTTCGGAGCTTGGATGATGCCAGGAATGCCGACACCGCGACGAGAGGAACGAGCTGATAGCGGAGCAGGAACGAGAGGCAATACTCGACGCCCCCAACGAAGACGGACTCCTCGAGACCGCCGGCCTTCGCGTAGAAGGTATTGGGCAGCAGCGCCCCGAACGTCCACCACACGAAGGCGAACAGCGAAGCGACGATCCCGCTCGCCGGCGCGACGATCGCCGCGACCGTCGTGCTCGATCTCCAGGCGCCGCGATGGAGAAGGGCCATCGCCAATGCGGGGCCGACCAGGAGAGCGCTGTCGAGGCGACTCGCGATGGCGAGCCCCGCCATGGCGGATCCGAAGGCAAGCCAGCCGGGACGGCTTTCGCCCGAATCCGAGCCGCGCGCCACGCCGAGCCACGTGAGCGCCACCAGCATGGCCTGACTCTGCGTCTCGAGCCCGCCCGTCGCATATGCGTTGAACGAGTAGAGAAACCCCAACCCGACGACGACCGCGATCGCGACGCGACGCGATCTCAGTAGCTCCGTAGAGAGCGAACCGACGGCCCACAATCCGACAGCGAAGCAGGCGAGACCCATCCACTGAGACAGCCTGGCAGGCTCGAGCCCCAACTTGAAGCCAATCGCGATCAACAGGGTCCAAAGGGGATTGGTGAAGCCCTGAATGGGGGGCTCGCCCACGTTCCAAACGAGGCCGTGCCCGGTTGCCCAATGGCGCGCATATCGAAATGAGATGTAGGCGTCGTCCTGAATGAAGCGGTTGAACCAGGCGACGACCGTCGCACCCAGGATGGCTGCGGGGAGGAGAGCGCGCTCGAGACCACCGCTTTCGGCGGGCGCAACGTCGACCTCGCTCTTCGGAACGGGTCGCAGCACCATGAATGGCCTTTCGACGAAGACGTAGAGGACGGCGGCCCCGACGAACGTCGCGGCGACGTCGAGGGGCAGAAACGCGGCCATGGGCGGCCACCCATCTCGGATCACCTTCGCGCGCATCGCCCCGTGTACGACGGTGCAGACGATGGGATTGAGGAGATAGGCGCCGTACGCCAGCTGCGCCAACGGGTAGAAGGCCCGGTGAGACAGCCATCGGCCCAGCTGCCGACCTACCGAGTGTCCCGAAAGCGAGAACAGCACCAGATAGGCCACCGCGGCGCCGAAGGTCGTGCGGAACACGGCGAGGAAGCCGACCTCGACGAATCGCGGTGCGCCCACGAGCATGGGCCAATGGGTGCTCAGACAACCGATCACCAGCGCCAGGCCGGCACCGAGGATCCCCAGAGCTCGGGAGGCGGAGAGCCTTTCCATGAAGCGCTCGGCACGAAAGAGATAGGCCGCCGCGACGCCGCACAAGAGGGGACCCGCTCTCATCCACGGTTTGACGTAGAGGTGGTCGAACCCGATCGACCATCGAACGAAGTCACGATTGACGGCGATCTCCGCGTCGACCGCCTGGAACCCGCCCGTCGCGACCACGTACGCCCCGACCGCGCAGAGCGTCGCGCCGAGGACGAAGAGCGCGACCATGCGTGCGCGGACGCTGCGGTTCGCCAGAGCCCCCACGAGCCAAGGGCAAACGAGATAGAACTGCTCCTCGATCGCGAGCGACCAAGTCCACCCCATCGCGGCGTGTAGGATGGGAACGAAGTTCGATACGTAGAACAGATTGGCCCAGATGGCCGCCGAGTTGTCTCCGATGATGGACACCTCGAGCGCCGCGGCGACGCACAGCGCCGGCCAGAGCCGCAGGAGGCGCCGCGAATAGAAGCGCGCGAGGGCGAGCGTCCCCGATTTCGATCGCTCTTCGATGAGCAGCCCCGAGATGAGGAATCCCGACAGGACGAAGAACACGTCGACGCCGAAGTCCCCTCTCCAGACCGGGAGCATCCAGCGCGCCTCGAGCATCGCCAGGTACTTCGGGAAGGGCAGAAACGGGCCGCCATACCAGCCGGCGTGGAACACGACGACCCACAGAATGGACAGCGCCCGAAGGCCATCGAGCGGTCGAAGGTGATTCGCCGGTGGCTGGAAGAGCGCTCGAAGATTCCGCCGGATCGAGAATGCTCGGAAGAGCGGATCACGAGTGGTGACGCCGTCCTGGGCGTCGGTCCCTCGGCTCGCTTCTCCGCTCTCGACCTTCACCCTCCGGTCACTTGTGGACCCTGCGGATGGCCCCGGTGTTGTTGACCCAGTACACGTAGGTCGCATCCGCGGCGACGCCCGTCACCACGGCGCTGTCGCTCCCGATGCGCACGGGGGGCTTCATCGCCAGCTTGTCTCGTTTCTGGATCGTCCCGTTCGAATCGGCCCAATAGGCATTGGCCGCGTCGACTGCGAACGAGGGCACGCCGGCCGTGGTCTGGGCGATCACGCTCGGTGTTCCTCCGCCGACGGGCACCCTCGAGAGCCCATTGGGCGCCATCAAGTTCGACCAATAGACGAAGCTACCGTCGACCAGCAGCGTATTGGGGCGAGCTTGGCTCGGCGCCAGCGGCGACGACGTGCCACCACCGATGGGCGCCGCGAAGATGCTTCCTGGGTTCGAGCCCTGGCCCCAATAGAGCTCGGTGCCGTCCGACGCGACGCTGAGCGGCGACACCAGCCCAGTGAGGACTGGCGTGACCGTCCCTCCCGAAATCGACACCTTGGCGATGCTTCCGTTCGATGGGAGGTTGTTCGTCCAATAGAGGAATCCGCTCTGTAGCGTGATGCCAGCGGGGTAGTTCTGACTCGAGGCCAACGTGGTCACGCTGCCGCCGGCGATCGGCACCTTCGCCACGGTGCCGTTCGTCGAGCCGGCGAGCGCGTTGTTCGTCCAGTAGACGTTGGCCGCATCGACGACCAAGGCGAGCGGGTTGGCTTGAGCCATGGCGAGTGGCGTGACCGTGCCGCCCCCCGCCGGCACCTTCGACACCGAACCGTCCGACGATCCGGGCGTGCCGTAGTTCGTCGCATACACGTTGGTTCCGTCGGTCGCGATGAGATGGAATCCGCTGGAGCCGTTGGGAACCGTGCCGACGAGCAGGGAGCTGCAGCTCGTGGCCACGCAATAGGTGCTCGCGCAGTCGCCATCCTTCACGCATTGCTTGCCGAAGGCGCAAGGCGCGCACGTCCCGCCGCAGTCGACGTCGGTCTCGGAGCCGTCCTGCTTCATGTTCGAGCACCCGGGGCAGGTCGGCCCGGAGCAGCCGCCACCCGCTCCACCCGCTCCCGAAGTCGAAGCCGACGACGTCACGGCCCCCGACGAATTGGAGGTCGGGCCCTGTCCACCGGAGCTCGAAGCGCTACCGCCGCCCGTCGCCCGGTCCTCGTACTTGTCCAGACCGAGGACCTGGAGACACCCGAAGCTCGCGACGGCGAGGAAAGCCAAGGCAAAGGTCGATTCGATCCGCATGGGAGCGACGCTATCACAATTTCACCGCGAGAACGAAGGTGGCGCCGGCGCTGCACCCGCGCCGACGCGCTCGTCACCAGCCGCCCAGATGCACTAGGCTGCTTCCGCGTAGATGTCGTCGACTGCCTCGGCCCTCGCCCCTCTCGCCCCTCGAGCCAAACGTCGCTCAGGGTTCTTCGCGCTCGACCTTCTCGACAATCGCTACCCCGCCCTCCACGGCATCCGGGTCCTCGCGATCATCAGCGTCATCCAATACCACGTGACGTGGATCTTCTGGGGGGAGCAGGGCATCCATCTCGATCAGGACTTCGTCGACGGCTCGCTCACGGTCTTCTTCGGGATGGATCTGTTCTTCATCCTGAGCGGGTTCCTGATCGGCTCGATCCTGCTGCGCTCGCTCCAACAGAGCGGAACGCAGAACCTGAGGCGATTCTACCTTCGCCGCATCTTCCGTACGTTTCCGTCCTACTGGATCACGCTGACGATCCTGGTTGCGTGTTTCGGACTCACCCAGAACCAGCGCGGCCACCTGATATGGGAATATGTGTACGGGACGAACTTCCTTTCGCTCGAGCGCCCGCAGGTCGTCATGTTCTGGGGATGGTCGCTCGCCCTCGAGGAGCAGTTCTACCTCACGGTCCCGATCCTCTTCTTCGTCTTGCACCGATTGAAGGGCGATCGGGCGCGAATCGCGCTGCTCGTGCTCTTGTGGATGTCGGCGCTGGTGGTGCGGCTCGTCATCTACGAACGGCACAGACCGTGGAGCGATCTGGTTCTCTATGGTGCAGTCTATTTCCGGACGTACACCCGATTCGACACCCTGGTCGCCGGCATCCTGATGGCGTTCGTCAACGACCGCTACGGGACCGCGATCGCCCGATGGCTCGAAGAGCCTTTTCACCGTGCACTGCTCGCCCTTCCCTCGGCCGCGTGCCTCTGGTTCTTGCTCCGACCGACGATGTTCGGCGTGGAAAACGGCCAAGTCGCGCACCTGTTTCTGTGGGGCACCGTGACGAGCCTCATGTACTTCGGCGTCGTCCTCATGCTGTTGCACGGTCGGGGCCCGGTGCAGGACTTCCTCGGTGCCCCCTCGTTTCGGAGGGTCGCCACGCTGGGATACGGGGTTTACCTCGTCCACATCCCGGTCATCGACCACGTGCTGGTACCAGCTGCAAAATGGTTGCAGGAACGACATGTCTCCCAAGTCTTCGTGTGGCCGGCCTCGCTCGCGGCGACGACGCTCCTCTCGTTCGCAATCGCCTACGTGATGCACGTGCTCATCGAGAAGCCCTCGCTCTGGATCCGGGAGCGCCTCGCGGCGTGAGGCCTCAGGGGTCGAACGGCTTGCCGAAGCCATCGGTCGGGACGTCGACGGCGACGAAGCCGGACTTGCGCTCGGCGATCCAATCGTAGGTGTCCAGGTCTCGCTCGGTCTCGAAGCGAACGGCCCGCGGACCTTCAGGCACGACGTCGAGGACCGTCGCGCGCATGCCTTCGAGTTGGATGACGTCACCCGTGTGAAACTTCGTTCGATCGTTTCGGAAAGGGCTCTCGGGTCCCGACGGAAAGAGGCGGTTCGCGCCCACGAGATCGAGCGTTCGAGGGCCTCGCCTCAACGCGAGCACGTGGCCGGTCTGCGCGAGGATTCGCCATCTTCTCGGCGGCGTGAACGTGGGGTCGAGGGCGAAGAGCAAGAAGAACGAGCCGCTCATCCCACGGAGGACGAATACTTCTCTGCCGCGCGTGTCGCCGAGCCGCGAGGCGAGCTCCTTCGCCGACCGCTCGAAGACCTCGGAGGAGGCGCGGTAGTTCCTCCCGATGAGCCAGGCGGTGACGGGACCGTGCACGAGATGAAAGAAGCCGAGAAGGAGCGCGACGTATCCTCCGAGCTTGTCCCGGTCACGCGTGCTCGGGCCACGCCACCACGCGACGTCCAAGAGGGCGCCGACCGTCGCCGAAACGCCGACGAGCGCGACACCAAGCACGCGCGGCGAGGGGACCACGGCGAGCATCGGGATGAGCGCGATTGGCGAGCCGCAGAAGAAGGCGAGCAAGGCGCCTCTCGACTCTTGATCGCCCGACGCAAGCGCGCGACGAAGGGACCGAAGGAGGAGCCAGGCGCCCACGACGAACGACGGACCGAACCACCAGAGAGAGCTGTTGGTCGTGACCGTCTGCCCATCGAGCGTGAGCCACACGTCGGCGAGCAGCGTGGTGAGGCGGCGCGGCGCGTCGGCGAGGAAGGCGGAGGGCTCGGCGAGCGGGTCGGTGTAGACCCCGGAGCCGACGTTGCCGTAGCCGAGGCGGGCGCGGAGCGCGAGGTAGCCGAGCGTCGGACCGGCGAAGAGAAGGAGGCCGACGGCACGCCGTCGCTTCGGGATCGCGCGGAGCAAGAGCCCGAAGGCGAGGACGTACCCGCCCATCCCGAGCGCGTACTCACCCGAAAGCAGGGACAACGTGAAGCCGAGCACGCTCAGCGCGGCATCGACGGCTCGGCCTTCACGATAGAAGCCGACGAGGCGGCCAAGGGCGAAGAGTCCGAACGTGAGCGCCACCAGCGCCTCGCGATTCGCCAGCCAGGCGAGCGGGAGCGCATGGCATGGGGCGAGCGCGAAAATGGCCGTTGCGGCGAACGCGGCCCGAACGGACAAGAGGCGGCGGAAGATCGAGCGGGCCGCCAGCACGGCGGCGAGCCACCAGACGAGCGACACGAGGTGAAGCCACAGCGGCTCGTCACCAAGCAGCTTGTGCTCGGACCACATGAGCGCGCTCGACAGTGGTCGAAAGAAGCGGATCTTCAGCTGCGGGTCCGACCACCAGGGCAACAACCCGCGGGCAGAGAGGACGTCGCGGTCGGCCTCGCCGACGAAATCGTAGAGATCGAACGGCCCGCGAGGCACGAGAAAGGTGCCGCGGATCATGGCCGCGTGGATGTAGTCGTCGAGCAGATACCGGGCGCGTGCCGCCGGTAGGTGGACCAGAAGCCCTACGACCAACAGCCACCTCTCCCACCGACCGAGACGCCGGCGTAACTGAGCGTCCTCGCAGGTGGGGCTCTCGGCAGAATCGACGTTCATCGAAGCAGGAGTTGTTGTGTGCGGTGCTGCGTTCGCGTAGCCTCGTGCAAACGCCTGAAGCACAGTAGGCCAAAGCCGTGAAAAAAGCCCTCCCTTACGCCGCACTCGCTCTCTTTGCCCCCGCACTCTTCGTCGCTTGCGCGTCGGGCAACAACGACAACACGGGCGGCGCCGGAGGCGCAGGCGGAAGCGCGACGCACGCTGCGTCGACGAGCGCCCAGACCAGCACGAGCGCGCAGACGAGCGGTGGCAACACCAGCACGTCGACCGGCGGCGCGTGCGGGGCGTGCAACATCGACTCGGACTGCTCGAACACCTGCCCGGCGGTTCCGGCGAATCAGTCGAACTGCTGCGATGCGGCGACCAACACCTGCTACATCAATCAGGCAGCGACGTGCCCGGTGCCTGGGACGACCAGCGCGAGCACCGGCACCTCGATGTACTGACCTCCTCCGGGGGGTCGACCGCGCGAAGTCGAGGGGGAGCTTCGACGTCGCTGGAGCGGGAACGATGGATCTGATCCGTCTCGTTCAGGGCGAAAGCGCCGCCACGATCGCTCCGTGGCGCGGCGGCATCGTCACGAGCTTCGTCGCGCGCGGACGCGAGCTGCTCTACCTCGATCAGGCGACCTTCGACGACCCGAGCGCGAACGTGCGCGGCGGCGTCCCGGTGCTGTTCCCGACGCCGGGCAAGCTCGTGGACGACACGTGGTCGCGCGGCGGCAAGAGCGGCCGCCTCAAGCAGCACGGCTTCGCGCGCAACCTCGCGTGGGAGCTCGTCGATCGCGACGACGCGAGCGCACGCTTGCGACTCGGCTCGACGCCCGAGACGCGCGCGAGCTACCCGTGGGACTTCACGTTCGACCTCCGGTGCTTGCTAGAGGGCGCGGCCCTCCGGCTCGAGCTCGCGATCGAAAATCGCAGCAGCGAGCCGATGCCGTTCGGCGCCGGCTTCCACCCCTACTTCCGCTTGGCCGACGCCGACAAGGCGCGCGCCGTCGTGCCGACCGACGCGAGACGCGCGTTCGACAACCGCGCGAAGCAGGAGATCGATCTCGTCGGGATCGATCTCACTTCGTCGGAGGTCGACCTGCATCTCCACGGGCACACCGCGAGCGCGCTCGAGCTCTTCGACGGGCCCCGACACCTCGCGGTGCGGGCCTCGCCAGAGCTGTCGCAGTGGGTCGTGTGGACGCTACGGGGACGCGACTTCGTCTGCCTCGAGCCGTGGACGAGCCCGGGCAACGCGATGAACACGGGCGAGCGCCTCGTCACGATCGCGCCAGGCGAGGTCCGCTCGATGTGGGTGACGATCGACTGCGTGGCCTGAGCGGGGAGGACGGCCTCACACGCGCAGGGCCGCGAGCGTCTCTTTGCGCGCCTCGACCATCTCCGGCCAGTGTTGACGGAGGTCGCCGACGCCGAGGTCGGCGTACGACCACGAAGAGTCCTCTCCAATGGCCCGCGCGAGCTCGGCGTCGAGCGGGCGATCGACCGCGAGCGCGTCCTCGATGCGATCGGCGGCGCGGAGCAGCGCGACCATGAGGCCGACGTCGCCCCCTTCTTGCAGCGCCCTCGCGGGCTGGTGATGCCAAGCGACGACCTTGGCCGTCGGATCGGGGATCCTCCAGAGCTTCATGACGTGCCCGCCGAGGACCGCGTGGTCGTACCCGAGCCTCGCGCGCTCGACGAGATGGAGATCCTCGATGGAGCCGGCCTCGTCGTACGTCATCTCCCCCGTCTGCAAGAGGAGCAGCTCGCCCACGTCGTGCATGAGGCCGCAGAGAAAGAGCGCGGCGCCCTCGCGCGGGAAGGCGATGTCCGCGAGCATGCGCGCGATCGCGGCGACGCCGACCGAGTGATCGCGGAAGCGCTGACCGATGCCCTTCGCGTCGGCGAACATGCTCATCGCCGAGACGCCGATCGCGACGTCGCGGAGGTTGCGCGCGCCGAGCCGGAGGAGCGCTTGATCGATGGTGCGACACGGGCTCTGCCCGCGGAAGAGCGGCGAGTTGGCGACGGCGAGCGTGCGCGCCGCGAGCGACGGATCACTCTCCATGACGAGCGTGACGTCCTTCTTCTTGAAGTCGGGGTCGGAGAGGACGCGCATGAGCTTCTCGGCGGCGACCGGGAACGGGCGCAGCCCTTGGATCTTCGCGACCTGCGCCGCGAGGCTCTGCTCCGCTTGCGCGCGCGGACGATCGGGATCCTCGTCGCCGAACCAGAGCTCCTCCAGCATCGACTCGGCGATCTTGGTCTTGGCGAGCGACGGAGCCTGTTGGCTCGGCGACGCATGCCGTCGAGACGGGTCGAGCCGAGGGAGCTGCATGGGAGGGTGTACGGCCGAGGCGACCTGGGTCTGTAGGCTCGCGCCGCCGTTTTCGGGTCCGGCCGCGGGCTCGCGCGCGCGGCGCCGAGGCGAGAGGGCTTCTGGCCTTGCGGCAGACCGCGGCCATTGGTAGCTCCCGCGCATGACGGACTCCCTCGACACCTCGCTCACGAAGCTCTTCGACGCGGAGCGACAGGTGCGCCGCATGCACGACGAGCTCGCAGAAGCTCCCCAAGAGGCCGCGCTCGACGCGATCGGCCGAGCCCTCGGCGCGGCGCTGAAAGAGTCGGACGAGGAGGAGGCGAGCCTCAGGCTCGTGCGCATCGCGCAGCTGCTCGGCGAGTTCGAGGGCCCGCGCAGCGTCGACATGCTGATCGACGTGCTGAACTGCGACCACCCCGAGGCGAGGGACATGGCCGGCGAGCAGCTCGAGTCGCTCGGCTTCGACAGGTTCAAGGAGGTCGCGAAGGGCGTCGAGCGGGCGCTGCTCCGACTTCCGGTCGGCGCGCCCGCGTTGCCCGAGCTGCCCTACGTGTTCGCGGAGATCCCGGAGCCGGGGGTGGCGAAGCTGCTCGAGCTCTTCTTGAAGCACGAGGACGCGGACGCCGTCGCCGCCGCCATCGAGGTCGCCGTGGAGATGGGAGATCCCGCGCTCGCTCGCTTCCTCGAGCCGCTCCAGGACGACAAGCGAACGGTCGAGCTCGCCGACGAGGCGAGCGCCGACGGGGCCGAGGTCACGCTCGGCGAGCTCGCCCTCGAGGCGATCGATCTCCTGTCGGATCTCGACGACGACGACGAGGACGAGGCGCCTGCGAAGCGGCGCTGACGCTCGATGAGCTCTCCTCCGGCGGGCCCTCCTTCGCAACGCGGCGGCGTCGCGGCGTGGCTCGGACCGGCGCTCGCCGACAAAGACATCGCGGCGCTCGAGACGGAGGTCGTCCCCCGCTACCTCTCGTTCTTCTCGAGCCTCGCGATGAACATGCTGTTGCCGTGCACGCCGGCGAGCGTGGTCTTGATGGGATCGCGCGCAGGCATCGAGACGGATCTCGTCGCGGAGCACCTGCCGAACGCCAGCTTGAAGGGGCTCGAGACGTCGGAGGCCGGCGTTCGGGCCGCATCGCAGCGGGTCTCGTCGCTGTCCGTCGCGTCCGCGTTCGAGGTCGCGCGGGGGCTGCCGACGCAGCTGCCGGCGAACCAGTTCACGCACGCGGTCGCGGTGCATCCGATCACGAGCCGCGCGGGACGGCAGCAGCTGCTCGCCGAGATGTGCCGGGTCCTCCTGCCAGGAGGGCAGGCGGTGGTCGCGTTGCCGCTCCGCGGATCGTTCCCCGAGATCGGCGACATGATCCGCGAGTTCGCGCTGCGAACGGACTTGGCGAAGCTCGGCGAGGCGGTCGACATCGCGACGGCGAGCCGACCCACGCCCGAGACCATCACCGAGGAGCTCGAGCTCGCGGGGCTCGCGGAGGCCGAGGTGGACGTGCAGCTGCTCGCTCTCCCGTTCGAGTCGGGCAGAGAGTTCGTCACGCACCCGGTGTTCGAGCTCATCGTCGCGCACGAGATGCGCACGTCGCTCGACGCGGCGCCCGCCGTCGTGAAGGACGCGCTCGCGTACGCGCAGGACGCCGTGCAGAAGTATTGGTCCGAGGGTCAGTTCGAGCTCACCGTCAACATCGGCTGCGCGACCGGACGCAAGGCGAGCTGAGCGCCCCCTGGCGGGCCGGCCGGGGAGCGACCGAGCGCGCCCTCACTTCATGCCGTGATCGGCGACGCGGATGATCTGCTTGTTGTCCCAGCAGATCAGGTACTCGTGAATCGCCGGGCCGTCCGCGCCCTCGAGCACGTAGCAGTCGCCCGCGCTGGGATCGGTGCCCACGACCTTGGGCGTGTCGATCGGATCGATCCCGACGCCATGGTCGTTGAGAGACGGCGCGGCGAACTTCGCGAGCGCGCCGCTGAGCTTGTGATCCTCGGCGACGGCCGCGACGAAGTCGCGCATCTCGTCACTGAGGGGGATCGCCGGAGGCGACGGCGCGGCGGCCTTCGCGGAGGCCGAGGCGCTGGCGCTCGCCGACGTCGCGGGGCTCCGCGCGGCTCCGCTGGCGCTCGCCGACGGCGCCGGTGCCCCGCGGTGCCCGCAGCCG
>CAYYKK010000086.1:0-24563 GCA_964467935.1 uncultured Polyangiaceae bacterium
TCATCCAGCTGTCGGCCTCGAGCCCCGTGCGCTCGGACGCGTCGACGGCGATCCGCTCGGCGTCGAAGACCTGCGCGACCCGCAGCTCGATCGTCGAGGCGCCGCCTGGGAGATCGAAGAGCGTCTGCGCTTGGCGCATCGAGGAGATGACCCACCGCTCGTCGACCTCCTTGTTGCCGAGGTCGAAGACGCCGACGACGCTCGTGATCGCCTCCTCTCCGGCGGCGGTCGCGATGCGCAGCTTGTCACCGACGCCGACGTCGAGGAGCTTCGCGAGCCCGACGCCGATGACGACGTCGCCGCCGACCGGCGCGAAGCGGCCCGCCTTCATCTTGCGCGAGACGTCGATGACGCCGAGGAAGCGCTCCGGCTCGACGCCGCGCACGACGATCGGCTGCTCGGCGCTCCCACGACGAGCGAAGGCCGCGCGCGTGACGGTGGGCGAGGCGCCGACCACGCCGGGGATGCGCTCGACCTGATCGAGGACGCTCGCCCACTCCGGGATCGACCGAATGCGCTGCGGCGCGCGCTCGAGGGTGATGGAGGCGACGGTGCCCGGGGCGACGAGAGGTCGCGCGACGAGATCGGGCGGCCTCAGGATCACGTGCGGCTGCGAGCCGAGCGTCCGATCGATGAGGCTCACCTGCAGGCCGTTGATGAGCGCGGAGAGGAAGATGACCACGCTCACGCCGACCGACACGGCCGAGAGGATGAGCGCCGTCTGCGACTTGCCTTCGCGCAGGTAGCGCAGCGCGACGAACCACTCGAACGGCACGGCTACGGCGCCTTCGGGAACGGGCGCACGCGCTGGCCCGGCTCGAGGATTCGTCCGTCCGGCACGACGACGAGATCGCCCTCGGCGAGGCCGGCGGTCACCTCGACGGCACCTTCGCCGCGAATGCCGAGGGCGAGGTCGCGGCGCACGAGGTGGTCGTTCGAGACCCCGAGGGCCCACGGGTTCGGCGTGGCGAGGCCGCGCACGGTCTCCGAGGGGATGACGACCGCGCCCTTCTGCACCGCCACCGTGAGATCGACCGACACCGTCATGTCGGGCTTCAGATAGGCAGGTGGCTTCGGCACCCGGAGGCGCACCTCGACGGTGCCACGGACCGCCTCGACCGACGGCGCGACGTACGAGACCTCGGCCTCGAAGGTGTCCTTCGGGTAGGCGTCGGCGGAGGCGCGCGCCCGGAGCCCGAGCGCGATGAGCGACAGATCGCGCTCGTCGGGTTGGAGCACGAGCCGCGCCTCGCCCGCCGCCGCGATCACGAGGAGCGTGTGACCCGGCTGGACGACCGAGCCGGGCTCGACGTCGCGGGTCAGCACGGTGCCGCTGGTCAGCGCGCGGATCTTCGTCTGCGAGAGGCGCACCTTCTCGGTGGCGAGCTCGGCCTGCGCTTGCTTCAGCGAGGCCCACGCCTCGCGCGCGTCGACCCCGGCGCCGGACTGCTGCGCGGCCGCCGACTCCCGCTGGGCTTTGGCGACGTCGAGCGCCCGCTGAGCGCCGTCGCGCTCCTGAGGCGCGAGCGCGCCCGCGTCGACCAGGCTCTTCGTGCGATCGAACGTCTGCTGCGCGTCCTCCAGGTTCGCCTCGGCCTGCGCGAGCGCTTGCGTGCTGACGATGGCGTTGACGTGCGTCACCTGCTCCGCGCGCGCCGCGGCCTGCGCGACGGCGCCCTCCGCGCGCGCGACGGCGGCTCGTGCCTCCGCGTCGTCGAGCTCGACGAGCACATCGCCCACCTTCACCGGGTCACCTTCACGCACGGCGACGGCGCGCACGAGCCCGATCGCCTGCGATGCGACCTCGACGCGCGCGGGCGCGAGGACGCGGCCGGTGGCGACGAGGTGCTGCTCCAGATCGCGACGCGCCGCCGCCACCGTCGGCACGCGCGGTCCCCGAGCCACGTAGAGCGCGTACGCGCCGCTCGCCGCCGCGAGCGCGAGCACGATCCAGACCCAAGGTCGACGATGGAGGGGCGGTCGGCGCGACATGAGAGCTCGTCCGGTGTGCGCAGCAGAGGCTACCTCTCGGCCGTCCTCCTAGCCACGGAACGATCGCTCGATCGCCGCCACGTCGGCGGCCGAGAGCGAGAGCGTCGCCGCGCCCGCCGAGTCCGCGATCGACGCCGCGCGCCGCGCCCCGGGGATCGGGATCACCACCGGGCTCTTCGCGAGCATCCACGCGACGACGAGCCGATGCGGCGACACCCCGCGCGCTGCGGCCTCCTTCGCGAGCGAGCCCACGCCGGCGAGCCCCTTCGCGCCGCTCGCGCCGCCGAACGGTGAGTACGGCAGGAACGCGACGCCGTGCTTCTCGCACGCGGCGAGCACCCCGTCCTCCTCGGGCGCGCGGTGCCGCGGGTTCCAGCGGTTCTGCACGCTCACGATCGGGACGATGCGCAACGCCTCGTCGAGCTCCGACGCCGACACGTTCGAGAGCCCCACGTGCTTGATCTTCCCCTCCGCGCGCAGCTTCGCGAGCGCGCCCACGCTCTCGGCGAACGGCACCGCAGGATCGGGCGCGTGCAGCTGGTAGACGTCGATCGCCGCGACGCCCAGCGCCGCGAGGCTCCGCTCGCACGCGCGCGCGAGGTGCGCGGGCGCGGCGTTCCGCGTCCAAGCGCCGTTCGGTCGCTCGAGCCCACCCTTCGTCGCGACGATCGCTCTTTCGCTGCGACCGCGCAGCGCCTTCGCGATGAGCCGCTCGTTGTGGCCGAGGTCGCCGTCGTCGAGGCAGTAGACGTCCGCCGTGTCGACGAACGTCACGCCCGCGTCGAGCGCCGCGTGGATCGTGCGGATCGCCTCCGCCTCGTCCGGGCGGCCGGTGATGGACATGTACATGCCCCCGAGCCCCACGGGGAACACCGAGAACGGACCTACCGCGCGCGCCACTGCCGTCATGGTCGAGCCTCCGAGGCGCGTCGTAGCACGGGGTGAAAGAAGGCGTTGACAGGACGGCCGTCCTGACTAGAGTCCCGATTGCGCGGTGGAGCAGCCTGGTAGCTCGTCGGGCTCATAACCCGAAGGTCGTAGGTTCAAATCCTGCCCGCGCAACCAATCGCTGGACATCGCCCTCCGAGCTCACGTTCGGGGGGCGTTTGCATCAGCGGCGTTTGCATCAGCGGCGTTTGCATCAGCGGCGTTTGCATCAGCGGCGTTTGCGTCAGCGGAGTTTGCGCGAGGACGCTCGCACGAAGGCGTCCCACGAAGACTTCGCACGAGGACGCTCGCACGAGGACGACCCACGGTCTCGCTGCGGGCGAGAGGTCGTGCGGCCGAGGAACCTGCGTGACCACGCCGTTGCGGTCGGGGGCGTTTGGGTGGGGCTGATCGCGAGCGCGCGGGAGGGCGATGTCGCGGCGCCCGCTCGGCGCGGTCAGCCACGACGGGCTTCCGGGGTGACCGGAGGGTGATCGGCCGACACCGCCTCGTCGACGAGCTTGCGCCAACGAGCGCGATCGAGCCCGAGATGCAGCAGCGCCCACGCCATCGTGCTCGCGGTCGTCTCGTGCCCTGCGAAGACCAAGACCCTGAGATTGTCGAGGAGCTCGTCCTCCGAGAGGCCGCGGCCGTGCTCATCCCGGCCGCGAACCATGCCGGCGATCATGGACGATTCGGGATCGGCATCGCGCGCCGCCGCGATGATCTCGAGGAGGTGCTCGTCCATCCATCGTTTGGCGAGGCGCCCTCGACGATACGGCGATCGGGGGAGATCCCAGCGCACCGGTAACACCGTCAACAAGTGCTCCTCGAAAGCATGGCGCCACTCGGGGAGATCGCGGGGAGGGATCCCCATCATGCGGAAGATCACGTCGATCGCGAGCTCGCGCGTCTCGTCGCTGATGGCAATGGGCTCGCGCGACGACCATCGCAAGACGCGCGGCTCGACCACCTCCGCGATGAGCGCGCCCGCGCGACTGGCGGTCAAGCCGCGAGGGGTGAAGGGACCATTCAGCGCACCCCGCATCCGGCGATGGGGATCGCCGTCGACGCCGAGCAGCGATTGCCCGACGACCTCCCCGCCGTCCCGAAAGAAGCAGATGGACGACGTCTCCCTGTTTCGAAACATGGAGAACGCGTCCTCGCGGATGGAGGTGAGGACCCATTTCCCGGGGATGATGTAGAGCCAAAAGAGCGGACCGAGGCGGTCTCCCTCTTCGCAGAGCCGCGGCAGATCGATCATCATGGCCGCCATGTGACCGAGGCCGGGCACCCAGCCAGGCGCGACGGGAAACCCGTCCCGATCGCGGAGCCGCAGCCGCCGCGCGGCGCGCAAGCCGAGGTCGCCCAGCCGATTCATCGCTCCAACGTAGGACATCCGAGCTCCGGCGAGCGTGCCTTTCGTGACGAGGCGCCGAGGAGCGGACATCACCTCGATGCCTTGCGCGGCCGGCTGGCGCGCAGCGCGCGTCTCGCGACGATCGCGAGGTGACGCCGAATCGCGTCGGGCGAGACGACCTCGAAGTCGACGCCGAGCCACAAGATCCGCGCTGCGAGGACGTCGAGCGTCGGTGCGCCGAGCTCCATCGTGCACGTCGTGTCCGAAACGCGCGCGAAGAGTCCGTCGCGGGGGCCGACGCGGCGGCGCACCTCGTCGATCGGCGCATGCAGGAGGACCTTGGCTCGGTGCGGGAAGAGCGACGAGGAGAGCGACCTCGTGACGTATTCGACGAGATCGTCGCCGGGCGGAGGTCGCGCCTCGAAGCGCTCGCTCAGCCGCTCGACGCTCGCGATGCGGTCGAGGCGGAAGGTGCGCCAGTCCTCCTTCGACGGGTCCCACGCGACGAGGTACCAGAGGGTGCCCACCCGAACGAGGCGGTAGGGCTCGACCCGTCGCTCGGAGGCGGCGCCGCCGTGGGCCGTGTACCCAATCCGCGTCACGCGCCGTTCGCTGCACGCCCCTGCGAGCTCGGACACGTTCGCGAGGGAGAGAGGCCGCGCCCGTTCGCCGACCGAGAGCACCGAGCTCTGGAGGGTTCGGAGGTTCTTGCGCATGCGGGCCGGCAGCACGCGCTCGAGCTTCGCGAGCGCGCGCATGGCCGACGTGCCCGCGCCGGTGACGCTCGTTCCCGCCGCCGTGTGGAGACCCACGAACACCGCCGTCGCTTCGTCCTCGTCGAGAGAGAGAGGCGGAAGCGCCGCGCCCGGTCCGAGGACGTAGCCCCCTCCCACGCCCTTCGCGCCCTCCACCGGATAGCCGAGGCTCCGCAAGCGATCGACGTCGCGGCGGAGCGTACGAGGCGTGATCTCGAGCCGCTCGGCGAGCTCGAGGCCCGCCCAGCTCGAACGGGACTGCAAGAGGGTGAGGAGGCGGAGAAGGCGCGCGGACGTCTCGAGCACGAAGAAGAGCATCGCACGGGTAGAGGACAGAAGCTGTCCGCAATGGGTGCCACATTGAACGGCATGAACCTCGTCTCCACACGCATCATCACCGACGACATCCAACGCCTCGTTCGTTTCTACGAGCAGATCACCGGCGCCCCACTCACGGTCCTGACCGAAGACTTCGCCGAGCTCAGGACGGCCTCGGCGACGCTGGCCCTGGGCAGCACGCGAACGCTGAAGCTCTTCGGCGGAGACGTCGCTCGCGCCGCAGACAACCACACGGCGATCATCGAGTTTCACGTCGACGACGTCGACGCCGAGTACCGAAGGCTCGCCGAGCTGCTCGAAGGCTCGCTGGTTCAGGAGCCGACGACGATGCCTTGGGGCAACCGCTCTCTCTTGTTCCGCGACCCCGACGGAAACCTCGTCAACTTCTTCACGCCCGTCACGCCGGAGGCCATCGAGAGGTTCAGGCAGCCGACTCGGCCATCGCTCTGAGGCGGCGATCGCCCCGACGACCCATGGTCGGTACGCTCGTCAAGCAGCCCCGAACAGGTGAGCTCCCTCCCGACTCGCGAGGGTGAAACCATGGAGCGCCGGTGGCTGCATGAGGGCGCGGGCGAGCTTCTCCGAGACGTACGCCTCATGATTGCAGAGCCTCGGCAGCACCACGAGGTCGAGCCCATTCAGCGCGGGATCGAGCCAGACGAGCTCCACTGGCGCGTAGGCGCTATCCGACTCGTCGACCGCTTCGGCCAGGGCCTCCTCGAACCGCGATCGTTCCCCAAAACACCGAACCTCAGAAAACGGATTGTCGATCTCGGCGAGCACCCCGTGGAGCGTGTGCTCACGATACAAGAACGTCGACCGCGACCAGTCGAGCTCGTCCAGAAGATCTTGCGCGCGCGTCCACGCGAGCCACACGTGGGGCACCTCGGGATGGTTCGAGCGCCGGCTCGAGAGAACGGAATTGACCTTTTTGGCCTGCACCGGAATCGCGACGTGCGGTGGGAGTCGCGCACCTTCGAGCCGGCGATGGAATTCTTCGGAGACCACGACGTCCCCCTGCCGCTCGTCGAGCGACCGCGTATCGATGATGTCACTCTCGTTCCCGGTCCACTCGACGACGACAGGATGGGTGATGCGCTCGGTAGCGATGCGCGCAAAGCGAATCGAACCGGGGTCTGCGGGGAGGCCGAGCGCCTGCCGCAGGGGCCTACCGCCGATGAGGTGCGCAGATTCGGCCTTGATCCGAAGGTTCACGTAGGCCGCACCGAAGGTCGTCGGAGGGAGGGCGACGATGTGCTTCTTCGCGTCGAGCATGGCCAATCGTATGCTGAGAACGGGTGCGCGCAGCAGGCGTGAGCGAAACCTGTCGCCCGTCCCATTGCGTAGGGCGCGGCGGCCGTTCGCCGGGTCCAGTCGAGCACGCCGGACCGACGCGCTCACGCGTCGATAGGCGAAAACCTCGGCGGTTTCAGTGCGATGCGAGGAGGAGGCGGCGAAGGCGAGCGAGAGCGGTGGACCCGATGCGCGAAGAGGATCGACGCGGGCGTCCGTGGCCTCTTCGCAAGCGGGCTCTTCCGCAGATAGGCTGCCTCGCTCGAACGAGGGGAGATGCCGATGGCCAACGAGCTCAGCAAGGACTGGATCGATCGACTCAAAGCCAATGCGAAGGCGGGCCCGGGCCGCTTCGACGAGCGGATCGCGGGGCTGCTCGATCGATATGCGGAGAGCCTCGCGCGCGGCGGCGACGGTGCCGGGGCGCTCCTCGATCAGGTGCTGGGCCTCATTCAGGTGGGCGTCGAGAGCCTCCTCGCGCTCGCGGACGAAGCGCCCTTCATGGGAGCGACGGCGAAGAGCTACGCGCAGCTCGTCTTGGCGGTGAGCGCGCGTGATTTCGTGCGGTCGCTGGTGAACGATCCAGCGCTGTCCGCCGTGACGAGCGACCTCCAGGGGGACCTGCGCGCGGCGGTGTCGGAGGCGCTCGGCGCAAGAGCCTACGAGGATCTCGCGGACCTCGACGGCGTGTGGGACGAAAACAACGACGGCTCCACGAGCGGCAACGGCAACGGCAACGGCAACGGCAACGGCAACGACGACGGCAACGGCGGCTCCACGAACGGCAACGACAACGACGAGCCGACCACGACGACGACCACCACCACGACCACCACGACCACGGCGGACCCGACGACGACCACGGCGGATCCGACGACGGCCGATGGCGAGCCCCGAACGGTGACCGTTCGCAATGGAACCTACACGGCCTACGTCGTTCGAGAGATCCGCAAGCTGATCGCCAACGGAAACTTCGACTGGGCCGGCCTGAGGACCGCCGTCCTCGAGCGGATGAAGAAGGCGCTCGGGGTGAACGCGGAAATGACCGAGGAGGAGGTCGCCGCCGCAGGCGCAGAAGCGGCGACGGGCTTCGTCGAGCGGTTCCTCGAGAAGGTGGGCGTCGAGCTGCCCTCCGTTCCCTACGTGAAGGGCGCGCTCGGCACGACGCTGCGACGGCTCTTCGCGCAGCGATACCTGAAGCTCGACGTGTGGGGCGTGAGCTTCGCGGAGGATCAGCGCGAGCGAGCCTACCGGATCCGTCGAATGCAGGAGCTGAAGGACGAGCGCGCGAAGCTCGAGACGGAGGAGAGGGATTCTTCCACCACGACGACGCGCAAGGACGAGATCCGAGAGAGGCTCGCCGAAATCGGGAAAGAGCTCGCCCCCCTCCTGGCGCGCGAGAACGACGACGATGTCACTCGGTCGGACGATCGAGCGCGCGAAGCGAACACCGAAGACGTGTTCCGCTGAGCTCCGCCTCGCGTCCCACGACACTTTCGCCGGGAGCACGACGATGCAGGGTCACGTCCAAAGCGATGGGGACTACACGGAGCTGACGGCGCTCGTCCACGCGGGGACGCCGGTCTTCTTCGGCGTGCGGGCCGGTGACGGGGTGCTCGTCTCTTCCGTCCTCGAGGCCCGCATCGTGCCACGCGAGAGCAAGGACGAGCCCGTCTCCCCGCTGCTCGAGCCGAGCCGCTGGAGCACGCCGGCGCCTGTCGCGTGCGCGACCGAGTTCATTCGGATCGACTCCCCCTTCGACGTGAAGCCATACGGGGACGGGCAGACGGTCCTGCATCACGCCTTCGCGTCCGACGGCCGCTACGTCTACGTCTTGCGCGCGATCCGAGATCGTGCGGGCGCGCGCGCGGTCTACGTCGATCGTTTCGTGCTCGGCGTCGGCGATGGCCTCTTGCATCGCGAGCAGATCGTGCGCGAGCGGTCCGACGGGACGACGGACTACGTCGACGAGCAGGGCAATCCATATTTCGCGCCGGCCGTTCGCGTGGAAGTGCCCACGAATGGCGAGACCGGAGCCTTCGCGGCCACGCTCATCCCGACGAGCCTGACGGACGCCTATCGATGGCAATTCGTCGCGTGCGACGGCGAACGGCTCCTCCTGACGTCGATCGCGCACGGCACGAGATCGGGCCTCACCGAGCAGGACCTCGACGTGACTTACCACCCGAGCGGCGACGGCCCGCCCGTGGCCGCCGTCGTGCGCGGCCGCGTGGAGACGGCCCTGCGACTGGCTTCCGGCTCGCCGGCCACCGATGCCTGCGTGATCTCGTACGCGAAGCACCGATACCTGACGCAGCCCTCGGGATCCGACGACGAGACACCGACCCACAAATCGGAGGTGCACGCGCTGGTGACGTTCGGGCTGCGCGACGGGACGATTGGGGTCCTCGACTTCGAGATCGCGAACGATGGCCTCCTCGCCGCCCCTCCCGCTGCGCCCATCGTGCTCGAGGCGATCAGCGAGGGTCGGTGGGGCACACCACCCGCCGTGAAGGACGATCGCGGTCTCGCCTTGATCGCCTCCCGCCTCGCCTTCACCGCGACGAAGGACACGCCTTTCGTCATCGACGGCGCCGATGGCTACGTTCATCTCTATTTCACGGCGCCCGACGGGAGCATGCTCGTCGCAGCGTACGCCTCGGCCCAGGAGCAATGGCGACAGTCGAAGCCCCTCAAGATGGTCGAGCACGCGGCGTGGTCCCGGCCGGGCGTCGGACCTGCCCTGTCCGACACCGAGCTGCTCGCGCTCGATTCGCCCGGCCTGGCGTCTCCGGGGCAATTCCGCATTCTCGTCGAGAATGGCTTCTACGAGGGGCACGACCTGTGGGGCGTCCCCGGCAGCGGGCCGATCGGCAAGGAGCTGGTCGTCACGCGCGCGCTCGGGCAGGTCTTACCGACTTCGAACCGCGAACGCGCCGTGGACGCGTGCTATCTCGGCGACGGACGCGTCCTCTTTTGGGGCGTGCCGGAGGAAGAGACGCCGAACGGGCCCTCGAGGACCCTGCCCCGCGCGACCGACGACACCATTCCTTGGGCCATCTGGAGTGTGGAGCCGGAGACCGAATCCGCCTCGCGAGGCCTCTGCGGCAAGTGCCTCGCGTGGGGCCACGACCTCGGCGAGTCATTGGGCAACGCGCCCCAAAACACGATTCGCTTCGAGGTGGCGCGGCTCGGCGGCTCACGCCTGCTCTTCCTCGCGACCCACGGCGCCGGCACCTCCTACCAATCCTGGTGTGTGCTGGAGCACGACGCATCGAAGACGGGCGCGCTCGACTCCTTTCCGGGCACCTCTGTCACGTGGGGCGTCCTCGCCGACGATCTCTTGGGTTCCTCGGGCTCCGTCGCCATTCGCGCGAGCGTGACCTCGCTGGGCGACGAGCGGCTCCTCTTCTACCGAGCGGGATCAGGCGAGCTCACGTGGGCGATTTGGCAGCTCGACCCCTCCGCGAAAGGGGAATGGGGCTCGTCGGCGCTTGCGACCAACCCTGGATTGCCAGGCACGCTCATCGCGCGGGCGAATCGCTCCACGAACCTCTTCGGCCCTTGGCCCTCGGATGGCGACGTGGAGGGTGCGTCGATCCGTTCGCTCGGCGACGATCGCTTGCTCTTCTATCGCCCGGGGCAGCCAGGATGGGCCACCTGGGCGCTCGATCCGGCGGCGAGGGGCATCCTCGACGCACCCGATGGCGGATGGTCGGCGTCTTTCCCTGGGCACTGGATTGGCGGCTCGAGGCAACAACAGATCGCGAGCGGGGCGGTGGTGTGTCTCGGCCCGAGCCGCTGTCTGAGCTCTCCGGTCGTCATCGAGTTCGGATCCTTCGCGACGTTGACGGGCTCGACCTCGGACGGCGTGCCCGTACCGCGAGGCCCAGTCGGCGCCATGTACAGGATGTACCTCCGACGTACGCGGGCCACCCAGGTCACGGCGTCTCTCCTGCGCATCGGCGAGCTGTCGTCGGAGGAAATCGGCACGGCCGACGTTCTGCCCACACTGGTGGGCTACATCGAAGGAGCGCCGCCCGTTCCGCTCGAGAACCTCGACCAGAACGACATCGCGATGAACGGCTGGGCGCCGAACCTCTTCGAGTCGAAGGTGGATTACTCCGTCTCGAAGGACGTGGCGGTCCGCTGGTCGTCGTCGCGAGAGCTGGGGACCGAGGCGCGCCTCAAGGCCACCAGCACCTCGTTCGTGGGCATCGGGATCGCCTCGGGGGAAGCGACGAACGAGCTCACCGTCCAGAGCTCGTATGGATTCTTGGACGACAGCCGCGAAGGCGTGTCGCAGTCGCTGATCATCGATCGATCGCTCGAGATTTCGGGATACACGAAGGCCGCGCCCTTGGACCCTCTGGGCGGCGCCTCCGCGGCCCCGGCGGGCGATTCCGGCAAGCAATGGTGGCCCTCCAACTTCGGCCAAGCCGTCATGACGACCGCGAAGGCGACGGTGTTCGCTCTCTGTCTGAAGAACGGAAAGCGTCCCGTCAACTACGTGATGGTTCCCAAGGAGGACTCCATCGCGGAGACCCTCGTCACCTTCAAGATCAATCCCCATTACGTGTGTCAGGGAACGCTCGACGGAATGATGGGGGCCGAGCCTCACCCGAGCTACCCGAACGCCAAGCCCGGCAGCACGGGGAATAGCTACTTCAAGAAAGACGAATCGGACGCGCTGATCGCCGACATCGCGCGCCGAGGGAAGCAGGCCGAAGCGTACTATTCCCAATACAACGCCAACGCGTTCGCGGCCCTGCCCGATCTGGAGAAGGAGGCCCTCCTCCAACGCAGCCTCCATTGCACCTACGAATGGAGCGCTGGCGGAGGCGCCGCCCGAGGCACGACGCGAACGTCCGTCACGGGCGAGGCCTCGCTCGGCGGATCCTTCAAGCTCGCCGTCACGCTGGAGAACACCGAGGCGGTGACCCTCGGAGCGGAAGAAGCCGGCTTCGGCGTCAAGGTGACGGGGAAGCTGTCGTTCTTGCTCGGAGGCTCGGTGAACCTCACGCTCACGAAGACGGCGTCGACGGAAGAGGCGACCTCGCTCACCACGGCCCTCAAGATCGACGGCACGCAGAAGCCCGGGCGCGTCTCGGCCTATACCTACCAGACGTTCTTCCTCGAGCCCGACGCGAAGCACTTCCTGGACTTCTTCGGGAAGGTCGTCGATTGGGCTTGGCTCCAGGGTCATCTCGAGGAGGGAGAGGCGGACGATGCAGGCGGCCGGCGCGCGCTGCTCGAGGCCGTGAACCGGCCGTCGGCCGCTTGGCGAATCCTCCATCGGGTCACCGACGTGCGACGCTTCGCAGCCGACCGCGCATCGACCTGAGCGACGTCTCGCGACGTAGGCGCTCGGGGGACATGGGAAGTCGCGGCGCCGCGACGCGCGGCCCGTCCGACGAAGAACACGGTATCCTCGCTCGACCATGCGACGACGCGCCCTCCCCTTGTTCCTCTGTGCGCTCTCGGTGGTCTCGTGCGCCAAGCTGGACCGCTGCGTCAGCACGCCGAAGGCGGCCATTCAGTCCGGGATGGTCAGCGCGTGGGGCTACGAGTCGGGCCCAGGCGACAGCGACAAGCGAATGGGCCTCTGCGGTTTTCGCCCGGCGAGGGTGACCAAGGGAACCATCGTCGCGCACGGCGAAGTTGCCCGGTGGAAAGGCCCCCTCGACCGAAGCCTGGATCACGCTCGAGATCGTCGACGTGCGTGGCGACGAACCATCGTTCGTCGCAAATTGGGACGCACGGGGGGCCCGGCCTATGGTGCCGCCGGTGCGGCTGACCTCCTTCCTCGCAGGGATCTTGCTGCTCTCGCTCGCGCCCGTGTCGGCGAGGGCCGAGAGCCCGGCGAAGGCCCTGGCCGCGCGTGCTCCACGGTCCTCGGCCGACTCTCTCGCCAAGAAGCGCTCTGCTTCGCGGAGAAGCGCGGCCGAGCCCAAGGGCGCGAAGCGCTCGCGACGGGCCAAAGCCCCCGTGCTCTCGGTGCTCGAGCACATGGACCGCGTGGTGAAGACCACGCGCTACGTCCACGCGACCCACATCGACGAAGCCGAAGGCCGATTCGACTTCGATTGCTCGGCGATGGCAGCGTGGGTGTTGTCGCGCGCGACGCCGCTCGCCGAGCAGACGGTGCTGAAGCGCAATGGCGTCGGGCGGCCGGTCGCCGCGAACTATCACGACGTCATCGCGCAATCTCCCGTGGACCACGCGGCAGCGGGCTGGCAGCGCATCGCGCGCATCGAAGACGTCCGCCCTGGCGACGTCCTCGCGTGGCGACGACCTCCTTCGGTGCAATCGACGAACACAGGCCACGTCGCCTTCGTCGTCGGCACGCCGAAGCGAATCGCGCCGGGCAGAAACTACTTCGAGCTGCGCGTCGCCGACTCGTCCTCGGTCCTCCACGCCGACGACTCGCGCGAACGTCCGCGGCGTTCGGGCTTCGGTTACGGGACCATGTCGTTCGGTATCGACCCCAAGACCCATCGCGCGCTGAGCTACGGATGGACGGGCGGCGGCACGGTCTGGTACCCGAAGACGCCCATCGAGTTCGGTCGCCCCGTTCGCTGAGCGGTCGCGGGTCAGAGGTCAGTGCGATCTTCGTCGCCGTGAACCGTCGATAGGAAACGACGGATCGCGCGTCACGGATCGAGTCCGACGGCGTCGCCCTGGAGACGGGCGATCAACTCGCCTCGCGAATGCACGCCGACCTTCCGGAAGATGGACGCAATCTGGTTTGCGATCGTGCGCTCGGACGTCCCCCGGTCTCTCGCGATCTTCGCGCTCGTGTCACCCGCGACGATCGCCTCCGCGACGGCCCGCTCCGATTTCGTGAGCGTCGCGGGCAACGCGACGGGGCGCCACTCGAAGCTCAGCGCCGCCAAGAGCTCACCGCCGCGCTCCACGAATCTGACCTGGAGCCCGGGCGGGACAGGTAGGTCGTGAGCGGGACGAGGGAGCGCGCGACGCGTCATTCAGGCCTAAGATTATCCAATGGCGCGGAGCGCGGTCAACGCCGCCGCGCCGCGCTCTCAGCCATCACGGCTCGACACATCGACCTCGACCGACGCATCGACTCAGGCCGACGCAGCGACGTCGTGAGGAAGCACGGCGCCTCCGAGCCGGACCAGCTCCGCGCGCGTCCCGAGCCCGAGCCGCATCATGGTGCGCTTCAGCTCGAAGGCGACGGTCGAGGGAGAGAGCCCCAGCTCGTACGCGATGAACTTGTTCGAATGGCCACGCGCTGCCAAGGCCATCACTTGCACGGCTCGTTGGGACGCGTCGTCGGCCAGGGGCGATGGGACGACCTCGTTGCGTCGCAGGAGGAGCGTCCGACGCCCCCGTCGATCGGTTTGCTCCACGAGCGACCATCGCCCCGCGACGAGGGCTTTCCATATCTCGAGCGCGCCGTGTCCCTCGCCCGCGCGGTCGGCGGCGACGCGGTAGTCCTGCATTGCCTTGGCAATGGCAGCTCCCGCCTGCTCCGTCAGGCCTCGGGACCGCTCCGCGATCTCGCCCCGCGCATCGATGATCGCGTCAGGCTCTTCCGCGGGCGCGCTGCGCAATCGCAGCCCCGCAGCCAAGTGGGCCGCCACCATGCGACCCGCCCAGCGTCGTCGTGGGCCGGCTCGCTCGGGTTGGAGGACACAGATGAGGCACCCGCGCGACTCGCTTCCTCCATACATGCCGAACGTGTCCGGGACCACCTCCTGCCGGAACTGGCGGCAATCCTCCAGGAAGTCCCGCATGCCGCCCGCGTTGAGCTGCTCCAACATCACCAATTGCTCGGGATTCATCCGAGCGAAGGGACCGAACGAATAGGCCCGCTTGAGGAGCGCGGGACTGAGGCTCGCATGGGCAGTCACGGCGCGCTTCAACAACTCCGGATGCGCTGCCTGGCTCGAGAAGAGAAGCGCGTCGGGCGTCGCGACGTCGAAACGAACGAGCCATGCCACGGTGGGCGCCCGGAAGAGCCTCAATGCGACACGGTTGATCTCGTCGATCCAAGCCTCGTCGCTGCAATCGATCCGATACGACACCCGGGCCAAATCGTGAAAGGTGGTCATGGGCAAGCACCGATTCAGGCATCGGCGCGCCCCGGACGCGCTCGAAGAGCCTGGGTCGGAACGGATCAGAATAGCGGCAAGCGCAGACCCCTCGCAATGTCGGCTGCGACGACGCATCGTCTTCGTCCGCTCCCGTCCCAATGGGCTGACGACTTGACTATGTCGCGAGCGACGGCGTCGATCTCGGCGCTTGCGCGTGCCCCCCGTGGCCGCATAGGTTTTGGGTTCCTTCCACATGCGCAGAGCTCCCTCGGGCACGACGAGCTGGTCGCCGCTCGTCCCGAAGTCGACAGCGGGTCGACGCCCCCGCCTCTCGCGCGCGCCCATTCCGGGAGCCGCGGGATGAGCCGGGCGACCTACGTGGACCTCGTGAGGGCGGCCTACCGCATCGACGTCGACGACCAGGCGTGGATTGACTCGCTCGCAGCGCAGGCGGACTCGATGTTTGGATTGTCCGCGACCGCCGCGTACATCGTGCGACCGCGCGAGACCAGCTCGCGTCGAATCGGAGGGCACGCCGTCCGCGGACAAATGGGCCGCCTCATTGGGGCCTTCATCGAGAAGACCACCGACTTCCCGGAGGACGTATTTCGCTTTGCTTACCAAGGTGGCCCCTTCGCGGAGCTCCTCTCCGAGCGCCTGAGTCGCCTTTCCGACGGCAGAATTCGCGAAACGTTCGCGCGCCTCCTCTCGGAGAATGCCGGCGCGTTGACGGACGGCTCCAGCGATGTGGTGGGCATCTATGGGGGCACGATGGGCGGGGGCTGCATGTTGACCGTGTTCGGCGCGAAGATGCGCCTCGGGCCTCGTACCCGCTGGGTCCTGAAGCGTGTGGCCGTCCACATCGCCGCTGCCTATCGGCTTCGTGCGAGCGGAGCGCGCGACCCCGATGCCCTCCTCGACGAGCAGGGGCACGTCCTCGAGGCCGCCAACGGCTTCGACGCGGCCGCCAACGACTTCGCCACCGCCGCGCACGAGCTCCAACGAGCGGAGTCGCTCGCTGCGGACGCACCGGAGTCCGCTGTGGCCGTGTGGCGCGGGCTCGTGGAAGGTCGCTGGTCCTTGATTCACGCCACCGACAAGCGCGGGCGGCGCCAATTGCTCCTCCGACACAACGAGATCGAGGAGGCCCGCGGCGAGGACGCCCACGCTCGCCGGATCTCCTCCGTCATGGCGCTCGCCGCGCGCGGGCACGCGAACAAGCTCATCGCGTACGAGCTCGGCCTCACGCCCTCCACCGTCGCCAGCGATCTGAAGGAGGGGCTCTCCCGACTGGGCCTCAAGAGCCGCGCCGAGCTCGTCAAGCTCGGGGGATTCGATCGAAGCTGAAGACTCGCCGGGGCAAGCGCCGAGAGCGTCCGCAAGGTCTCGGCGAAGTCCCATGGCCTGCCGCCGACGGTAGCCTGATCAGGGTGAATCTCTCGTCGGTGGGTGCCACGGAGAAGGCGCGAGCGCGGCGACTTCGACTGGAGCTCGGACCGCACCGAAGCGAAGGAGCGACGCCTCGACGCGTGGACGACCGAGCGGTGCACCTCACGCAACGGCCGAGTCCGCCTCGACCGCGGCGCCTGCCGATTTTGGTCGGGGCGCGAGGGACGTCCCACTAGCGTGACCCCATGCTCGAGCTTCTCCGCGAGAGCGCGTTGCTCCTCCTCTTCGTCGTGGCCGCCGTGGGCTACGTCGTCGGCCGCGTGCAGATCCGAGGCATCGGGCTCGGCGTCGCGGCGGTGCTCTTCACCGGGCTCGCGGTCGGCGCGCTCGACCCCGCGCTGAAGCTCCCCGAGTTCGTCCAGCAGTTCGGCCTCGCCGTCTTCGTCTACACGCTCGGCGTCGCGAGCGGTCCGGGCTTCTTCGCGGCGTTTCGGCGACGCGGTCTCCGCGACAACGGCCTCGCGCTCGGCGTGCTCGGCCTCGGCGCGGCGGCGGTCGCGGCCGTCGACGTCCTCTTGGGGCTGCGCCCCGGCGTGGCCGTGGGGATCTTCGCAGGCTCGCTCACCAACACGCCCGCGCTCGCCGCGGTGATCGAGCTCTTGCATCGAAGCGGCGCGAGTGAGGCGACCTCGGCCGATCCGGTCGTCGGCTACTCGGTGGCCTATCCGATGGGCGTGCTCGGCGTGCTCGCCGCGATCCTCGTCGCGCGAAGGCTCGGAGGCCCCGGGGGAGTGGCGCCCCCCTCCGTCTCGGCGTCGTCGGAGATCGTCAATCGCACCGTGCGGGTCACCCGCATGGAGGCCACCGGCCGGCCAGCGCGCGAGGTCGTCGAGACCGCCGACGCGCACGTGATCTTCTGCCGGATGAAGCGCGACGGGCGCCTCTCGCTCATGGCCGACGACACACACCTCGTCGTGGGCGACCTCGTCACGATCGTGGGCACGGAGCGCCAAGTCGACGGCGCGACGCAGCTCCTCGGTGAGGCGTCGGAGGAGAAGCTCGAGCTCGACCGATCGGTCCTCGACTTTCGCCGCGTCTTCGTCTCGAACCGGGCGATCGCAGGGCGAACGCTGGCCGATCTCGACTTGCCCCGCCGCTACGGCGCCATCGTCACGCGCGTTCGACGAGGGGACGTCGAGCTCGTCGCCGACCGAACCACGATCCTCGAGCTCGGCGATCGCGTGCGCGTCGTTTGCCCGCGTGAGCGCATGAGCGAAGTGGCCAAGCACCTCGGAGACTCGTACGTCGCGGTCAGCGAGATCGACGTGGTGACCTTCTCGGTGGGCATCGCCCTCGGCCTCGCCGTCGGCGCGATCCCCATCCCGACGTTCGTGGGGCCGGCGTTCAAGCTCGGCACGGCCGGGGGCCCGTTGGTCGTGGGCCTCGTCCTGGGCAAGCTCGAGCGCACGCGCTCGATGGTCTGGTCCCTCCCGTACTCGGCGAGCCTCACGCTGAGACAGCTCGGGCTCGTGCTGTTCCTCGCCGGCGTAGGGACGCGCTCCGGCGACGCGTTCCTCGGCACGCTGAGGCACGGGGGAGGCCTCACGATCTTCCTCGTCGGGACCGCGATCACCTCCGTCGTCTCGCTGACGACGGTCGTCGTCGGGCGCAAGCTGCTGGGCATCCCCACGGGCGCGCTCTCGGGCATCCTCGCAGGCATCCACACGCAGCCCGCCGCCCTCGCCTTCGCCAACGAGCGTCACGTCGACGGCAGCCCCGCGGTCGGCTACGCGACGGTGTTCCCGCTCGCGACGATCGTGAAAATCGTGGCGGCCCAGCTCCTCTTGATCCTGCTGACGCGCTGAGATTTTCGCTCGACGGAGGCGACCTCTCGGTCGGTGCGATCGCTTCGCCGGATCGCGCCCGAGGGAGCGCTCCGCTGCGTGCGCTCGCCGCCGCAGGCACGCACGTTGCGCAACGTGCCCTGGATGGTACGCTTCGAAGACAGGCAGCTGAGCTTTTCGCGTTGGGTCCCGAGCACGCTCGGGACCCCCGACAACCGACGAGGGGGAGCGCAGCTTCCCAGGAGGCCAGCATGGGGATGTCGCAGCGGGCCCGGATCCTGGTTCTCGACGACGACCGCGACACGGCCGAGCTCGTCGTCGCGGCGCTCGGCTCGGCGGGCTTCGACGCCGCGTGCGAGCTCCGCGCCGAAGCCGCGCTGGCCAAGCTCGAGAGCCAGCACTTCGACACGCTGCTCACCGATCTGTCGCTGACCGACGGGCTGGACGGGCTCGACGTGTGCAGGCACGCCATCGAGCGTTTTCCAGGCATGCCCGTCGTGGTCGTGACCGCGCACTCGTCGCTCGAGGCGGCGATCTCCGCGATGCGCGCGGGCGCGCACGACTTCATCACGAAGCCCATCGACCTCGACGCGCTGGTCGGGGCCCTCCGACGCGCGGTGAAGCACCGGGCGCTCCGCGCGGTGGGGGCGCGGGGCGCGGCTCCGCTCGGGGACGGTCACGCCTTCCCCACGCTCGTCGGAAACAGCGGGGGCATGGCTCGGGTGATGGACGTCGTGCGACGCGTCTCGGGCACGGACGCGACCGTCCTCGTCACGGGCGAGAGCGGCACGGGCAAGGAGCTCGTCGCGCGCGCCGTGCACGACGCGAGCGGGCGCAGCGAGGGCCCGTTCGTCGCGCTCAACTGCTCCGCGGTCCCCTCGCAGCTCCTCGAGAGCGAGCTCTTCGGCCACGTGCGCGGTGCGTTCACCGACGCTCGCGCGGCGCGCAAAGGGCTCTTCCTCGAGGCGAACGGCGGCACCCTCTTCCTCGACGAGATCGGAGAGATGCCTCCCGAGATGCAGGTGAAGCTGCTTCGCGCCTTGCAGGAGCGCCGCGTCCGCCCGGTGGGGGGGACCGACGAGGTGGAGTTCGACGCGCGCATCATCGCCGCCACGAACCGCAATCTCGACGCCGAGGTCGCCTCGGGTCGGTTCCGCGAAGACCTCTACTACCGAATCAACGTGGTCGGCGTGCACGTGCCGCCGCTGCGCGAACGGCCGAGCGACGTCGCCCTGCTGGCGAGCCACTTCGTACGGCGCTTCGCGACGCGCTTCGCCAAGACCGTCACGGGGGTGAGCCCCGAGGTGCTCGAGAAGCTGCTCGCGTACGACTGGCCCGGCAACGTGCGCGAGCTGGAGAACGGCATCGAGCGCGCCGTCGCGCTGTCGGGCTCGGACGAGATCACCGTCGACGATCTTCCCGCCCGCGTGCGCGCATGCGCGAGCCACGTGGTCCCGCCGTCGCCCGAGAGCGCTGGTCGGCTGGCGACCCTCGAAGAGGTCGAGCGGCGCCACATGCTCCACGTGCTCAGCGTGCTGGGCTCGAACAAGTCGGCGGCGGCGCGCGTGCTCGGGATCGATCGGCGGACCCTCTATCGCCGCCTGGCGCAGCTCGACGTGTCGCTCGGGGCCGAGACGGACGAAGTGCCCCGCACGGGAACTCACTCCTGATCCGCGCGGCGCGGCCGCGCCTCGATCCGGTGTGGCGCGCCGCGCATCGACGCGTGTGGCGACATGGCCGGGCGCGCTGCACGATGCGCGGTTCTTGCATGAAGGAGCACGAGGCACGGCACGTGCAGCGCTCGATCTCGTCACTCGAAAGGAGGTCGGAAATGGAAGCCGAAGAGAGACCCAACGGGTCGATCGTCCTCTTGGCGGAGGACGACGAAGACACGAGGCACCTCGTCGCCTCGTTCCTGAGACGGGACGGCTACGAGGTGATCGAGGTCGAGGACGGCGGGTCGCTCGACTTCTTCCTCGGGGCCATGTACGCGGGCGAGCGCGAGCGCCCCTTGCTCATCCTGAGCGACATCCGCATGCCGGGCGCGAACGGCCTCGACGTCGCGGCGAGCGTGCGTGGGCTCGACGCGACCGTGCCCATCGTCCTCTTCACGGCGTACGCCGACGAGCTCACGCGGCGGCGCGCGAAGCAGCTCGGGGTCTCGGCGCTGTTCCAGAAGCCGTTCGCGATGGAGGAGCTCCGGCGCACCGTGATCGAGCTCGCGCCGCCCGATCTCGAGGAGGTGCCGGTGTCGCGCTAGGGGCCGCCGCCCCCGCCCTCCGCTCGCCTCACGCGTCGGAGGGCGTGGGCAGGAGGCGAGCGCCGTCGCGCTCGGCGATCCAGCGCTGCAGGACGCCGTGGAGGCGCGACGGATCGATCGGCTTGGCCACGAAGTCGGAGCAACCGGCCGCGAGGCAGCGCTCCCGGTCGCCCTTCATGACCTTGCTGGTCAGGGCGATGATCGGCAGATCGCGGTAGCGGGGCCGCATCCGGATGCGGCGCGTGGCCGCGAAGCCGTCGACCTCGGGCATCATGATGTCCATCAGCACGACGCCGATGCCCGGGTGCTCTTCGAGCATCGCGATGCCGCGCGTGGCGCAGTCGGCCGTGAGCACGGTCACGCCCCACGCCTCGAGGAGGCTCGTGACGGCGAACGTGTTGCGCGGATCGTCGTCCACGACCAGCACCGTCGCGCCCTCGAGGCGCGCCTCGTCGGACGTCCTGCTCTCGAGCGAGAGCTTGCGCGGCGGCGGCGTGACGAGGGCGGCATCATCGCCGAGGGGCAAGTAGAGAGTGAAGGTGCTGCCGACGCCCGGCGAGCTCTCGAGGCCGATCTCGCCGCCGAGCAAGCGCGCGAGCTCGCGACTGATCGTCAGCCCGAGCCCCGTCCCGCCGTAGGTCCGGCTCGTCGAGGCGTCGGCCTGCTGAAACGCCTCGAACACCTGACGTTGCTTGTCGAGGGGGATGCCGATGCCGGTGTCGGAGACCGCGAAGGCCACGAGCGGCGCACCTCCCTGCGCGCCGCTGGCGACCTCCATGCCATGCGCCAACGTGATGGCGACGGTGATGCGTCCGGCGTGGGTGAACTTGAACGCGTTCGAGAGCAGGTTCTTCAGCACCTGCTTCAGGCGCTGCGGATCGGTGGTGAGCAGCTCCGGCACCCGACGGTCGACCTCGACGGTGAGCTCGAGATCGCGCTCCTTGGCCTGCTGCTCGAAGTTCTCGCGCATGAACGCGACCAGCTCGGCCACCGCGACCAGCTCGAGGCGCAGCTCGATCTTTCCGGCTTCGATCTTCGACAGATCCAGGATCTCGTTGATGAGGCTCAAGAGGTCCTGACCCGAGGTGCAGATCGTCGACGCGTACTGGACCTGCTTCGGGCTGAGAGCGCCGTCGCGGTTGTCGGCCAGGAGCCGCGCGAGGATGAGCAAGCTGTTGAGCGGCGTGCGCAGCTCGTGGGACATGTTCGCGAGGAACTCGGACTTGTAGCGGCTGGTGCGCGAAAGCTCTCGCGCCTTCTCTTCGAGCGACGCGCTCGCCTGCGCGATCGCGCGGTTCTTGATCTCGAGCTCGGAGGCTTGCTCCTCGAGCTCCTTGGACCGCGAGGCGAGCTCGGTGTTCGAGCGTTGGAGCTCGAGGAGGAGCTCCTCGGTGCGCATGCTCGCGGCGATCATGTTGAAGACGACCCCGATCGACTGCGCGAGCTGGTCGAGGAAGTTCAGATGGATCGCCGTGAACGTCTGGAACGAGGCGAGCTCGATGACCGCCATCAGCCGCCCCTCGAAGAGCACGGGCACCACGACCAGGTTGCGCGGCGCCGCCGAGCCGAGCCCCGAGCTGACGTTCACGTAGCCGTCTGGGACGTCCCCGACGACGATGCACTTGCGCTCGAGGGCGCACTGGCCGGCGAGCCCCTCCCCGAGCTCGAAGCGGTTCGCGAGCCGCTTGCGGCTCTCGTAGGCGTAGCTCGAGATGAGCTTCAGCGTGCCGGCGTCGTCCTCGCCTTCGAGCACGTAGAAGGCCGCGAACTGGGCCGACACGACCGGCGTGAGCTCGCTCATGATGAGCCGCCCGAGCGCCTCGATCTTGCGCTGGCCCTGCATCATGCTCGAAAAGCGCGCCAGGTTCGACTTGAGCCAGTCCTGCTCCTTGTTGGCGCGGGTCGTGTCGCGGAGGTTCGCGATCATCTGGTTGATGTTGTCCTTCAGCTGGAGCACCTCGCCCTTCGCTTGAACCGAGATCGCCCGCGTCAGATCGCCCGCGGTGACGGCGGTCGCCACCTCCGCGATCGCGCGGACCTGGGTCGTGAGGTTGCCGGCGAGCTGGTTGACGGCGTCGGTGAGCGCGCGCCACGTCCCCGACGCGCCCGGGACCTTGGCCTGCCCTCCGAGCTTGCCCTCGATGCCGACCTCGCGCGCGACGTTGGTCACCTGCTCTGCGAAGACGCGGAGCGTGTCGGTCATGTTGTTGATGGTCTCCGCGAGCGACGCGATCTCGCCCTTGGCGACGAGCGCCAGCTTCTGCTGGAGATCGCCGTTCGCGACGGCGAGCACGACCTTCGCGATCCCGCGCACCTGGCTCGTGAGGTTGGAGGCCATGACGTTGACGTTCTCGGTGAGGTCCTTCCAGGTGCCCGAGACCCCGGGCACCGTGGCCTGGCCGCCGAGCTTGCCGTCGGTGCCGACCTCGCGCGCCACGCGCGTCACCTCCGCGGCGAAGGCCCGCAGCTGCTCGACCATCGTGTTGATGGTGTTCTTGAGATCGAGGATCTCTCCGCGCACCTCGACCGTGATCTGCTGCGACAGGTCACCGCTCGCGACCGCCTTCGTCACGAGCGCGATGTTGCGCACCTGGTTCGTGAGGTTCTCGGCGAGCTGGTTGACGTTGTCGGTCAGGTCCTTCCAGGTCCCCGCGACCCCGGGCACCTGGGCCTGACCGCCGAGCTTGCCGTCGGTGCCGACCTCGCGCGCCACGCGCGTCACCTCCGAGGCGAACGAGCGGAGCTGCTCCACCATCGTGTTGATCGTGTTCTTGAGCTCGAGCACCTCGCCCTTGGCCTCGACGGTGATCTGCTTCGAGAGGTCGCCATTCGCGACCGCGGTCGTGACGAGCGCGATGTTCCGCACCTGGTTCGTCAGGTTGCCGGCGAGGTTGTTGATGTTGTCGGTGAGATCGCGCCACGTGCCCGTCTTGCCGCCCACCTCGGCGTGCGCGCCGAGCTTGCCGTCGGTGCCGACCTCGCGCGAGCCACGGATGATCTCGGAGCCGACGCTCTCGAGCTGGTCGACGACCTCGTTCACCTGCTGCGCGATGAGCCGCACGGTCCCTCCGCTCGCTCGCACGTCCACGCGGGCGCTGAAGTCTCCCCGCTTCACCCGCTCGAGCACGGCCAGGATCGCGCGGAGGTCGGCCTCTCGGCCCTGCCCACGCTCGCGCGACGCCGATCGCCGCCGGCGCTCGGGCTTGGGCGGCGCGCTCGATCGTTTCGGTCGGTTCGCGTTCGCAACGTCCATGGAGGCTCCTCTCGCTGTCGTGGCCGAGGCACCTTGCGGCGTCGGTCGTCCCTCGTGGTCGCGCGGGCGGCGTCGGCCCGCCGTGACGGCCTCAGGCGAATCGCCCCGAGAGACCGCTCAAGTCCTCTCCCGAGACCGACGAGCTGCGTCGCAGCGGGCCGCTCGTGTCGCCGACGGGCAGGCGCACCACGAAGCGCGCGCCTCGATCCATGCCGTCGCTCTCGGCCTGGACTTCCCCGCCGTGGAGGTCGACGAGGTGCTTCACGATCGTGAGGCCGAGCCCGAGCCCCGCGCGCGCGTCGACGACCCTCCCCTGCCGGAATCGGTCGAACACGTGCGGGAGGAGCTCGGGCGCGATGCCACAGCCGGTATCGGAGACCTCGACGACGACGTGCGCGCCGTCCCGTCGGGCAGAGACGTCGATGAAGCCGCCGCGCTTGGTGAACTTCACCGCGTTGCCGAGGAGGTTCCAGAACACCTGTCGCAGGCGCTTCGAATCGCCGAACAAGAGGCCGAGCTCGGCGTCGTCGAAGTGTCGGCCGACGGCGATCCCCTTCTGCTCCGCCAGCGGCAGGACGACGTCGACGGCCGCGCGGAGCACGGCGGAGATCTCGATGACCTCGCGGTCGATGCCGAGGCCCGTGACGACGATCCGCGACACGTCGAGGAGGTCCTCGATGAGCCGCGCCTGCGCACGCGCGTTGCGCTCGATCGCCTCCAGCGCCCGAACCCGGGCGCCGTCGTCGATCTGCCCGCTCTTCAAGAGCCGCGCCCAGCCGAGGATCGGCGTGAGGGGGGTGCGAAGCTCGTGGGACACCATCGCCAGGAACTCGTCCTTCAGGCGGTTCGCCTCGATGAGGTCCTTCGTCCTGCGCTGCACGGTGCGCTCGAGCTCCTCGGTGTAGGAGACGAGCGCGAGCCTGCGCGCCTCGACCTCGCGCCTCAAGGCGCGGGTCTCCAGCGCGCGCTCGACGGCCAGCCCGAAGTAGACCGGGTCCACGGGCTTGGCGATGAAGTCGTACGCGCCGCCCCTCAGCGCGCGCAGGGTCACGTCGGGCGAGTCTGCGCCCGTGATCAGGATCACGATCGCG
>CAYYKK010000087.1:0-24555 GCA_964467935.1 uncultured Polyangiaceae bacterium
GCCGACCGAGTAGCGGACGAGGTTCTCCGGGATGCCGAGGCGCGCCCGCTCCTCCGATGCGAGCTCGTAGTAGCTCATGAGCGCCGGTTGCTCGACCAGCGTCTCGACCCCGCCGAGCGACGGGGCGATGGTCGCGATCCGGAGGGCGTCGACGAAGCGCGACGTCGCGTCGAGATCGCCTCGGATCGCGAACGTGACCACGCCGCCGCCGCCGCGGAGCGCGCGTCGAGCGACCAGATGATCGGGGTGCGTCGGGAGCATCGGATAGAAGACGCGCTCCACCGCGCGGTGCCCCTCGAGGAAGCGGGCGACGGCGAGGGCCGTCTCGTTCTGGCGGGCCACGCGCAGCGACAGGGTCTTCATGCCGCGCTCGAGCAGGTAGGCCGCGTGCGGATCGAGCACGCCGCCGAGCATCCCGCGCATGTCGCGCACGAGCGACACGAGCGAGGCGCTGCCGCCGACCGCGCCGGCCAAGAGATCGTTGTGCCCGCCGAGGTATTTCGTCGCCGAGTGCAGGACGAGATCGGCGCCCAGCGCGAGCGGCGTCGCGTTCACGGGCGTCGCGAACGTCGCGTCCACGAGGAGCTTCACGCCGCGGTGTGCGCGCTTCACCGCGGCGATCGCCTCGACGTCCGCGACGCGCAGATAGGGGTTACTCGGAGACTCGGTGAGGACGACGCGCGTCGCGCCCGGGACGATCGCCGCCTCGAGCGCCGCGACGTCGCCGGGCTCGACCAACGTCGAGGTGACGCCGAGGCGCGCCAGCATGTCGCCGACGAACTGTCGCGTGCGTCGATAGCAGTCGCTCGTGAGCACGACGTGATCGCCGGACCTCACGAGGGCGAGGATCGTCGTCGTGATGGCCGCCATGCCGCTCGCGAAGAGCGCGCACGCCTCGGCGCCGTCGAGCGCCGCGAGCGCCCCCTCCGCGGACCGCACCGAGGGGCTGCCGTAGCGCCCGTACTCGTCCTCGTGCCCGCGACCTTCGAAGTGCTCCCGCAGCTCGGCGGTGCTCGCGAAGGCGAACGTCGACGAGCTCACGATCGGCGTCGGCACGGCGTCGCCGAGCTTCTTCGCGCGATGCCCGTCGGCTCCCTCCCAAGCGCCGTGGACGGCGCGCGTGTCCTGCGCGAGCGTGCTCTTCTCGGACGACATCGCCTCGCTCTACTTGCCGCAGGTGAAGGTGACGTCCGGCGGCTGACAGGTGCCCTTCATGTCGCACTTGCCGTTCACGCACTGCGTCCCGACGCACTTGGTGCAGAGATCGCCGCACAAGCCGAGCACGCACTCGGCCGAGCCGCTGGCGGTCGAGCCCCCGGCTCCGCCGCCGCCACCCGCACCGCCGTCGAAGACGACCTTTCCACCGCAGCCGCCCCCGAAGAGGAGCCCTAGGGCCGCGACGAGAGCCCACGACGCACGCGAAATCATGGCATCGAGGCTACGGGAACGGCGCGGACGCGCAAGGGCGAGATGCGCGTTCGACGAGGACCGACCGACGCGACGGCGCGCGCGCTCAAGGCCCCACCATCCTTGCGATCGCGCCGACGTCGCGGTGCGCGCCGATGCGCGAGACGAGCTCTTCGCGCGAGCTCCACCCGAGCACGTTGCCGCGCGGGGTCGCGTACTCGAGGTAGAGGTTGTCGTCCGTCGAGACGAGGTCGGCGACCCCGACGCCGGCGTCCTGGGCCGCCTCACCGAGGAACGCGTCGAGGCCGTCGCCCGTCGCGATGACGTCCCCCGCGAGGCTCTTGAGCGGTCGGTCGGGGCGCATCGGCCCGAGGCCGCGCTCGAGCGCGTCGAGCCGCGCGGCGCTCGCGACGAGGGGCGCGTTCGACGAGACGAGGATGCCCTGCCCGCCGCCGTAGAAGAGCGCGACGTGCGCGAACTCGAGGCGCAGCGTGTGCACGACCGTCGCGAAGTCCCTCGCGGAGATGTGATGCAGTTGCACCCATTGTTGAAGCACGCCGTCGGGCTCGAGGCGGGATCGGACGAGGCGATAGAACTCGTGGCTGTAGAGGCTCGATGCGCCGGCGAACCACACGCTGGTGAGCTCGATGCCGATGAGGTCGTACCGACGATCGCTCACGAGCAGGTGGTTTCGTCCGTCGGCGTGGAAGAGGGTGACGCGCGGATCGTCGAGCGCGTCGCCCCCCGACGGTCCGAAGTAGCGACGCGACGCCTCGACGATCGACGGCGAGATCTCCGCGACCTCCAGGTGCTCGAAGGGGTACGCCCTCAGCGTCCCGAGCGTCGTGCCCGTGCCGAGGCCGATGACGAGGGCGCGATCGAACTTGTGCACGAACATGGCCGGGTAGTGCGCGAAGAAGCGCTGCGCGGAGATCTCCGCCCCGTCGTTGCCTTGGAACTTCCCGTTCGTGAGCAGCGTGTGCACTCCGCCCTTCTCGGTGACCGTCGTGACGCCGCCGTGCGTGTCCTCGGCGACGAAGAGGATGTCCTCCGGACCACGTCCGTAGTCGAAGTAGACGTTGTAACCGCTCGTGAGCTTCGCGAGATCCCAGCGCGGTGCGCGCACGCCCACGACGACCGAGGCGACGGCGAGCCCCGCCGCGACCACGCGCACGACGACCGAGACGCGCCCGCCGCCCCGACCGATCGTCGCCGCCGCCGCGAGCGCGACGACCGCGAAGGCCGCCGACACGGCGAGGATCGAGCGCTGCGAGCCGAGCGACGGCAGCACCAGATAGCCCGTCGCGAGCGAGCCCAGCACCGCGCCGATGGTGTTGATCGCCGTGAGCCTCCCGACGAGCGATCCGGTGCCTCGTTGGCGTGAGGCCCACTGCAAGAGCAGCGGGAACGTGAGCCCCATCGCGGTCGTCGGCAGCGAGAGCGCTGCGAAGGCCGCCGTCCCCCGAACGGTCTCTCGACCGCGGAACGTCGTCACCTCGCCCCCGACGCCGTGGAAGAACGTCGGCAAGTGCTCCCAGATGGGGAGAGAGGCCGTGAGCGCGATCGCCGAGAGGCCGAGCGAGAGCGCGAGCGCGGCGTCTCGCGCGAAGCGCTCGGCGAGCGGCGCCAAGGACGCGCCGACGAACAGGCACGTGAGGAAGATGGCGAGGATGACGCCGAACGCATACGCGCTCGAGCCGACGAGCAGCACGAGCAGATGCACGAAGATCACCTCGCACGCGAAGACGAGCGCGCCGGAGGAGAGGGCCATCAGGCTCGCGACGAGCACGCCGCTCGTGGTCGTCGGGCTCGTCGGGCTCGCGGCGCCGGGGGTCGGCTCACCGCCGGTGGCCACGGCCGCGTCCCTTTCGGCGTCGCTCTGGGCGTCGCTGGTGTCGCTGGGGGCGTCGCTGGTGTCGCTGCTGCTGCCTGCGCGGCTGAGGGCCAACGCGGCGATGCCGACGACGGCGCTCGCCGCGGCCGCCGCGAGCGTCGTCGATCCGAGCCCGAGCGCCGGGAGCACGAGATAAGCGCTGCCGATCGACCCGACGGCGCCCCCGAGCGTGTTCGCCGCGTAGAGGATCCCGAGCGCGCGACCACGGGCACGGAGCGAGGGACGATCCTCGACGAGCCTCGCGAGCAGCGGCAACGTGGCGCCCATCGCGGTCGTCGGCACCATCACGACCGCCGCGGCGAGGAGCCAGCGGACGGCGCTCACGAGCACGAGCGACGTGGGCGCAGCGCGCACCAGCGAGACGTAGAGCGGCGTCAGCGCACCGAACGCGAGCGGCGTCGCCGCGACGGAGAGCGCCACCAGGAGCTCGAGCGCGCCGTACGCGCGCAGAGGGAGCCGCGAGCGCGCCGCGAACCGGCCGCCGAGGTACGCGCCGAGCGCCATCCCGGTCATGAAGGCGGCGAGCACGGCGCTCACCGCGTGCGCGGTCGCGCCGACCACGTACGACAGATACTTCGAGAAGCAGATCTGATCGACGAGCGACGCCGCGCCCGACACCACGAACAAGATCGCGATCGGCAGCAGCGGGACTTGGGATCGGCGGGACGGTTCGATCACGCTCCCGGCTCGATACCCGAGAACGCGCGCTCTGTGGGACAAGAACGGATCACGCAGCGCCCAGGGGCCGCTAGCATCGGCGAGGCTCGTCCATCGGCGGGCCTGCGCTCACCGAAGCGCCGCGGTGGCGGTCAGATCACGATGGGCCGAGCCGTCTGGGCTCGCCGCGCGACCAAACGCGCGCGACGGAGACGACCGATGATCGGGAAAGAGCTGCTCGACGAAGCCGACTGGAAGCGCCACGCGCGCTGGGAAGAGAAGGACGCGTACTTCGCGCTCGCGACGCGCGACACGAACGACGTCCCCGTCCGACTCTTCCTCACGCCGTCCTTGCTCCGCGACGCGGAGCCGGCGCTCTACCGGCAAATCGTGAACGCGACCCGCTTCCCCGGGACGAAGCTCGTCGTCATCACGCCCGACGTCCACTTCGGCTACGGCGTCCCCGTCGGCTGCGTCATCCTGACCGATCGCGACGCCGGCGCGCTCGCCATGGGCCCCGTCGGCTTCGACATCGGCTGCGGCATGATGAGCGCGCGCAGCGACGTCTCGGCCGAGCTCGCGACGCCCGATCGCAAGGCCGCGTTCCACCGCGAGGTGATGAAGCACGTCGACCTCGGCGCGGGTGGCCGCGCGCGCCGCGTCGGGACGCTCGACGAGCGCGCCTTCCAGGACATCGTGCGCGGCGGCGCCGAGCACTGGTGCGAGAAGCTCGACGGCGCCGTCGATCGCGCGCGCGCCGAGCGCCACCGCATCCCCGTCGACGACGGCTGGACGATCCCGTGGGGCGGCCCCGGTCGACCCGAGCGCGGGCTCGATCAGCTCGGCTCGCTCGGCGGCGGCAACCACTTCATCGAGCTCCAACGCTGCGAGGAGACGAAGACGCTCTTCGTCCAGGTCCACACCGGGAGCCGCGGCTTCGGCCACGGCCTCGCGACGAACTACTTCGCGATGGCCAAGGACGAGCACCCCGAGCTCGGAGGCGACATCGACCTCGGCTACTTCACGCCGAGCTCGCGTCACCACCGCGGCTACCAGAACGCGGTCGCCGCGGGCGGCAACTTCGCGATCGTCAACCGGCTCGTGATCTTCGAGGCCGTGCGCGAGGCCTTTCGCAAGGTGTTCCGCGCGGACCTCTCGCTCGTCTACGAGATCAGCCACAACCTCGCGCAGGCCGAGCGCCACCCCGAGCTCGGCGACGTGTGGGTGCACCGCAAGGGCGCGACGCGCGCGTTCCCGGCCGGTCACGAGGCGCTCGAGGACACGCCGTGGCGAGACACGGGTCATCCCGTCCTCATCCCGGGGTCGAACCGTGACTACAGCTACGTGCTGCGCCCGCTGCCGGGCGCGGTGAAGAGCGCCTACTCGGTCAACCACGGCGCGGGTCGCCGCATGAGCCGCGGCGAGGCGCTGCGCTCTCTCTCGCAAGAGAAGGTGAACGAGCAATACCGGCGCGACCGCATCCTCGTGAACCTCGACGGCGAGGTGCCCCTCGACGAATCGAGCGCTTGCTACAAGAGCGCGAGCGAGGTCGCCGAGGCGGTGACCCGCGCGGGTCTCGCGGAGATCGAGCTGACGCTCTGGCCCCTCGGCTCGATCAAGGGCACGGACGAGCGCGTGCGTCAGAAGAAGCGTGATCGGCGCGCGATCGAGAAGTCGCGCGACGAGGATCGCCGCGAGGCGCGACGATCGAAGCGCTGATCGCGCCTCACTGACAGCGGCGGAAGGCGAGGCCCTCGACCGCGGGGCCTCCCGCCGCCACACAGCTCGATCCCGTCGGACAGATGCCGTCCTTCGTGCAATCGCGGCTGCACTTGTTCATCGAGCAATACCCGAAGACGCACTGGGCGTCGGTCGTGCAAGCGGTGCCGACCTCACCGAGGCCCGCTCTCAAGCAGAGCCCGATGCGGCCACCGTTCACGCCGCCGACCGCGGTGCACCCGAACGCGTAGGGGCAGCCGCCTTGGAACCGGCACGAGTCGACGCACGCGTCGCCGGCGACGCCCTGCTGGCTCGTGCCCGAGCCGCAGTTGACCTGAGGGGGGTTCGGGATCGTGAACTGGGTGAAGTCGATGTGCTGCGCGTCGTTGCACAGGTTGATGACCTGGTTCGAGGCGTTGCAGTAGTACTCCGCCGGCGCGCCGCCCTCGAGCGGGCCGTACACGTCACCGGGGCGCTGGCAGATGCCGTTGCACGTCCACGGCGCGAGGCCGGCGGCGCGCTGCGGACAGTCGGCGGCGCTGTTGCACGCGAGGGTGCAGCTCGAGACGAGCAGCTGCGTCGTCGACGTGTCGCACGCGGCGGGGGCGATGCACACGCTCGCGGGCGACCCCTGACCGCAGTACGCCTCGGCCTTCACGCAGATGTTGAGCCCCTGCACCATCTGGCAGCCGTAGCCGTTCGGGCAATCGGCGCCGCTCGTGCACTGCGAGGTGCAGTATTGCTGCGCCACGAGGCACGCGTAGTTGCATTGGTTGGCCGCGGTGCACGTGCGCCCGATGTCGCTCATCAGGCAGACCTTGCCGTTGCCCGGATCGACGCAGCGAAAGCCCGAGGGACAGCTCGCGTCGGTCGAGCACGCGGGCGTGCAGCGCATCGCCGAGCCGACGGTCATCGCGCGACAGAAGAGGTTCGGGCCGCACTCGCCGTCGGAGAAGCAGACGTCGAGCTGCCCCTTCGTGCCGCCGCCGGTCGACGACGAGCTCGCCGCGGTCGAGGTGGGGCTCCCGGTCGACGTGCTGCCGGGACCGCTCGTGACGCCCGTGCCGTTCGAAGCCGTCCCGTTCGAGGTCGTCCCCGCGCCGCCGCCCGTCCCCGTCGAGCCTGCGCCGCCGGTGCCCGCCTCGCATTGTCCATCGTGGTTACAGATGTAACCCTTGGCGCAATCCCGCGAGGCGTCCACGCAGTCGCGCACGCACTTGCCGTCGCCGCCGCAGTAGAAGCCCACGTCGCAGTCGCTGTTGAACTGACACGTGATCGTGGTGCTCTTCGCGCAGCCGCCGAACGACGCGAGCCCGAGCGACGCCGCGAGCGCGCCGAGCGCGAGCGCGTACCGAGAACGATCGCCCTTCGAGGTCACGCTCGGAGGCTATCACAGGCCTCGACGCGACCTCGAACCAACGCTTCGGCGCGCCCGGCGCCTGAGCCCGCCGGCGCCCGAGCGCGCCCGGCGCTCGAGCTCGCCAGCCTCTAGAGCAGGTTCGCCGCCAGCTCCGCGAGCTCGCTGCGCTCGCCCTTCGCGAGCACCATGTGCGCCGCGATGCGCTCCTTCTTGAAGCGCTCGGCGACGACGCTGAGCCCGTTCGACGCGTGGTCGACGTAGGGGTTGTCGATCTGCTGCGGGTCGCCGGTGAGCACGATCTTCGTCCCCTCACCGCACCGCGTGATGATCGTCTTGACCTCGTGGGGCGTGAGGTTCTGCGCCTCGTCGACGATGAGGTACTGGTTCGGCAAGCTGCGCCCGCGGATGTACGTGAGCGGCTCGACCTGGATCGTCCCGCTCTCGAGCAGCTCGAGGAACCCGCGCCCGTCGCGACCGCCGCGACCGCCGCTGTTCGAATAGAGGAACTCGAGGTTGTCGAAGATGGGCTGCATCCACGGGTTCAGCTTCTCGTCGACGTCGCCCGGCAAGAACCCGATGTCGCGACCGAGCGGCATGATCGGCCGGCTGACCACGATGCGCGAGTACGAGCCGTCCTCGGTCGTGCGCTTCAGGCCGGCGGCGATCGCGAGCAGCGTCTTGCCCGTGCCCGCCTTGCCGATGAGCGTGACGAGGCGGATCGACTCGTCGAGCAGCACGTCGAGCGCGAAGCTCTGCTCGCGGTTGCGCGGGCGCACGCCGAGGATGCCCTCGCGCGACACGCGGAGGCTCATGATCTCGTTCTTGACGCCGTCGTACCGGCCGAGCGCCGTGTGGCTCGCGCTCGTCGCGTCACGCAGCATCACCGCCGCGTTCGGGTAGAGCGCGACCGACGCGGGCGGCACGAGCCGGCCCTCCTGGAAGAAGCGATCGATCTCGCCCCCCTCGGTCTCGAGCTCGAAGAACGGCTGATCGAGCTCGTCGTCCTGTACGCGTTGGTTCTCGTACGTCTCGCTCGTGATGCCGACGGCGTCCGCGCGGATGCGCAGGTTCGTGTCCATCGTCACGAAGACGGTGGGCTTCGACGTGTCCTTGTCGCGGACGTCGATCGCCGTCTGCAAGATGGCCTGATCCGCCGAGTGCTTGTCGAGCCCCACGCCGAGCATCGGGCGCTTCTCGTGCACCCAGACCTTGAGCGATCCACCGCTGTCGAGCGGCAGCCCGCGCGAGAGGAGCCCCGTCCCCGATCCGTTCGAGCGAGACCGCTGCTCGTCGAGCAGCCGCGAGAACGTCCGGGCGTTGCGCCCGCGCTCGGTGCCCTCTCGCTTGAACTGATCGATCTCCTCGATGACGTAGATCGGCAGGATGACGTCGTTGTCCTCGAACTTGAAGATGGCCCTCGGGTCGTACAGCACGACGTTCGTGTCGAGGACGTAGTTCTTCTTCATTCTTCCTCTTCGGGCTCGTCAGGTGGAACTGCCGTGAGGCGGCGCCCCTTGCGGTGGGGCCGGGTGCATCGTGATGGGCCGCGACGAGAGCCGCGGATCGAATTTGCCGAGCGCGTCGAGCGCGGCGTCCTTGAAGCACTCGGAGAGCGTCGGGTAGTTGAAGACCATCGCCGCCGCGGTGTCGACGGAGGCCTCGAACGCGACCATCAGCTGCCCGATGTGGATGATCTCGGTCGCCCGGTCGCCGATCGCGTGCGCGCCGATGATCTTGCGCGTCGCCTTCTCGAAGACGAGCTTCACCACGCCTTGGGTGTAGCCGTTGATCTTCGCGCGCGCGTTCTCGGTGAAGCGTCCTCGGCCCGTGACGACCGCGATGCCCTTCGCCACCGCGTCCTCCTCCGAGAGGCCCACGCAGCTCACCTCGGGGATCGTGTAGATGCCGTAGGGCAGGATCGTCGCGGCGGCGGGCCGCGGGAACGAGCACACGCCGAACATCGCCTGCGCAGCGATGCGCCCCTGCTCCATCGACGTGGACGCGAGCGCGGGGAAGCCGATGACGTCGCCCGCGGCGAACACGTTCTTCACGTTCGTGCGGAACTCCTCGTTCACCTTCACGAGGCCGCGCGTGCCGAGCTCGACGCCCACGCCCTCGAGCCCGATGCCCTTCGTGTTCGACGCGCGGCCCGCGGCGAAGAGGAGCTTGTCGGCGACGAGCTGCCCGCCCGACACGAGATCGACCACGATCTTGTCCCTGTCGCGACGCACGGCCTTCATCCCGTCGGTGAGGCGCACGTCCATGCCCTCCTCGACGAACGCGACGCGGAGCAGCTCGCTCATGTCGGCGTCGAGGAAGTCGAGCAGCTCGGGCTTCTTGTCGACGAGCGTGACCTTGACGCCCATCGCGGTGAACATCGACGCGTACTCGCACCCGATGACGCCGCCGCCGAGCACGATGAGCGAGGCCGGCATGCGGTCGATCTCGAGGATCGAGTCGCTGTCGTCGATGTCGGGATCGTCGAAGGGGATGTTGTCGGGACGGTACGGGGACGAGCCCGTCGCGAGCAGCACGAACGCCGTCGTGAGCGTCTTCTTCTTCCCCTCGTCGTCGACCACGACGGTGTTGGCGTCGGCGAGGCTCCCCCACCCCCGCATGTACTCGACGCCCCGGTCGCCGAAGCTGCCGAGGATGCGGCCGACCTCGAGCTTGCGCACGAGGTCCTTGCGCGAGAGGAGCTTCGGGATGAAGAGCGTCGGATCGATGCTGACGTTGACGCCGTAGGTCTCGCGCTGCTCTCGCCCCGACAGGAAGAGGGCCGTCTCGCGCAGCGTCTTCGAGGGCAGCGTTCCGGTGTGGACCGCCGCGCCGCCCGGCGCGCGCCCGCGGTCGACGATGAGCACGCGCTTGCCGAGCCTCGCGGCCTCGAGCGCGCCCTTCTCCCCACCGGGCCCTCCCCCAATCACGATGAGATCGTAGTCGTACGCCACGAGGTCGGAGGGTAGTATCCCCGACGCCAATCTAGAAGCCTCTTCTCTTCGGCCCCGCGCCGGAGCGGGTCGCCCCTCCATCCGAGCGCGACCGCCCTCACCGCCCCTCGCACGATGGAAGATTTCATCATCCGCGACGCCACCGACGACGACGCGCTCGACGTCATCGAGCTCATCGGCGGCGTGTTCGCCGAGTATCCGCATTGCATCCTCGACGTCGACGGCGAGATGCCGGAGCTGCGACGCCCCGCGAGCTACCACCGCGAGCACGGCGGCGAGCTCTGGGTCGCCGAGATCGGCGGTCGCATCGTCGGCTGCGGGGGCTACGTCGAGAGCGTCCGCGGGGAGCCCGCCGCGGAGCGCGGCGTCGAGCTGAAGAAGCTCTACGTGAACCGGCGCGCGCGCCGCACGGGGCTCGGCGGCGTCCTCGTCGAGCGCGCGGAGCGTCGAGCGCGCGAGCGCGGGGCGCGCTTCGTCGACCTGTGGAGCGACACCCGCTTCACGACCGCACACGCCTTCTACGAGCGACGCGGCTACGTGCGCGGCCCTTCGACGCGCGAGCTCCACGACAAGAGCGACACCGTCGAGCACTACTTCGAGAAGCGGCTCGCTCCCCCACCCCGCCCCTGACGATCCCTTCGCATGAAGCTCTCGCTGAAGCTCCCCAAGGCGCCCGAAGGCGTCGTCCGCGCGGTCGCGAAGAACCTGTCGAGCCGCGTGCGCGGCGCGCTCGGGGTGCTGCTGCTCGAGGCCGAGGACGTCATGAGCCCCGCGCTCATGCTCGACGCCTGGGCGGACAAGGCGCCCGGTCGAGCGTTCGTCCTCTTCGAGGGCACCGCGACGAGCTACGGCGAGATGCGCGCGCGCGTGAAGCGCCGAGCGGCCACGTTCGCCGCGTCGGGCGTGCGCTGGGGCGACGTCGTCGCGATCGTGATGCACAACCATCTCGAGTACGTCCTCGACGTCCTCGCGCTCTCGTGGCTCGGCGCCACCGCGAGCCTCGTCAACACGAGCCTCACCGGCCACGGCCTCCGGCACGCGATCACGCAGACGCGCCCCGTCGCGATCGTCGCGGGCGCCGAGCACGTCGCGATCGTCGACGAGGCGCTCGGCGACGAAGCGGCCGACGTGCCGCGCTTCTTCGAGGAGGTGCGCCCCGGCGCGCCCGACGTCGCCGACGCGCTCGGCGCGTGGAAGCGGCTCTCGACGCTCGATCGCGCCCACGACGACCGGCCCGTGAAGCCGCCTGTGCGCGCCCTCGGCGCCGAGCTCTTCGCCTACATCTTCACGTCCGGCACCACGGGCCTCCCCAAGGCGGGCAAGATCCTCAACGCGCGCGCCGTCACCGGCGGGCTCGGCTTCGGGCTCTTCACCCTCGGCCTCGGCGAGGACGACGTCGTCTACGTGTGCCTGCCGCTCTTCCACGCGAGCGGCCTGCTCGTGGGCATGACGAGCGTGCTCACGGCCGGATCGACGATGGCGCTCGGGCGCAAGCTCAGCGTCAGCCGCTTCTGGGACGAGATCGACGAGAGCCGAGCGACGTGCTTCGTCTACATCGGCGAGATCTGCCGCTACCTGCTCGGCGCCCCGCCGCACCCGCGCGAGCGCGCGCACCGCCTCCGCTGCATGGTCGGCAACGGCATGCGCCCCGACGTCTGGCCGCGCTTCGTCGAGCGCTTCCAGCCGGGGCTCGTGCACGAGTTCTACGGCGCGACCGAGGGCAACATCAACATGACGAACCTCTTCGGCATCGAGGGATCCGTCGGCCGCATGCCCCCCGTCCCCGGCCTCAACAACGCGTTCCTCGCCAAGTTCGATCGCGACAAGGAGATGCCCGTGCGCGACAAGCGCGGCCGCTGCATCCCGTGCGACGTCGACGAGCCGGGCGAGCTGCTCGGGCGCATCGATCCGAAGTACGTCACCGCGCGCTTCGACGGCTACCTCGGTGAGGACGCGACGAACGCGAAGATCCTCCGCGACGTCGTGAAGAAGGGCGACGCCTACTTCCGCTCGGGCGACCTCATGCGAAGGGATCTCTGGGGCTTCTACTACTTCGTCGATCGCATCGGCGACACGTTCCGCTGGAAGGGCGAGAACGTCGCGACGAACGAGGTACAGGACGCGCTCGGCCGCTACGCCGTCGTCGAGAGCTCCAACGTCTACGGCGTGACCGTGCCCGGGGCCGACGGGCGCGCCGGGATGGCGGCCCTCGCGCTCAAGCCCGGCGCCCACTTCTCGCCCGAGCCGTTCTACGAGCACGCGGTCCGCTCGCTGCCGCCCTACGCCGTGCCCGCGTTCGTGCGCCTCCTGCCCGAGGCCGAGATGACGGCGACGTTCAAGCTCAAGAAGACCGATCTGCAGCGAGAGGGCTACGACCCGCGCAAGACGGAGGACCTGCTCTTCTATCGCGACGACGCGCGCCGCAGCTACGAGCCCATCGACGCCGAGGTGTTCGCGCGGATCGAGCGCGGCGACCTCCGCTTCTAGGCGCCGCGACCTGTTCGTCGAACCGACGCATCGGCCTCACATGACGCTTTTCCTTGGCATGTCGCGAGGCGCCGCTAAGGTGGCTGGATGACCGCGGAGCGCACCCTCTTCGCGGCGTCGCTCGTCCCGGACGACGCCCTCTCGAGCCCCTTCCTCCGGTGGGGGGTCCTCGCGCTCGTCGCGCTCGCCGCGTGGGTCGTGAGCATGCTCGCCGCGCGGCTCACCCACGCGATCCTCGAGGGCATCGCCGCGCGAACGGCCACGAGCTGGGACGATCGCGCCATCGCTCGGCTGCGCGCGCCGGTGACCCTCGGCTGGTTCGTCGTCGTGGCGAAGAGCGCGCTGCCGCTCCTCGCGCTCGCCGACAAGCTCGCGGCGAGGCTCGATCGAGGCCTCGACGGCGTGGCGATGATCGCCCTGTTCTGGGGCCTCGCGCGCGGCGTGGACGGCGCGCTCGCGTTCGTGGAGTCGTCGGGCTGGGCCAAGACGCACCCGTCGTCGCGCGGGCTCGTCACGTTCGGCGGGCGCCTCGCGAAGCTCCTCGTCGTCGCGCTCGGCGCGATCACGCTCCTCTCCACGTTCGGCTTCCCCATCACGAGCCTCGTCGCCGGCCTCGGGCTCGGCGGGCTCGCCGTCGGCCTCGCGGCGCAGAAGACGCTCGAGAACGTCTTCGGCGGCGTCTCGCTCGCGTTCGACGAGCCGTTTCGCCAGGGCGACTTCGTCAAGATCGACGACGTGGTGGGCAACGTCGAGGCGATCGGCCTGCGCTCGACGCGCGTGAGGACGCTCGATCGCACGCTCGTCGCGATCCCGAACGGCAAGCTCGCCGACTCGCGCGTCGAGTGCTTCACCGCGCGCGATCGCATCCGGCTCGCCTGCACCCTCGGGCTCGTCTACGCGACGACCGCCGACGAGCTGCGCGACGTCCTCGCGCGGCTCGAGCGCGTGCTGCGCGAGCACCCCAAGATCTGGCCCGACGCGGTCGTCGTGCGGTTCGCGGGCTTCGGCGCGTCCTCGCTCGACGTCGACGTCATGGCCTGGTTCAAAGTGACCGACTACGGCGAGTTCCAGGCGATCCGACAGGAGGTGCTGCTCTCGTTCATGGCCGCCGTGGAGGCCGCCGGCTCCTCGTTCGCCTTCCCCTCGCGCACGGTCTACCTCGAGAAGGGCTGACCGCCCTCAAGCCCGCGCGGCGCCGTCGTCGGCGAGCGCGCGGAGCAGGACCCGCACCTCCTCCACCGACGCGAGCCGCACGCGCGCGCGGCTCGGCGCGGGCCCGAGATGGAAGCTCAGCGATCCCGCGGGGAGCGCCGCGAACATCTCCTCGTCCGTCACGTCGTCACCGAACGCTGCAGAGAGCGCGCCCGGCGCCGCGCGCGCCACGATCTCGCTCGTCACGCGCCCCTTGTTCGCGCCGTGCGGGCGGAGCTCGATCACCTTGTCGCCGGAGAGCAGCTCGACGGGCGCGTTCGCGAGCAGCGCCGAGAGGTGCGCCTTCAGCTCGTTCGCCTGGAAGAGACCGAACTCCGGATCGCAGGTCCTGTAGTGCCACGCGAGTCCGCTCTGCTTCTCCTCAACCAGCGAGCCCGGCGTGCGCTCCGCGAAGTCGGCGAGGATGTCGTGCGCCGGTTTGCGCCAGCCGCTCGACAGCGCGACGCGCCCCTTCCACTCGTCGCCGGGCGCGCGGGACCAGAAGCCGTGCTCCGCGTGCAGATGAATCGGCAGCTGACCGAGCCACTTGCCGAGCGTGTCGCGAGAGCGCCCGCTCACCACGTGGATCTCGGTGCGGGGCCTCCGCGCGACGTCCGAGAGCAGGCGCTTCAAGGCCGCGTCGGGCTGCGCGAGGTCGGGCGTCGGCACGATCGGCGTCAGCGTCCCGTCGTAGTCGAGCAGCAGGAGCAGCGACTCCGCCTCGTGCATGGCGCGCGTCGCGGCCGCGACGTCCGCCGGCAGCGAGTACGCGAGCTCCACGTGGTCGGGGCGCAGGCTCGCCCGCTCCATCGACGCGACGAACGTGTCGGCCCAGTGGAAGACGTCGTACGAGCTGACGCGCTGACGGAGCAGCTGCATCCGCGCGCGCCGATCGTCGTCGGAGAGCAGCAACGCGCGATGGATCGAGCTCGCCGTCTCGTCGACGTCGTAAGGATTGACGAGGATCGCCTCGCCGAGCTCGGAGGCCGCGCCCGCGAACTCGCTGAGCACGAGGACCCCGTCGTCGTCGGTCCGCGCCGCGCAGAACTCCTTCGCGACCAGGTTCATCCCGTCGCGGATCGGCGTCACGATCATCACGTCGGCCGCGCGGTAGAGCGCGACGACCTGCGCCTCGCTGAGGCCGCGGTAGACGTAGTGCACGGGCGCCCAATGCGGCGTGCCGAAGCGGCCGTTGATGCGGCCGACCATCGCGTCGACCTGCGTCCGAAACTCCGCGTAGGCCTCGACGTTGGTCCGCGAGGGCACCGCCACCTGCACCAAGCGGACGCGCCCGACGAGGTCCGGGTGGTTCGAGAGCAGCCGCTCGTAGGCGAGGAGGCGCCGCGGGATCCCCTTCGTGTAGTCGAGGCGATCGATGCCCACGAGCAGGCGCTCCTCCGTCGGGCCGCGGAACTCGTCGACGAGCGCGGCCACCTCCGCGGAGCCCGACAGATCGGCGAAGCGCTTCGCGTCGATGCCCATCGGGAAGACGCCGAGCGACGTCGCGCGCCCCTTGTAGCGCAGCTGATCGACCTCGGTCGCCGCGCCCAGCACGTGCAGCACGGACGACGCGAAATTGCGCATGTACGACGCCGTGTGAAACACGATCAGATCCGCGCCGAGCACGCCTTCGAGCAGCGCGCGCCGCGCGGCGATCGTCCTGAAGGTGTCCGACGCAGGGAACGGGATGTGGAGGAAGAAGCCGATGCGCGCCCCCGGGATGCGATCGCGGATCATGCGCGGCAGCAACATCAGCTGGTAATCGTGAATCCAGATGAGATCGCCGGGCTGGTGCTGGCTCACCACCGCGTCGGCGAAGCGCGCATTGGCGCGTTCGTAGAGCGGCCAATCGGGCACGTCGAGCGGCAGCTGCCCCAAGAACGAATGAAAGAGCGGCCACAAGAGGCCATTGCAATATCCCTCGTAATACCGGTCGACCTCCTCCTGCGACAGGCTGACCGGGACGACGCGGAGCTCGCGATAGCGCGCTTCGAGCGCCTCCGCGTCGGTCGCGTCGACCTCGCCCGCGATGCCGGGCCAGCCGATCCAGAGACCGCCCGACGACGCGTGCATCCGCCCGAGACCGGTCGCGAGCCCGCCGCTGCTCCGTTCGACCGCGACGCCCCCGTCCCTTCGCTGGACGGTGATGGGCAGGCGGTTCGAAACGATCAGGATGCGTCCCATGCAGCCGTCTTATCACGCCCGCCCTGCGCGTCGTCGAAGACTGCGCCGCGCGGCCACCGCAGGCGGAGCCGTCATTGACGTGCACGGGCCTGCGCCTACGCTCCGGGGGGAAGAGCCATGAACCGCCTCACGCCTCCGCCTCCGGATTCACCCATCGTCGGCTTTCACCAGGACGCCGAAGCCCATTGGGTCGCCGATCTCGCGTGCGGCCACACGCAGCACGTGCGCCACAAGCCTCCGCAGGAGCTGCGCCCCTGGGTGCTGACCGAGGAGGGTCGCAGCGCGAAGCTCGGCGTGATGCTCCCGTGCCCCGCCTGTCGCATGCCGAAGCTCCCGCCGGGTCTCGTCGAATACAAGCGGACCGCCGAGCTCGACGCCGACTCCGTCCCTGCGGGCCTCAAGAAGACGCATCGCCTGAAGCCCGAGGTCTGGGGCGAGCTCGTCGTCCTCGCGGGCCACGTCGTCTACGTGCTCGAGGCCGAGGGCGACGCCACCGTCGTCCTGCGCGAGGGGTTGAACGGCGTCATCGCGCCCGCGTCCCCTCACCACGTCGAGCCGATGGCCGGCGCGCGCTTCTTCGTGCGGTTCCTGCGAGCGCCCCCGCCCGAAGGGTGATCGCTGAGCGCCTCCCGCGGGCCGTCCGCATTGTTCGCCGTGGCGCAACGGTGGGTGGTGCGCACGCCCATTGTCCCAGGGCGTTCGGGTGCGCATCCTGGGGCGGTCACCGACACGGAGGAGACCCATGACGACCACGCACACCGAGCCACGCACCGAGCACCCGAAGACCGCGGAGCGCGAGGCGTCGCAGCGCTCGATCGAGGCGATCTACCGCTCGCCGGGCTTGCACTGGGTGGGCGATGGCTTCCGGGTGGCAGGGTATTTCTCGGCGATCCCGGACGCCGCGCGGAAGCTCGATCCGTTCCTGCTCCTCGATTACCACCCCGAGCACGACTACGCGCCGACGACCCGTCGCCGTGGCGTGGGCGTGCACCCGCATCGCGGCTTCGAGACCGTGACGCTCGCCTTCCAGGGTCGCGTCGCACACCACGACAGCAGCGGCGGGGGCGGCGTCATCGGCCCCGGCGACGTGCAATGGATGACGGCCGCCTCGGGCATCCTCCACAAGGAGTACCACGAGGAGAGCTACGGCCGACGGGGCGGGCCCTTTCAGATGGCGCAGCTCTGGGTCAACCTCCCTCGCGCGCACAAGATGGATCCGCCGCGCTATCAGCCCATCCTGTCGCCGCAGATCGGCGTCGCCACGTTGCCCGATGGCGCCGGCGTCGTGCGCGTCGTCGCGGGCGCGTACCGGGGAGTCCGCGGACCGGCGAAGACCTTCTCGCCGATCAACCTCTACGACGCGCGCCTCCAGCCCAGGGGCAAGCTCGAGCTCTCGTTCCCCGCGCGCGAGACGGCCGCGATCCTCGTCATGAAGGGCGACGTCTCGGTCCACGGCGAGACGGCGCGCGCGAACGACTTCATCCTCTTCGGCCACGCCGGCGAGCGCATCACCGTCGAGGCCGCCACCGCGGCGCAGCTCCTCGTCCTGAATGGCGAGCCCCTCGGCGAGCCCGTCGTTCAGTACGGACCGTTCGTGATGAGCACGCCCGGCGAGATCCGTCAGGCCATCGAGGACTTCGAGGGCGGCCGGTTCGGTCACCTCGACGATTGACCTCTCCGCGCATCGCGCGGCCCCCTCCCACGGAAGAATCGACGCGCGGGGCGCGACCACCTTGGACGTGGCCGCGCGCGTCGGGCTACGCTCGGCGCTGGAACGCACGATTCGCGCGGGCAGATCCCACCCCCCGCTCGGGAGAGACCGCGCTTTGGATCCTGACGAAGCACCCCACGAGGAGCGCCCCGCGAAGGGCCCCGTCGACGACGAGGCCGCGGAGGGCTGGTTCCGTCGCATCGTCGAGGGGCTCCCCAACGCGATGCTCGTCGTCGACGCCTCGCGGCGCATCCTCCTCGTGAACCACAGCGCGGAGACGCTCTTCGGCTACCACCGTGAAGAGCTCGTGGGACGCGAGGTCGAGATGTTGATCCCGGCCCGCTTCCGCGCGGCTCACCCCGCTCACTTCGAGGGCTTCCTGCGCGCCCCGAAGGGCCGCGCGATGGGCGCCGGACGCGAGCTCTACGGCACGCGCAAGGACGGGACCGAGGTGCCCATCGAGATCGGCCTCAACCCCGTGGAGACCTCCGAGGGACTCTTCACGCTCGCGTCGGTCATCGACATCACGACGCGCAAGCACGCCGAGGCCGCGGTGCGCGCGAGCGAGGAGCGCTTCCGGCTCATGGTCGAGGGGGTCCGCGACTACGCGATCCTGATGCTCGATCCCGAGGGAAAGGTGGTGAGCTGGAACGCCGGGGCGCGGCGAATGAAGGGCTACGAGGCCGACGAGATCCTCGGCCGGCACTTTCGCTGCTTCTATTCCCCCGAAGACGCCGCGGCGGGCAAGCCCGAGCAAGAGCTGCAATCCGCCCTCGACAACGGGCGCCACGAGGACGAGGGATTTCGCTACCGCAAGGGCGGCGAGCGCTTCTGGGCGAACGTCGTCGTCACTGCCATGCGCGACGAGCAAGGAGAGCTCGTCGGCTTCTCGAAGATGACGCGCGATCTCACGCAGCGGCGCATCGCCGAGGAGCGCTTTCAGCGCGTCGTCGAGGCCTCGCCGACCGGGATGGCGATGGTGAGCCCCGAGGGCAAGATCCTGCTCGTCAACGCGCAGGTCGAAGCGCTCTTCGGCTACACGCGAGACGAGCTCGTCGGCCAATCCATCGAGAAGCTCGTGCCGCCGCGTTTTCGCGCGGCCCACCCGGCCCACCGACAGACCTACCTCACCGACGCCACGCCGCGCGCCATGGGCGCCGGGCGCGACCTCTTCGGGCTGCGCAAGGACGGCAGCGAGTTCGTCGTCGAGATCGGCCTCAATCCGATCGAGACCATGGATGGCAAAGCCATCATGGCGTCGATCATCGACATCACCGAGCGCAAGCGGATCGAGGACGAGCTGCGTCGGAGCAACGCCGAGCTCGAGCAGTTCGCGTACATCGCCTCGCACGATCTCCAGGAGCCGCTCCGCATGGTCGCGAGCTACACCGAGCTGCTCGGCGATCGCTACCGCGGAACGCTCGACGAGAAGGCCGACAAGTACATCCACTACGCGGTCGACGGCGCCAAGCGAATGCAGCGCTTGGTCACGGACCTGCTCGCTTACTCGCGCGTCGGCTCGCAGGGCAAGGCGCTCGTGCCGGTGTCGTCGGCCAACGTGGTGCAGAGCGTGCTCGAGATGCTGGCGCCCACCCTCGACGCCGTCGGCGGCACGGTCGAGGTCTCCGCCCTCCCCGACGTGCTCGCGGACGAAGGTCAGCTGCGGCTGCTCTTCCAGAACCTGATCGGCAATGCGCTCAAGTTCCGCGGCGACGCGCCGCCCGTCGTGCGCGTGGAGGCGCGGCGCGTCGAAGATCGATGGCTCTTCTCGGTGGCGGACAACGGGATCGGAATCGACATGAAATACGCCGATCGCATCTTCCTCATGTTTCAGCGGCTCCACGAGCGGGGGAAGTTCGAGGGCAGCGGCATCGGCCTCGCGATCGCGCAGCGCATCGCGGAGCGACACGGGGGCCGAATTCGGCTCGCGTCGAAGCTCGGCTTGGGCTCGACGTTCTCCTTCAGCCTCTCACCAGCTCCGACCCAGGTGTCGACATGACGCAGGCCATTCGTCTACTCCTCGTCGAGGACAACCCCGGCGACGCCGACCTCACGCTCGACACGCTCGCGCACAGCAAGCTCCGTCTGATGGTCGACGTGTGCACCGACGGCGAGAAGGCGCTCGACTACCTCTTGGGGCGCCCGCCCTACGCGAAGACCGAGCCGCCCGATCTCGTCGTGCTCGATCTCAACCTCCCGAAGCTCGACGGCCGAGAGGTGCTCGCCGAGATGAAGAAGCACGACGATCTGCGCGTCGTCCCGGTCGTCGTCCTCACCTCGAGCGACGCGGAGCGCGACGTGGTCGAGAGCTACGCGCTCGGGGCGAGCTGCTACGTGACCAAGCCGGTCGATCTGAAGGCCTTTCAATCCATCGTTCGTGCGATCGAAGGGTTCTGGTTCACGGTCGTGAAGCTCCCCTGACGCCGGCGGGCGCGCGTTTGCACGGCGCCCGCGCGATCTGTGCAAGCCGCTGCACACACCGCGACGTCCGCTCGCCGCCCAGGGCCGCGCCGCGCGAGGAAGCGCGCTGGCACCCGGGTTGCGATGCGTCGCGTCCATGAACCTCACCGCATCGCGCTCTCGGCTCGCCGTCGCTCTCTCCCTCGTCGCCTTCGCCGCCATCGCCTCCGCCGCGACGAGCGCGCGCGCCGACGCGCCGGAGGAGGCCCAGCCCCGGTCGCTCGACGATCGCGTCCAGGCCGACGAGCGCGAGATCGACAGCCTCCGCGCGGGGCGCCCCGCCGTGGGGCAATTCGGCGAGCACGCCCTCCGCACGTACTTCGCGGATCTCGACCGCCGCATCCGCGTGGCCAAGGAGGCGCTCGCGTCGGCGGAGGGCGACGACGAGCAGGCCGAGGCGGCGTGGCGCGTGAAGGCGCTGACGTCCTTCCGACGCAAGGAGCGAGATCGACTGTATGCGGAGGGCAACGGGCCGATGATCGGCGTGGGCGGCACGCTCACGATCCTCGGCGGTCTCGCCACGGTCGCGAGCGCGTTCCTCGCGGTCGACTACGCCTTCTCCGGCGGGTTCCTCTTCGACACGCACCCGCAGAACGAGTCGCTCAAGATCGCCTCGCTCACCTGCCTCGGCGCAGGCGCCACGTCGCTCGCCGTCGGCATCCCGACCCTGGTCGTCGGGCTGCACCGCGAGCCCCTCCACGCCGAGACGTCTTGGACGCCGCCCGTCGCGCCGGCCGCGCCCGGCGCCGGCGCATCGCTCGTCTGGCGCTTTTGATCGCGCCCGTCGCCGCCGGCCCTTGACGACGCGCGGTTCATGTAACATCATGAGTTACATGAACCGCGACAGCCGCCTCTCGGTCGCGCTGCACGTCCTCTTGCACATGCGCGAGATGGGCGAAGCGGCGACGTCCGAGGCGCTCGGCGCCGCGATGGACATGAGCCCCGTCGTCCTGCGCCGCACCTTGGGCGGCCTGCGCGACGCGGGCATCGTCTCGGCCGAGAAGGGGCACGGAGGCGGCTGGTCGCTCGCGCGCGATCTCGGCGACGTGAGCCTCGGCGAGGTGTACGAGGCCCTCGGGCCGTCGACCCTCTTCGGCATCGGCGTGCGCGATCCCCATCCGACGTGTCCCGTCGAGAAGGCCGTGAACGTCGCCGTCGGTGGCGCGCTCGATCGCGCCGAGGCCGTCTTTCATGCGTCCCTCGCGGGCGTGCGCGTCGCCGAGCTGCTCGAGCGCGCGCGCCGCGCGATGAAGAAGCGATCCTGATCACCTTTTTGGGAGGAGTCACACCATGCACGACGTCATCATCGTGGGCGGGAGCTACGCCGGGCTCGCCGCCGCGCTCCAGCTCGGCCGCGCGCGCCGCGACGTGCTCGTCCTCGACGCGGGACAGCGCCGCAACCGCGCCGTCGCGCACGCGCACGGCATCCTCGGCTTCGACGGGGCGCCCCCGTCGGAGCTCGCCGCGCGGGGCCGCGCCGAGGTGAGCGCCTACCCCACGGTGCGCATCGTCGACGCCGAGGCGGTCGGGGCGCGCCCGATCGCGGGCGGCTTCGCGATCGACGCGGGCGGCGAGGAGCACCGCGGAAGGCGCCTCGTCCTCGCCACGGGCGTCGTCGACACGCTGCCGCCCATCGCCGGCCTCGCCGAGCGCTGGGGACGCTCCGTGTTCCCCTGCCCTTACTGCGACGGTTACGAGCTCCACCGCGGCAAGCTCGGCGTCGTCGCGTGGGGTCCCATCGCCCACCATTACGCGACGATCGTCTCCGAGTGGGGGGAGGTCACGCTCTTTCTCCACGGCGGCGAGTCGCCCTCCTCGGCCGAGCTCGCGGCGCTCGGCGCGCGCGGCATCCGCGTCGAACCGGGCCCCATCGCGGAGGCGCGGGACGCGGCGAGCGGCGTCGCCCTCGTCCTCGCCGACGGCACGTCGCACGCGTTCGCGGGCGTCTTCGCCCTCTCGCTCGTCCGCGTGCCGGGCCCCTTCGCGCGCGATCTCGGCTGCGAGCTCGAGAGCGCGCCGAACGGCCAATTCTACAAGACCGATCCGCGCACCAAGGAGACGACCGTGCGCGGCGTCTTCGCGTGCGGCGACGCGGGCCAGGGGCAGCACGCCGTGACCTTCGCCTTGGCCGACGGCGCGCGCGCCGGCATCTCCGCCCATCAATCGCTCGTCTTCGCGACCGAGCACGCCTGAGCGCGCGAGGCACGGGACACGCGACCACGTCGGACGCTTCGTGGGCCACCCTCGCGCGAGAGGAGTAGCATGCGCCGATGGATCCCGCGTTCGTCTCGCTCATCGACTCGAAGTACAGGGTCAAGCGGCAGGTCCGCATGCTCTTGTGGATCGTGTTCCTCGGAGGCGCGGCCGCGCTGCTCGTCGGATCGGCGCTCGCGGCGGCCGACGGCGACGTCTACGACACGAACAACCGCGCCGGCCTCGCGATCTTTCCTGCGGTGATCGGGCTCATCGCCTTCGCCCTGTGGTGGCCCGTGCGATCCGCGAACGCGATGCCCGTGCTGCGCTTGCTCCGCGATCGGCCCTACGACGCGGTGTGGGTGCACATCAAGCACGTGCACGTGCGCAACCGAGGCATTCACCATTACTGGCTCGTCATCGGCGACATCGGCCGAAAGCTCCACACGGTGCCCATCGATCAGCACGAGATGAACCGCGTGCTCGAGATGGCGCAGCGCGCGCTCCCGCACGCGACGTTCGGCCACGATCCGCAGAACCAAAACCAGTTCTATGCGAACCCGGCCTCGCTCCGGCGAGGGCCTCCTCCCGGTCCGGGGCAAGCGGCGCCGATGCCGCAGGCGATGCCGGCCCAGCCGCCCCCCGCCGCGCCGCCCGCGGGCGGAGGGCTCCGCGCGATCGTCGCGCAGCAGGTCCCGTTCGCGCACATCGATCACGCGATGCGCTCGCTCGGGCTCACGCTCGAACGCCCCGGCCCCGAGGTCGCGCCGGGCGAGCCCGGATCCGCCGCGTGGTCCGGCTCGTGGGCGCGCGTCACCTATCGCTACGAGGCGCCCGCGTGGGCGCGCACGCTGGAGCTCTCGTCGCAGAACCCGAGCGATCTGCGCGCGCGCATCGCCGCCGCGGGATTGCCCCTCACGGGCTGAAGGCAATCCGAAAAAACCATCTCGCCAAGCCCGACCGTGCCAGCCCGCCTCACCCCGGTTTAGCTCGCAATTCGTGATTCGTGCGGATCAGGGGCGCCCTTCTCGTGCATAATGCGAGACGAAGGGGCGATGGGAAGCGCTCGTCACGACAACGAGCCGGAGCCTTCGGGAAAGATGGGTACCCCTGCCGAGATCGACGCTCTCGCTCCGGACTCGCTCGCCCGTGCGCTGTTCGATGTCGTCCGTGCCGGCATCGTCGTCATGGACGAAGAGGGAACGATCGCCAGCGTGAATCAAGCGCTCTGTCGCATGCTGGGCTACTCCCCCGAGGAGCTCATCGGGCAATCGGTGGAGACCCTGATGCCCGAGCCTCATCGGAGCCGGCACGACGAGTACCTCGACCGATATGCGAAGACCGGAGAGGCACGCGTCATCGGGATTGGACGGGATGTCGAAGCGCTGCGGAAGGACGGCTCTCGCGTCTGGGTCGAGCTCTTGGTGAGCCCACTGACCGCCGGCGGCAAGCGCATGTTCTGCGGAACGTTGCGGGATATTGGCGCCGAGCGACGGGCCGATTTCGATCGAGCGGCGGGCGCACTTCGACTCGAGCTCGAGCAGGCGCACCTCACCTCGATCGTGAACGAGCGCTCGCGCGAGCTCGCCGCGTCCGAGCAGTTCCTCCAAGGCACGTTGGATGCTCTCTCGGCGCACGTCGCTGTCGTCGACGAGCGGTGGGAGATCGTCGCCGTGAATCGAGCGTGGCGCGTGTTCGCGGAAGAGAACGGGGGGTCGAGCGGGCTCGGTGACAGCTACGCCGTCGTGCTGGCCGACGCCGTCGCGGCCGGGGTCGAAGGCACGTCGGAGCTGACCGAAGCGCTCGGTCGCGTCTTCCGCGGGGAGCTGACCGAGCACGTCTACGAGTACCCCTGCCACGCACCATCGAAGCAGCGCTGGTTCCTGCTACGCGCGACCCGGTTCGAGGTGCGAGGTCGCGTCCACCTCGTCTTGGCCCACGAGGACATCTCGGCCAAGAGGCTGGCCGAGGCATCGGCCGAGGCGAATCGGCGCGCCGCCGCCGAGCGCGCCCGCGGCATGGTGCCCGTCATCGAGGACCTGCACCGGTCGATTCAGCGTTACACGACGCTCGCGCGCGAGCATGGGCGACCCACGAGCGAAGAAGGCGACGCGCTCCTGGGGATTCAGCGCGCGGCCGCCCGCGCGAGCGACACCCTGCGCGATTGGCTCGCCGACAGCAGCGTACGTTGAGCCTTCGCCCGCGCACGTGCGCTCACCCTCTCGACCGTGTGGAGGCGTGGGGCCTGGAACATCGAGCGTGCGACGAGCGATCGGGAGCTTGATGAGCTCCGACAAAGAGCCGTAGCCGAGCTCGGAGGTGCACGATGCCGGCGCTCTCC
>CAYYKK010000088.1:0-24228 GCA_964467935.1 uncultured Polyangiaceae bacterium
GAGGGGAACGGCGCGGTGCGGAGGGAGGCGACCTCGAGCGCGAGCTTCTGCGCGGCGCGATGACCGAACACGAGCCCCTCGAGCAGCGAGTTGGAGGCGAGGCGGTTCGCGCCGTGCAGCCCCGTGAACGAGCACTCGCCGACGGCCCAGAGGCCGGGGATCGTCGTGCGGCCGTGCAGATCGGTCGTCACGCCCCCGCACATGAAGTGCGCCGCGGGCACGACGGGCATCGGCGCGGCGGAGATGTCGATGCCGAGGCGCATGCACTCCGCGAAGATGGTCGGGAAGTGCTCCTCGATGAAGGCCTTCGGCTTGTGCGAGATGTCGAGCAGCACGTAGTCGGATCCGAGGCGCTTCATCTCGAAGTCGATCGCGCGCGCGACCACGTCGCGGGGGGCGAGCTCCTTGCGCTCGTCGTGTTTGTGCATGAACGGCGTCCCGTCGGGGAGCCTCAGGATCGCGCCTTCGCCGCGCAGCGCCTCGCTGATGAGGAAGCGACGCGCGGTCGGGTGATAGAGCGCGGTGGGGTGGAACTGGTAGAACTCCATGTTCCCGATCTCGGCGCCCGCGCGGTAGGCCATCGCGACGCCGTCGCCCGTCGCGACGTCGGGGTTCGTCGTGTAGAGGTAGACCTTGCCGGCCCCGCCGGTCGCGAGCACCGTGGCGCGCGCGAGGAGCGTCTCGACCTTGCCGGTCCGCTCGTCGAGGGCGTAGATGCCGGCGCACACGTCGGGCCCGCCGAAGCGCGACAGCATGATGAGATCGATCGCCGTCGAGTGCTCTCGCAGGGTGATGTTGGGCGCCGCGGCGACGCGCTCGACGAGGGCGCGCTCGACCTCCCTGCCCGTGGCGTCGGCGGCGTGCACCACGCGGCGAGCGGAGTGTCCGCCTTCGCGCGTCAGGCTGAGCTCGCCGTCCTTGCGATCGAACACCGCGCCGCGATCGATGAGATCGCGGATGCGCGCCGGCCCTTCGTTGGCGCAGATGTCGACGACGACCTTGTGACAGAGCCCCGCGCCGGCGGTGATCGTGTCGGCGATGTGCGCCGCGGGCGAGTCGTCGCGATCCATGACGGCGGCGATGCCGCCTTGCGCGTAGAGCGTGTTCGACTCCTCGCGCGAGCGCTTCGTGACGAGGAGCACCGAGCCGTGCTCCGCCGCCTCGAGGGCGAACGTCAGGCCGGCGACGCCCGAGCCGATGACGAGGAAGTCTGCGGTCGCTGCCATCGCTGGCCCTCCGTCAGGAGCCTCTCTTGTGGATGCTGGTGAGCATTTCGTCGCCGAACGTGGCCTCGTCGAGCACGGGTACGCGACGCGCGGGCGCGGCCGCCGGGGGCTGCGCGGGCGCGGGCATCGGCGCGGCGGCGACCTCCGCCGTCGACGAGAAGGTGTCCTCGGAGCCGAGATCCTCGATCGGGACGTACGGATCGGAGATCGAGCCGCGCGGATCGGGGACGCCCTCCGCGGGCGGGCGGCGGCGCGCGACGGCCGGCTCGGCCGCGAGCGCCGCCGGCTTGAAGGGCATGTCGGCGAGGTGCTCCGGCGGGCGATGGCCCCCCGGCGGCGGCAACGGGAACGGGGCCTCGTTCTCGACGACGAGCTTCACGACCGCGTCGATGTCCGCGCGCGCGACGACGAGCGTCCCGCCCGCCTCGTCCTGCGAGTCCTCGTTCTCGCTCGGCGAGAACGGCGGCGGCAGCTGCGATCGCGATCGCTCGACGCGCGAAGGCAGCGGGTCGGCCTTCGGCAGATAGCTCGGGACGGCGAGCCCCGCGTGCGCGGGCTGCGGCTGGGGCATCACGATCGGATCGGCGGGAAAGGGCGCGACCGAGCTCGGCGGAGGACCGGATTGGAACGACGCCACCTCCATCCGCGAGGTCTTCGCCTCGAGGAACTGCAGGCGCGAGTTGAGCAGGCTGATGCGCTGGCGGAGATCGTTGAGCTCGCCTTCTTGGTGCGCGATGACCTCGACGAGCGCCTTGATGGCCGTGACCGGATCCGGCGGCTGACCGAGCCGGATCGAGTTCGCGAGGACCTTGAAGAGAGGCGTGGGCATCGGTGCTCCAGTCGAGTCGGTACCCGAGCGGAGAGGCGGTGAAAAGAAGGGATTGACTCCGTGGCCCGCGGGCGGCCCATCACCTTGACGCAAGGCGACAATCTTGTCAGTACTCCGCTCGCTTTTCCTCGGCCTGCCGCCGTGAACGGCGCGCCGTTCGCTTCCCCACCGTCGCTCTGCCGAACGTCGCTCGGCAGAAGGAGCACAGCCAGCCGTGAAGATCCTGGTGCCTCTCAAGCGCGTCGCCGATCCGGACAACGCCAACAAGGTCAAGATCCCGCCTTCGGGGGACAAGGTCGACACCGGTCAGCTCCAGTGGAAGCCCAACCCCTTCGACGACTACGCGCTCGAGGCGGCGCTCCGCCTGACCGAGAACGGCCAGCAGCCGAAGACCCGCGCCGGTGAGGTGATCGTCGTCACGTTCGGCCCCTCCGACACCGAGACGACGCTCCGCGGCGCGCTCGCCACGGGCGCCGACAAGGCCATCCGCGTCGACGCGAACGACGACCAGCTCGACGGCGACCTCGTCGCCCGCGCGCTCGCGAAGCTCGTCGCGCGCGAGAAGCCGGACGTCGTCGTGATGGGCAAGCAGACCGTCGACGGCGACACGAACCAGGTGGGTCAGCTCCTCGCCGAGTACCTCGACTGGCCGATGGCGACCTTCGCCGCGACCATCGAGGAAGAGGCCGGCGCCCTCCTCGTCGGCCGCGAGGTCGACGGCGGCGTCGCGAAGCTCCGCGTGAAGCTCCCCGCGATCGTCACGGTCGATCTGCGCATCGTCGCCCCGACGAGCGTCTACTCGACGAAGACGGCGAAGACCTTCAAGTACAACGACGGCGTGCGCTTCGCCGCGCTGCCCGCGATCATGGCCGCGAAGAAGAAGCCGCTCGAGCAGATCAAGCTCGCCGATCTCGCGAGCGACACCGCGCTCAAAGTCACGTACGGCGGCTTCACCGCGCCCCCCGCGCGCAAGGCCGGCATCAAGGTCAAGGACGTCGCCGAGCTCGTTCAGAAGCTCGCGACCGAGGCCAAGGTTCTCTGAGGCGCTGAGAAAGGATCAAGACCATGGCTGACGTTCTCGTCGTTGCAGAGATCGCCGAAGGCAAGGCGAAGAAGACCACCCACTCCGCCGTCACGTTCGCGCGTCAGGCGGCACAAGCGCTCGGTGGCACGTTCTCGATCCTCGCGATCGGTGCGGGCGCCGAAGCGGCCGCGCAGGAGCTCACCGGGCTCGGCGCCGCGAAGGTGCTCGTCGCCGACGACGCCTCGCTCAAGAACTACCTCGCGGAGACCTACGCGCCCACGGTGGCCGAGGTCGGCAAGGCGTTCAAGGTCGTCGTGGGCACCGCGAGCGCCTACGGCAAGGACCTCTTGCCGCGCGTCGCGGCGCGCCTCGGCGCGGGCTACGTCGGCGACATCTCCGAGGTCGTCGCGAACGGCGCCGAGCTCGGCTACCGCCGCCCGATGTACGCGGGCAACGCGTACGGCGTCGCGAAGGTCGCGACCGCGATCCACGTGGTGAGCGTGCGACAGAGCGCGTTCACGGCGGCGGAGCCCTCCGGCGGCGCCTCCGCGGTGGAGAAGGTCGCCGTGGCGAAGCCTGGCGCGGGCGCGTCGCGCGTCGAGTTCGTCTCGCTCGATCAAGTGAAGAGCGAGCGTCCCGAGCTCGGCGAGGCGCGCGTCGTCGTCTCCGGCGGCCGGGCGCTCAAGGAGAAGTTCGCCGAGGTGCTCGACCCGCTCGCCGACGTGCTCGGCGCCGCGGTCGGCGCGAGCCGCGCAGCCTGCGACGCGGGCTACGCGCCGAGCGATCTCCAGGTCGGGCAGACGGGCAAGGTCGTCGCGCCGTCGCTCTACTTCGCGATCGGCATCTCGGGCGCGATCCAGCACCTCGCGGGCATGAAGGGCTCCAAGGTCATCGTCGCGATCAACAAGGACGCCGAGGCGCCGATCTTCCAGGTCGCCGACTACGGCCTCGTCGCCGATCTGTTCGCGGTGGTGCCGGAGCTGGTGAAGCAGATCAAGGCTGCCAAGGCCTGATCCCGAGCCGATCCCGAGCCGAGAGTGACCGAGACCCGCCTCGAGCCGCAAGGCTCGGGAGGACCGCTCGAGAGACGAGGTGAGAGGATGCTTCCTCCGATGCGCCCCGCTCCCGAGGGCCCTCCGAGGCGGGTCTCGTCGTCGCCATCGTTCGGAGCGGGCCGAGCGTGAGCCCGCCGCGCGTTCGCTTCGAGGCGTTCTCGCGCTGGCAAGCGCGAGGTCGACCCGCGCGCGTGGACGAGCTCGATCGCGCCTTCGGCGTGGGTCTTCGAAGCGCCGTCTCGCCGAAGCTCGCCGCCGATTGGACGCACGCCGTGATGTCCGCGCGCGACGCGTGGACGGAGGACTTCGGCGGCGAGCAGTTCGCGCTCGGCCGCGCGTTCTACACGCACCTCGAGACCGGTCGCACCAAGCGGTACTTCGAAGGCGCGAGCGCGAGCGACGCGCTGGTCGAGCGCGTGCTCCCGGGCGTGCAGGACGAGACGCTCGCGCTCGTGGCTTCGCTCGTGGGCGGCGCGATCCGACGCCGTCGTGGCTTCTGCGGCCCCGGCGTCCACGTCTTCCCGAGCGGAGGCAAGGTCGCGAAGGAAGGCGGCGTCGTGCACTTCGACCTCGAGGGTCTCACCGAGCACCACCTCACGCGCGGCGCGAGGGCGATCACGCTCGTCGTGATGCTCGCGCCGGCGACGCGCGGGGGCGGCCTGCGTCTGTGGGACAGGATCTACCGCGGGCGTTCGGACACGGACGAAGAGACGCGCGACGTGCGCCACACGACGGTGCGCTATGGCGCGGGCGACGCGCTGCTCGTCGACGGCCGGAGGCTCCATCAGATCCGACCGTTCTCGGGTGACCGCGATCGCGTCTCGATCACCGTACACGCCGCCGAGATCGATCGCGGCGTGTGGGAGGCGTGGTTCTGAGCGCCGGGCGCCCAGCGCGCCCTCAGCCGGCCTTGGGCTTCTCCCCGTCCGTCTCGGCGGAGGGCGAGAGCGTCACGGGCGGCGCCGTCCCGGAGCGCGTGCGCGCGGGGCGGTCGCTCCGACCCAGCAGCGGCTCGGCGTCCGCGCCGTCGGCCATCAGACGACGGGCGTCGCGACGAAGCTCGACGAGGCGCGCCAAGATCTCACGACGCCCCGGATCCTCCGGGTTCGTCGAGGACGCTGCGAGCGCGCGCGCGACGACGCGGAGCGACTTCACGAGCGACTTGGCGACGCGCGCCGCCGGCACGTCGAGCTTGTCGACCTCCCCCTCGCGCTCGAGCGCCCAGCCCTCGAGCTCGTCCGCCAGCTCCCTCGCGAGCTCGTCGGTCCACGCGTCGCTGGGTCCCGGCGTCGGTCGGGCATCTCTGGACCGATCAGGGGCCATGGGGAAGGCGCGAGCAACGCCAGTGCCACGGGCGCGGGCGACGATTCCACACGGCTTTGTCGGGGGCGCGCGGGAGCGACAATGCAAATGTGAGAGACGACGTTGCAGGGCTGCGCGACGCTCGATCCTCTACGAATCCAGCCAAATCGAAGGCCTGCGACGCAGCTGGATCGCGCGCGGTTCGACCGGCTCGGATTCGCGCGCTGCGGGCGGAACTCACCGCTTCGCCGCGACGGGCTTCGTCTTCGCGCGCTCCTTCGCGAGCTCGCGCCGGTGCGCGTCGGCGTCCGCGAGCGCCGCGAGCGCGTCCTCGGCCGCGAGGTGAACGGGGCGGTTGGGCTCGCAGATCGACGGGCCGTCGCCGCGCGAGCGACACACCTCGCTCCCCGCGATCACGGCAGGATCCTTCACGAGCGACGCGAGCGCGGCCTTCGCGGACGACGCGCCCGTCCGACCGAGCGCCGTGGCCACCGCGGCGCGGAACGAGTCGTCCGGATCGCGGGTGAGCTTCGCGAGGCGGGCGGCGATCTTTTTCATCTCCGATGCGGATACAGATCCGTCGCATGCATGCATCACGGATCGGACGCGCCGCTCGCCGCTGCTCGTGCCGGAGCCCCAGCCGAAGCCGAGATCGTCGCAGGGGTCGTAGCCACGATCCTCCACGAGCTCGCCGAGCGCGCGCACGGCCTCCACGCGCGTCGCGCCCGCGCCCGCCTCGGCGACGTGGAGCAGGCGCTCGACGCCGGACTTCCGGGCGGTGTCGGCGAAGCCCGCCACCGCGCGGACGCGCTCGACCCAGCGCTCCTCGCCGAGCCGGGCGAGCCGCGCGCTCGCGCCGGCCGCGAGCGAGGGCGCCGACGCGAAGGCGTGCTCGAGGGCGACGCGGTCCTCGCGGTTCGAGGTGAGGAGCGCGGCGCGATAGAGCCGCTCGACGTCGAACCCCGCCGAAGCGAGGCGCGCCGGGCCGACGTCGCCGCCCGCGTCGCTGGCGTAGAGCAGCTCGGCGACGACGCCGCGGCAGCCGATGGACTCTTCGGTCGTCCGAATGACGCCGGCGATCTGGTCGGCGCGCCGACTCTCCGTCGAGGTGCCGCACGCGCCACCGCCGGGGGGCGCCCTCCGATAGAGGCTCGCCGCGAGCTCGGCGTGCCCGAGCAGCTCGTGCGTGCGCGCCGCGTCGCGCATGACGAAGGCGTAGCCCGCGCCCCCCCACCGCGCGTCGCCCTCCTCGGCGACACGGATCGCGTCGGGGTAGCCGAGCGAGCGGAGGTACCGATCGGCGAGCTCCGCGTGCCGCGCGAGATCGCCGTCGAGGAGCGCGTCGGTGAGGCGCGCCGAGAGCTCGACGCGCTCGGTGACCGCGGGATCGTCCTTCTTCTTCGGCGGGCTCGCGCGATCCTCGACCGAAACGCCGACCTCCGATCCGTTCGCCGCGACGGCCGCGTAGAAATAGGCGAGATCCGCGGCCTCGTCGGCGGTCGGACGACGCGCGACGAGCGTAGAGCCTGCCTTGACCCCCCCGGCGGGCTCGACGACGAGGAAGTCGGCGAGGCCCGCGTCGGCTGCAGCGATCTCGGCCGGTGAGGGAGGCACGCACGCAGCGCGCGTCGCGCGAGCGCGCCGAGAGAGGAGGCGATCGAGGGCCGCCCCCGCGCGGTAGCTGCCGCGCGCGTCGAGGCGCACGAGGAGCGTCACGGTCGGCGAAGCGACGGGCAGCGGATCGGCGGCCTCGCCCAGCAAGGCGAGGAGCGTGGTTCCGACGCGCGAGGTCTCGTCCGACCCCAAGCCATCGAACGCGCCACAGGCCTTCGAGGAGCGCTCGCGCTGCGCGAGGCAGTCGCGGCCGAGCGCGCGCGCGAGCGAAAGAGCGCGGGCCTCGTCGAGCCCTTCGGCGCGGGCGCGCTCGACCTCCTCGCGATCGGGCCGCCAATCGTGGAGCTTCGCGCGATCGACGAGCGCCAACGCCTGCGCGAGCGCCTCGGCCGGCTCGAGCTCGGGCGCGACGGGAGGCGACGCGACGACCTCGGCGGGTGGAGCCGACACGACGACCGGCGCGGGGCGCGCGGGGGGCGGAGGCGCGGCCGCGCCGCACGCGGAGACGAGGAGCGCGAACGAGCTCGCGAGGAGGGCAGCCGAGCGCGACCCGCTCGGCGGGCTCGGCGGGTGATCCAGCAGCTTCGATCCGCGCATCGTCCGAGAGTAGAGGCTCGGGGGCGGCCGATGTTCCCGATCGCGTGCGGCGCCCGGACGACGGGCGTCGGGGCCCGGTCTCGCCCACGCCGCTCGGCCGGAGTTGTTGTACAAGGCCGGCATGACCGAGCGGCTCATCGAGTGCGTGCCGAACTTCAGCGAAGGCCGCGATCCGGCCGTCATCGACGCGATCACGCGGGCGATCGGCGAGGTCGCGGAGGTCATGCTCCTCGACGTCGACCCGGGCAAGGCGACGAACCGCACGGTGATCACCTTCGTGGGACCGCCCGAGGCGGTGATCGAGGCGGCGGTGCGGAGCGCGAAGCGGGGCGTGGAGCTCATCGACATGCGCCAGCACCAGGGCGAGCACCCGCGCTTCGGCGCGCTCGACGTCTGCCCGCTCGTCCCGGTCAGCGGCGTGACGATGGAGGAGACCGTCGCGTACGCGCGGCGCCTCGCCGAGCGGCTCGCGAGCGAGATCGGGCTCACGATCTATTGCTACGAGCGCGCGGCCCTGCGCCCCTCGCGGAGGAACCTCGCCGAGGTGCGCGAGGGCGAGTACGAGGCGCTCGCGAGCCGCCTCGCGAAGCCGGAGCACGCGCCCGACTTCGGACCCGCGACGTTCAACGCGAAGAGCGGCGCGACGGCCGTCGGCGCGCGCGACTTCCTCGTCGCCTACAACGTGAACCTCAACACCACGTCGACGCGACGCGCGAACGCGATCGCCTTCGACGTGCGCGAGAAGGGCCGCGAGAAGCTCGACCCCGCGTCGATGAAGCCGCTCAAGGGACCCGACGGTGCGCCGATCTGGGAGCCCGGCTCGCTCACGCACGTGAAGGGCATCGGCTGGTTCATCGAGGAGTACGGCGTCGCGCAGGTCTCGCTGAACCTGACCGACATCTCGGTGACCCCGATGCACGTCGCGTTCGACGAGTGCTGCAAGAAGGCCGACGCGCGCGGCGTGCGCGTGACCGGCTCGGAGCTCGTCGGTCTCCTGCCCATGCGCGCGATCCTGGACGCGGGGCGCTACTTCTTGAAGAAGCAGAAGCGCTCGACCGGCGTGTCCGACGCGGAGCTCATCAAGATCGCCGTCAAATCGCTGGGGCTCGACGACCTCTACCCGTTCGTCCCCGACGACAAGATCATCGAGCTCGCGATCGCGAAGAAGAAGGGGACCGTCACGAAGCGGCTCGTCGACCGCACGCTGCGGGGCTTCGTCGAGGAGACCGCGAGCGAGTCGCCCGCGCCGGGAGGTGGATCGATCGCCGCGGCGATCGGCGCGTTCGGGGCCGCGCTCGCGACGATGGTCGCGAACTTGTCGTCCCACAAGCGAGGCTGGGACGCGCGGTGGGAGGAGTTCAGCGATCACGCGGACGCAGGGAAACGGGCCTACGCCGAGCTCCTCGCCCTCGTCGATCGCGACACCGAGGCCTTCGATCGGGTGATGCTCGCGTTCGGCCTGCCGAAGGCGACGGACGCGGAGAAGGCCGCGCGCAAGCGGGCGATAGAGGACGCGACGCTCCGCGCAGCCGAGGTCCCGCTCGAGGTGATGAGGGTCGCCCTCCGGTCGATGGACGTCATCGCGAAGATGGCGGAGATCGGCAACGCCGCGTCCGTGTCCGACGCGGGCGTGGGCGCGCTCTGCGCGCGCACCGCGGTGCTCGGCGCGCACCTCAACGTGAAGATCAACTGCGCGTCGCTCCAGGATCGTGCGGCGGCGAAGCCCCTCCTCGACGAGGCGGCGGAGCTCGAGGCGAAGGCCGTCGAGCGCGAGCGGGCGATCCTCGAGACCGTCCACGCGCGCATGTGAGCGCTACTTGCCGTCCCAGCCGGCGAGGCGCGCGAGGAGCACCCAGAGCGCCTGGCCCTTGCGATAGACGTTGAGGCAATGCGTGTGGTTCCAGTCCACGCAATGGGCGCTCATGTCGAGCATGCTGCAATCGTGGCTCTTGCACCAATCCTCGCACCACTCGCACGCGTCGGTGCCGTCGGCGTGCAGGGCGCCGTCCGGGGAGTGGAGATCGATGTCTTCGAAGTCGTAGAGGACCTTGCCGTGCTCCTTCGCGAAGCGGCGAATCGTGGCGTTGTGCTTCGCGTAATCGGTCGCGCCTCGCCACGTCTGCGCCGGCCCCGTGAAATAGACGAAGCGCACCTTCGGGAAGTCGACCTCGAGCTTCGCCATCGTGGCGAGGGTCGCGTCGACGTATTCGTCGGTGCCGCCGCGATCGGGCCGGCCGACGTTGTTGCTCCACGCCCAGAGCACGACCTGGGGGCCGGGGCCGATCTTGCCGAGCCGCTCGCGCGTCGCCTTCTCCCACTCGGGCGTGTCGCGCCCGGGATCGAGCGACGAATAGAACGCCTCGACGACGCCCGTCGCGTCGAGGCTCGCGCCTTTGGCTTTGCGGATCATCGACAGACCATTGAGCAGCTGGTCGCCGTGCGAGAGGCGCCCATAGAAGACGCGCAGCGCTCGCGCGGCGGCGAGGTACTTCGGTGGAATGCGATCGAACGCGTCGATGGAGGTGTGATCGACGACGATGGCCCCCGGCGCGAGGGGTGCGTCGGCGACCCGCGGATCGGCGGTGTCCGGCCGCGTCGGCGCCGCGTCGATCGGAGCCATCGCCGTGGGCGGCCCCTGACCCGTGATCGGGGCGCCCGTGAGCACGGGGGCGCTCGCGTCGCGCGCCTCGGCGTCGGTGCGCCCGGAGCACGCGGCGAGGCACGCGCACAGCGCCCACGACGCGAAGAACGACTCGGCCGTCGAAGGGCCCCTCTCGGTCGCGCTCACGCGGCTCTCATAGCCGACTTCGAGGACCGGGGCACGCGCCCGGTCAAGGGAGCGAGCCCGCGCTCACCTCCGGCGGGACGTCGCACGCGTCCGGCGTGCATCCGCAGATCGTGCCGCCCGAGAGGACCTTCGCGCATTGGCACTTCGCGCCGGGGCCGCAGTCGGTCGTCGCGTCGCAGAGCTCGGTGCAATAGTTGCTGTTCACCGCGATGGTCCCGTTGAGGACGTCGCTGCAGGTCTTCGCGCCGGCGTTGTCGGCGCATTGCCCGCCTGCGGTGGTGCAATACTCGCCGACGCCGAGCGAGTTGCCCGTGTCGCAGGGATAGCCGCAGAACGAGGTCAGATCGGGGGTCTCGGCGTGGCAATCGCCCACCGCGAGCGCGGGCGGGTCCTTGCGCGATCGAGGGCACTCGCTCTCGGTCGGCGGCGCCGCGGGCATGAGCGAGACGTCGAGCGTCGCCGTCCACACGTCGGTGTTCGAGAGCATGCTCGCGGGCCACGGCGGGTCGGACGCGAGATCGCCCGAGTACCAGGAGAGCAGGAAGCGCTGAGGATCGGCGAGCCGCACGACGCCGGCATACGAGGTGTCGCCCGAGGACGGCAGCTCGGCCCACTCGATCGCGCGGAGCGGCCCCTTCTCCAGGTCTCCGACGAGCTCGAAGAGGCTCGTGCGCTTGCGGAGCGAGGGCTGCAGGTGCTTGCGCGCGACGACGAAGAGCCTCCCATCGACCCAGAAGTGGCGCGCACCGTCCAGGCGCTGGCCGTCGATCTCGGAGGGACACGTGAACGCTCCGTAGGGCGCGTCCGCCCAGCAGAGCTTCGTGCGGAGGCGGCCTTGGTCGCCGAGCAGCTCGTCGTCGGTGCCGTCGGTGCGGACGATGCCGAGCATGCGCCCTCCGGGGGTGATCGCGAGCTCGGTCTCGAGCGGCGTGTCGGCGCCTTCGCCGTAGATCTGGGCGCCGGCCGTCCACGTGACGCCGTCGGTCGAGTGGAAGAGCACGACCTGCTTGTCGCCGTCCTGGTAGGCCGCGGAGTAGAGCGTGCCGTCGTGCTCGGTGACGCGCCAGAAGCCCCACCCCTCCGGGCCGATCGGCCCGACCTCCTCCCAATGCTCGCCGTCCGTGCTCCGGAGGGCGATCGAGATGCTCTTCACGTCCTCGTCGCGCGGGGCGAAGCCGTTGATCCGCGTGATGGCCTTGATGAAGAGCGTGTCGCCCACCTGGTAGAAGATGGGGTCGCGGATGTCGCGCCCGTCGACGGCGGGGAACGTGGCGATCTCGGAGAACGTCTTGCCGTCGTCCTTCGAGCGATAGACGTGGAGCGCGCTGTTCGGGCCGAGGATCTGGCTCATCGCGCTGCGATGCACGAGGTAGACGTCGCCGCGGAAGCGGACGAGATCGGTGTTCTCGTTGTGCCGGCAGATGCCGGTGCGACAGTCGGTGTTGGTCACGCCGGCGCCCGCGACGAGCACCTGAGGGGCCTCGATGTAGCGAGGCAGCCCGGTCGAGTCACACATCGGCGCGACGCCGACCATCGGCTCGAGGGCGCAGCCGGGGAACGCGGCGAGCCCGGCCAGCGGCAGGACGGCCGCCACGGCGACGAGGGCGCGGCGGATCGACGACGAACGGCTCATGGCGCGAGAGAGGAGCACCGCGCGTGCCATCCGGCCAAGACACCGGAGCGCACGATTTCGCCGCGAAGACGAGGGTCGCGCTGCCGCTCCGGGGTCGCGCTGTCGCGCGCTGGCGGCACCCGGTCGCCGCACGTGCGCGACAGCCCGATCGGAAGATCAGTAGGTCTCGATGTGGAGGCGCCCTTCGCGCGCGAGCGACGCGCGGAGCGTCGGCCAATCGAGCCCGTGAGCGCGGCAGACCTCGTCGAGGGCCTCTGTCACGCCCTCCTCCATGCGCTTGTGACCACACACGTAGACGAAGCCTTCGTCGCTCGCGAGCAGCCGCGCCACGTCCTCGCCGCGGGCGCGCAGCCGATCTTGGACGTACTGCTTCGGGGCGCCGGCGACGCGCGAGAACGCGAGCTCGACCTCGAGCAGCTCACGAGGCAGCTTCTGGAGCGGTCCGAAATAGGGCAGCTCGCCTGGCCTCCGCGCGCCGAAGAACAAGAGGATCTCGCCGCCCTCCGCGAGCGCGAGCCGTCGCCTCCGACGCTCGGTCATGGCGCGCATCGGCGCCGCGCCGGTGCCGGTGCAGATCATGAGCAGCTTGGCGCCCGGGTGGTTCGGCATGAGGAAGCTCGCGCCGTACGGACCCGAGACCTTCACCGTGTCGCCCCGCGCGAGGTCGCAGAGGTAGTTCGACGCGAGCCCCCGCGTGGGCTTGCCCGCGTGATCGGCGACGACCCGCTTCACCGTGAGCGCGAGGTTGTTGTGGCGCGGCCTCTCTCCGTCGCGCGGGCTCGCGATCGAGTAGAGGCGCACGTGGTGCGGTCGCCCCTCGGCGTCGGTGCCAGGCGGGATCACGCCGATCGACTGCCCCTCGAGGACGGGGAACGCCGTCTTGCCGAAGTCCAGCACGAGGTGGCGGACGTCGCTGTCGGCGTCTTCGTCGGTGAGACGGAGGTTGCCCGCCACGGTCGCGATCGCGGGTCGCTCGGGCGTGTAGAGCGCCACGTACGGGTGCGCGGCCGACCAGGGCGGCGGCACGGCGCCGCTCGACGACGTGGCGGCTGCGGTGATGCGCAGCACCTCGTCCGGGACCGCGCCGACGCGGTCGGCGTCGCTCGGCTCGGCGTCACCCGGCAGCGCGTCCCAACCGAGCTGAGCGTCGATCGAGAACGGCGCCTCGACGCGGCGCCAGCTGTCGATGGCGCCCGTCGGACAAGGAGGCAGACAGTCACCGCACTCGTCGCAGAGCTCGAAGCGGACGACGTAGTTGCGCCGGTCGTGCGAGATGGCCTTCGTCGGGCACGCCTCCTCGCACGTGTTGCACCGGATGCAGACCTCGGGATCGATGAGGTGCTGTCGCAGGAGCTCGGACGCCATCAGCCGAACCGGACGTACTCGAAATCCACCGGCCGGTTGTCGATGCCGCGGCTCGGCGGCGCGATGTACCCGGCGAACTTCCCAGGCTCGGTCACCGCCCCCATGAGCGACTGGAGGAAGGCGTGATCGTCCTCGGTCGGGAGCCAGCGCGCCTCGTTCTGCCGCCACTCGGCGTCGGAGATCACCCGCCCGTCGGGGCTCACCGACGTGTTCGCGAAGGCGCCGATGCGGCGATGGAAGCCCTTGTGCGGGAGCTCGAGCCGCGTGGAGAGCCCGGCGCGCTCGAGGACCTTGTTCCAGCGATCGACGCCCGCCTGGCAATCGACGATGTAGTCGTCGCGCAGGCGCTCGTTGAGGGCGAGCAAGGACTGGATGCGTCGGTTCACGATGCGCCCTTCGCTCACCTCGGGCACGACGTACTCGGCCTCGGCGAGCACGTGATCGTCGCCGATCTTCGACTCTTCGAAGCGGCCTTTGAGCCCGCTCTTGTAGAACAGCGAGGCGTTGGAGGAGCTCTCCGATCCGTAGAGATCGAGCGTCACGCTGAAGTGGAAGCTCAGGTAGCGCTGCACCGTCGGGATGTCGATGACGCCGAGCTTGCGGAGCTTCTCCGGGTCGTCGGTCTTGTGCTCGCGCATCACCTCGGCCGTGCGCGCGAGGATGCGCGCGATGCCGGTCTCTCCGACGAACAGGTGGTGCGCCTCCTCGGTCAGCATGAAGCGCGTCGAGCGCGCGAGCGGGTCGAAGCCGCTCTCGGCGAGCGCGGCGAGCTGGTACTTGCCGTCGCGGTCGGTGAGGAAGGTGAACATGAAGAACGAGAGCCAGTCGGGCGTCCGCTCGTTGAACGCGCCCAGGATGCGCGGCTTGTCCGCGTCGCCCGATCGGCGCATCAAGAGCTCCTCGCCCTCCTCGCGACCGTCGCGACCGAAGTAGGCGTGGAGCAGGTACACCATCGCCCACAGGTGACGGCCTTCCTCGACGTTGACCTGGAAGAGGTTGCGCAGGTCGTAGAGCGAGGGGCACGTGCGACCGAGCTGTCGTTGCTGCTCGACGCTCGCGGGCTCGGTGTCGCCTTGGGTCACGATGATGCGGCGGAGCGTGCTGCGATACTCGCCGGGGACCTCGTCCCAGACGGGCGCGCCCTTGTGCGCGCCGAAGCCGATCCGCCGCCCCTCTTCGGGTGGCGCGAGGAAGATGCCCCAGCGATAGTCGGGCATCTTCACGTAGTCGAAATGCGCCCAGCCCTTGGGATCGACGCTGACCGCGGTGCGGAGGTACACGTCCTCTCGCTTGCTGCCCTCGGGCCCCATCTCACCCCACCACTCGAGGTACTTGGGCTGCCAATGCTCGAGGGCGCGCTGGAGCGCCTTGTCGTTTTCGATATCGACGTTGTTCGGGATGCGCGATGCGTAGTCGATGCCCATGGCGCGCGCACGAGCAAGGAGCGTGCGCGCCGGCGGAGGCGCGAAAGGGGACGAGAACCGCGCCCCGCGCGCGGGGCGGAGGCGCACGATCGGCATCGACGCGCAAACGGCGCGCGGAGACGGACCTTCGCGCTATCGTTCGCGTCGACGCACGACGCGTCGCGCCTCGCCCCTCGGGAGATCCCATGTCCGCCATCCTCGACGAGCTCGTCACCCTGCTCGCGCTCGAACGCATCGAAGAGAACCTCTTTCGAGGTCAGAGCCAGGACCTCGGCTGGGGCACGGTGTTCGGCGGACAAGTCCTCGGACAGGCCCTCTCCGCCGCGGTGCAGACCGTGCCGGCCGAGCGGCACGCGCACTCGCTGCACGCCTATTTCCTGAGGCCCGGCGACGTCTCGAAGCCGATCGTCTACGAGGTCGATCGCATCCGCGACGGCAGCTCCTTCACGACGCGGCGCGTGGTCGCCATCCAGTCGGGGCACGCGATCTTCAACCTCGCGGCCTCCTTCCAGAAGCTGGAGGACGGCTTCGAGCACCAAGACGCGATGCCGGACGTGCCGGCGCCGGAGACGCTCCCCACCGAGCAAGAGCGGGTCGCGAAGTACGCGCAGCGCCTCCCGAAGGTGCTCCGCGAGCGCGCCGTCGCGGAGCGATCGTTCGAGCTGCGCCCGTGCGAGGCGACCGACGATCCCTTCTTGCCGTCGCCCGCGAAGGCCTCGCGCTCGCTCTGGCTCCGCACGAGCGGCAAGCTCCCCGACGATCCGGCGCTCCACCGCTACTTGCTCGCGTACGCGTCGGACTACTCGTTCCTGACGACGTCGCTCTTGCCGCACGGCGTGACGTGGCTCACGCCAGGGATGCAGGTCGCGAGCCTCGACCACGTGATGTGGTTCCACGCGCCCTTTCGCTGCGACGAGTGGCTCCTGCACGTGATGGACAGCCAGGTCGCGCGCGGCGCGCGAGGGCTCGTGCGCGGGCGCATCTTCACGCGCGACGGCAAGCTCGTCGCCTCGACCGCGCAAGAGGGCCTCATCCGCCAGCGCGGCCAGCAGGGTTAGCGTCCTCTTCAGACGAAGCGGCGGGAGAGGCGATCGATCTCGGCGAGCTGATCGTCGGTGAGCACGAGATGGAGCGCGCGCGCGTTCGACTCGGCCTGCGACGCGCGGCTCGCGCCGGGGATCGCGAAGACGAGCTCGCCGTGGAACTGCACGAGCCACGCGAGCGCGACCTCGGACGGCGAGGCACCACCCGAGGCGCCGCCGATCCGCCTGAGCGCGTCGACGAGCGGACGGCTCGCCTCGAGGCCTCGCTCGCGGAACGCCGGCATGAAGCGCCGCGGGCCGGGCTTGTCCCGGATCGAAGCCGGATCGTCGTGGAAGCGCCCCGTGAGCAGCCCTTGCGCGAGCGGTGAATAGGCGATGATCGCGACGCCGAGCTCGCGCGCGGCGCGGAGGACGCCGTTCGACTCGATGCGCCGGTTCAAGAGGCTGTAGCGCACCTGGTTCGACGCGAGGACGAGGCCGCGCTTCGCGAGGGCGACGTGGGCGCGGCGCATGCGCGGCGCGTCGAAGTTCGAGACGCCGACGTGACGGATCTTCTTCGCGACGGCGAGGTCCGCCATCGCGTTCATCTCGTCCTCGACCGACGAGAGCCCGTAGGGCTGATGCACCTGGTAGAGGTCGACGCCGAACGGCGAGAGGCAGCGCAGGCGCTCGTCGATGGTGCTCCGGATCGAGCTCGCGCGGCGGAGGAACGGGTTCCACTTCGTCGCGACGACGACGTCGCCCGGGCGCTTGCCGGCCAGGGAGAGCGACCGCGCGAGCGCGCGCTCCGACTCGCCGCCGCCGTACATCTCGGCCGTGTCGAAGAGGGTGACGCCGGCGGCGAGCGAGGCGCGCACGACCTCGTCGACGGTGCGGTCTGGGAGCGCCGCCCAGAAGCCGCCCACGAGGCCTTTGCCGCCGCTCATCTGCCAGCAACCGAGCCCGATCGGGGGCGTCTCGAGGTCCGTCTTTCCGAGGCGGCGCGCGTTCGGCATCAGAGGCTCGAGGGGTTGTAGACCGCGCCGGTGGAGGGCGGCGCAGGGCTCGTGGTCTTCGGGGTCGCGCGCACGACGCGCGGTCGCGTGGCCTTCGGCGAGGAAGAGGACTTCGGCGACGCGGAGCTCGAGCTCGCCGCAGACGACGCGCTGGTGGACGGCGCGGCGCTCTCGACGGGTGCGTCGGGCGGCGGCGCCGCGCTCGCGGCCTCGTCGCTCCGCGCGCTCGTGGCCTCGGCGCTCGCGGTGCTCTCGGCGATCGGCGAGGCGGAGGCCTTCGCCGCCGTCGACGCAGCCGGCGGGCTCGCGCGCGTGGCGAGGAGGATCACGAGCCCCAAGGCCACGAAGGCCGCCGCGGCGAGCGCGATCCGCGACGCGCTCCTCGTCGTCGAGGCGACGGGCGCCGCGCTCTCCTCCGGGGCCAGCGCCTCCTGGAACATCTGCACCTTGCGCCGCGATTGCTCCGCCGAAGGATCGAAGAGCGGCGGCACCGTCGGCGAGCGCGGAGGCGCCGACGAGGTCGCGCGCGGAGCGTCGGAGGCCGAGGGCGCGTTGGAGGGCGACACGGCGGGGGGCGCGGTCGACGTCGGGCGCGTGGGCTCGTCCTCGTTTTCGCGCCCCTCCTCGTCGTCGGACGGCGGCGCCATCGCGAGGGTCGCCGGCTCGCCATCGCCTCCGTCGGTGTCCTCGTCGGGAGGCACGAACGGCTCGAGCGGGGTCTTCGAGAGATCGAGCTCCGCGTCGATCGGCGTGCCCTCGGTCACCGAGACGTGCGTCGAGGAGCGCTCTTCCTCGGCCTTCGCCTCGGCCTTCGCCTCGCGCTTGTAGTGCAGCGTCGGGATCGGATCCTCGGTGTCCGACGAGAGCGGCGCGCGACCGTGCGCGCGCGCCGGCGGATCGGCGTTGCTCGTGATCGTGGTCGGCTCGTCGTCGTCGAGCGCGCCGCGCGGCCTCCGCTCCGCGACGCGCGCCATCGACGGGTGCGACAGCCGATCGAGCACGCGATCGAGGAGGGTCGTGCACTCGGCGATCGACGCGAACCGCTCGTTCGGATCGCGCTTGAGGCACCCCGCGACGAGGGCGCGCAGATCCGCGTCGAGCTCGGGCGTGATGCTCGGGAGCTCCGGGATCGGGGCGGCGGTCACCTGCACGAGGATCTCGGCGGGCGTCGTTCCGTCGAAGAGCACGTGACCCGACAAGAGCTCGTAAGCGAGCGATCCGAACGCCCAGACGTCGGCGCGCGCGTCCACGGCGCGACCGTCGATCTGTTCGGGCGCGACGTAGCCGGGCGAACCGAGCGTGACCCCCTTCAGCGTGAGCGTCTCCTCGGCGTCGATGCGGCTGATGCCGAACTCGACGAGCTTCACGGTCGGCTCGCTCGCGTCCGACTCGGTGTGGAGAAAGACGTTGTGGGGCTTCAGGTTGCGGTGGACGACGCCGACCTTGTGCGCGGCCCCGAGCCCGCGCGCGACGTCGCGCAGCGTGCGCAGGGCCTTGCCGAGCTCGAGCGGCCCCTTCTCGAGGCGCGCCGCGAGCGTCTCGCCCGAGAGCAGCTCCATCACGATGAAGGGGCTGCCGTCGTCGGTCTCGGAGACGTCGTACACGTCGAGGACGTTCGGGTGACGGATGCGCCCCCCCGCGCGCGCCTCGCGCAAGAGACGCTGACGATCCTCTTCGCGTCCCCGCGACGCGAGCAGCTTCACGGCGACCTCGCGCTCGGTGCGCGTGTTGAGGCCTTCCCAGAGGGCCCCCATGGCGCCGTTGCCGATGCGCCGCCTGAGCTCGTACTTCCCGTCGAGGACGCTCCCCGGCTTCATGCGAAGGCCGAGGGTACCACGAACGATCGGAGCGCACGCGAGGGGAGGAGCGACGCGCGCCCCTCCCCTCTTCTCGTCACGCGTCCGTCGCCACGCTCAGTTCGGCGCGACGCACAGATCGCCGCCCGTCGCGCCCTTCGCGGGGATCGCGAACGGAGGCTCGGTCTCGTCGATCGAGAGGAGGTACGCGACGAGCTCCCTCACCTCGGTCGGGCCCGGCGCGAACACCTGGGCGACCGGCGACTGGTGGTGCTTGAGGAAGAGATCGTCGAACACCTCCTCGAGCGTCCGGGCGTTGCCGGCGTGGAAGTACGGCGCGCCCACCTGCATGCCCAGGAGCGACGGAGGATTGAACCCCGCGCTCGGCTCGCCGCCGAGCAGCCCCGAGCCCTGGGCGCCGGTCTTCATGTCTTGTCGGAGCTCGAGCACGCCGACCGCCGCGGGCGAGACGCCCGTCGGCACCGCGCCCGAGAGCGCGCCGATCGTCCCCACCGGCCTCACCGCGCACGCGAGCTGCTCGAACGCCGCTGATCCGACGCGATCGAACTGGTTCGCCGCCACCGTCGACGGGAGCAGCGTCGACGGGAAATTGTTCAACGCGACGGCGTAGCCAGTCTCGGAGAGCGAGCTCGAGCTGGTGCCGCCGGTGACGTCGTTGAAGAGGTTGTTGGGCTTGTAGAAGACCGTCGAGACGGTCCACTTCGCGCCGCTGTGGCACCCGACGCAGTTGCCTTGCCCCGCGCCGAAGAGGAGCTTGCCAGCGGCGACGTCGGCGGCGACGAGGTTCGTCGGCCGGCGAGGAGAGCGCACGGTCTTCACCCAAGCGGTGATGTCGCTCCAGTCACCGATGACCGAGTGAGGGTTCGCCGAGCCGTTGGGATCCGCCGTCGCGGTGCTCGATCCCTGCAGCCCCTGCTGCGGCGGCGTCGTGGTCGCCGTGTTGATCCGATCGCTCGTGGCCGGCGGCGTGCTCGTCGCCGAGACGATCGCGCCGACGCCGCCCGAGACGCCTCGCACGTTGCCTTCGAAGTCCGCGACCTCGTCGAAGATGCCCGACCAGTTGAGGATGCGCTGATCCGTCCCGTCCGCGGACGCGAACGATCCGTCGAGGCTGATGGTCTGCCGCGGGCCGCGCGCGAAGTACCAGGTCACGTCGTCCGTGAGCCCGTCGACGTGGCACGCGCCGCACGATCCCCAGGCTTGGCCGCGGAGCGACCATCGACCGAGGCCCGTGTTGAAGAAGCGCTTGCCGCGGAGCACGGACTCGTCGGGCGACCCCGGCGCGGGCAGCGCGGTCGAGTGCGTCGTCACCGCGGTCGTCGCGTTCGCGACGGTCTGCGCGCCGAGGTCGAGCGCCGTCACGTCTCGGTTGCCATCGTCGGCGACGAACGCGAAGGCCGATCCGTGCGCCATCGCGACGCCGATCGGCAGACGGATGGTGCCGTCGCTCGTCGTCCGGAGGTCGATGAAGTTGTTCGCCGACGAGCCGACGTCGGAGATCGCGCCGGCGTCGATCTGCATTCGGAACGCGCCGTCGGCGCCCTCGCCCGTGACGTAGGCGAACTGGCCGTGGAAGCCGATGTCCGTCGGCAGGAGCGGGACGCGCAGCGGAAAGCCGTTCGCCGCAGCCTTGGTCTGGTAGCGCTTGTCGAGCGCGGTCGTCGTGGCGGTCTTGGCCGCGAGATCGACGATCGTCACCGCGGGGTGCGTCGTCGTCTTGGCGTTGTCGACGGTCGGCTTGCACGTGCCCGCGGGGAGCTGACAATCACCGGCCGCCGCGAGCGGACCGCAGTCGGCGTCCTGCAGGCATTGGAGCGTGCAGACCCCCTGCGTGCAGGTCGATCCGACGCCGAACGAGGCGCAGTTCGCGGACGTGGTGCAGGCGCCGCGCTGGAACACCCCGACGGGGCCGACGGGCGAAGCGCACGTGCTCGACACGTAGGCGAAGCCGCCGTCGATCGTGACCGAGCCGATCTGGTTCGGGAAGCAGCCGGTGGCTTGCCCCTTCGCGTCGAGGAAACCGGTGTCGGTGATGGCGGGCAAGTCGATGGTGCTCACCGCGCCCGTGCCCACGTCGACCTCGTAGAGCAGGCCCTTCCAGTTGTGATCGGAGCTCGTGCCGGTCGCGTCCTCGGGGCCGGTGCGCACGGCGAACCACTCGGTCGCGTAGACCTTCTCCGCGTCGTCGCTCGCGCCGCCGGAGTTCGTGACGGCGAGCGCGCGCGGGTGCGCGAGCGAGGCCCGCGGGGTCACGGCGCCGAGCGCGCCCGTCTGCACGATGGCGGGGTTCAGATCGACGGTGCCCGTCACGGTCATCGTCGCCGGGTCCACGACCGAGAGCGTGCCGTCGACCCAGTTCGACACGTAGATCTTCGCGTCGTGCGGCGTGAGCGCGAGGGCCGTCGGCTCGGATCCGACGGCGACGCTCCGCCCGACCGCGGGGCTCGCGCTGTCGAGCCCCGTGATCTCGACGAGCTTCTGATCCTTGCGCGTCACGACGTACGCCGTGTCGTCGCAGCCGTTGATCGCGACCTGCCAGGGCTCGGCGCCGACCGCGATCTCCTTGACCACGGTCATCACGGGGGCGCCGGATCCGTAGTCGACCGAGAGCACGGTGACGGTCCCCGCGTCGCGGTTCACCGTCACGAGGCGCGCGTCGTTCGACGTGATCGCGATGGCCGATCCGCGCGTGGGTCCGACGATCGGCGTCGCGCAGACCGGCCCGGAGCCGCCGGCGCCGGTGGAGGACGAGGTGCTGGCGCCGCCGCCGGTTCCCTGCCCTCCGCTTCCAGTCGTCGCGCCGGTGCTCGTGGATCCGCCCGTCCCGCCGCCGTCGCCGCAGGCGCCCGAGGCGGCGCCGACGAGCGCGCAGCCGAGGAGGAGCGTCCCCCAGGCCGAGGCGCGCCAGCGCGTTTTCGAAGCTGTGTGCATGATGTCTCCCTCTCTCTGCGACTCGCGCCGCGTAAGCGTCCTCATCGGACAAAGCAGGGCCACGCACGCGTCGTGCGACGCGCGCGCCCCCAGAATCGTCACGATAAGGACGGCCTCGCTTCGCGAAACCATCGCTTCGCACATGGCTCCCATAGACATAAACTATGCCCCATGGAACTCGCTCAGCTCCGGTACTTCCTCGAGATCCGCGCGCGCGGGAGCCTGACGGGCGCGGCCAAGCACCTCGGCATCAGCCAGCCGTCGCTCACGGTCGCGATGAAGCGCCTCGAGGAGGAGCTCGGCACCACGCTGCTCCTCCGAGGTCGGAGCGGCGTCTCCTTGACCACGACCGGCCGCGCGCTCGCCTCCGACGCCGAGGAGCTGCTCGCGATCGTCGCGCGCGCCGAGGCGCGCATCTCGGGGCTCGAGGATCGCGAGATCGGTCGCTTCGTGATCGGCTGCCACGAGCCGCTCGGCGCGTACTTCCTGCCGTCGTTCCTCCGGCGCCTCTACGCGGAGCACCCGGGGCTCGAGCCCTCCTTGTGGAACGGCCCGTCGGCGTCCGTGCGCGACGCCGTCCTCTCGCGCGACGTGGACTTCGGGCTCGTGGTGAACCCCATCCCCCACCCCGACCTCGTCCTCGTGAAGCTCTTTCACGACGCGGTCGACTTCTTCTCGACGCCGGCGTCCGGTGGGCGCTCGCTCTCCTTCGGCGCGGCGACGCGCGAGGAGGCGTTCGAGCGCATCCGTCGGGGACCGCTCGTCCACGCCGGTCGCGTGACCGAGAGCCGCGCGCTGCTCCGCGCGCTCGAGCGGCAGGGCGTCGTGCCGAGCCGCTACCTCTCGTGCGGGGACTTCGAGCTCGTGAAGGCGGTGACGCTCTCGGGCGTGGGCGTGGGCATCCTCCCGCGCCGCGTCGCGGCTTACGGCCACCGGAGGCGCCTCGTGCGCCTGCACGCCGACATGCCCAAGTTCGCCGATCGGATCTGCCTCGTCTACCGCGCCGACCTCCACAAGACGAAGGCCGCGCTCACGCTGAAGGACGCGCTCGTCGCGCGCGGGCGCGAGCTCGACGCGGAGGGCTGAGTCGAGCGCGAGCTCACCGGCGCGGCGACGTGGGCGCGGCGGGTCTGCTAGCATCCGGCACCATGACTTCGCGCGCGCTCGGCCTCGCTCTCGCCTTCTTCGTCTTCGGGTGCTCGAGCGGCTCGAACACCGGCACCGGCGGCGCGGGAGGCGGCGGGACCTCGTCGTCGACGGCCACGACGAGCACGGCGACGGGGATGGAGTCGTGCACGGCCACGTTCCACTGGCTGCAGAAGGACGCGTACAACGACACCGCGGGTCGCTCGAGCGATCTCTGGCCGCCGCACACCACGACACAGCTCGATTTGTCGTGCGACGGCGTGGCCGTCCAGTCGGCGTTCATGGCGAACCACGGCACCGAGCCGGGCGCCAAGGACAAGAACGGCGACGTCTTCCTCGTGGAGGTGAAGAAGGCCGAGGCGCCGATCACGCGGGCCGAGATGCTCGGCCTGATGACGGCCTACCAATCGTGCGAGTGCGATCCGACGACGAAGTTCTTGAGCATGGACTCGCTCTCGGACGCGCTCGCCAAGCAGCTGCTCACCGACGTGCAGAACTACGTCGGGATGCACCTCACGTGCTCGATCACCGGCGGCACGCCGCAGCTCCTGATGGACCTCCAGGCCGGCAACATCGCGCAGGTGATCGCGGATCTGCCGATGTGCACGTGGGACAACGGCACGGGCTTCGCCGACGGCCTCGACAAGGCGTTCCAGGCGCTCGTCGCCCAGACGTCAGAGACGTTGCAAAACTATCATGTTTGCAACAACGACGCGACGCTCCAGGCGAAGCTCTTCGACACGTTCACGACGACGCACCAGGTCGCACCCTGCGACATGACCTCGTCGGTCTGTCACGGGCCGCTCTGGTTCTACAAGCCCTGACGACGGGCGCGCGCGGCCCCTCACGCGCCCGCCGGGAACTCGACGCCCTGCGCGAGCGGGAGCGAGTCGCCGTAGTTCACGGTGCAGGTCTGCCGGCGCATGTAGGCCTTCCAGCTGTCCGAGCCGCTCTCGCGGCCGCCGCCCGTCTCCTTCTCGCCGCCGAAGGCGCCGCCGATCTCGGCGCCGCTCGTGCCGATGTTCACGTTCGCGATGCCGCAGTCGCTCCCGGCGGCGGAGAGGAACCGCTCGGCGGCGCGCACGCTGTCGGTGAAGAGCGCGCTCGAGAGCCCCTGCGAGACGGCGTTGTTCGCCGCGATCGCCTCCTCGATCGAGCGGACCGAGAACACGTAGAGGATCGGCGCGAACGTCTCCTCCCAGGCGATGGGGAAGCGATCGTGGCGGCCGGCGCGCACGATGGTGGGCTCGACGAAGTGACCGGGGCCGGGGAGCGTCTTGCCGCCGCACACGATCTCGCCGGGCGAGCACGAGGTCGCGCACGTTCCGTCGTTGCAGACCTTGCCGGTGTCGCACGTGGTTCCGCATCCGCCGCAGTTCTTCGGGTCGACTTGTGTGTCGACGCAGCGCGCGCCGCAGCTCACGGTTCCCGTTCCGCAT
>CAYYKK010000089.1:0-12208 GCA_964467935.1 uncultured Polyangiaceae bacterium
CGTCGCGGCGCTCATGGAAGACCGACCCGTCTCGCTCGACACGCCCATCGCGAGCGAGACGACGCTGTCGCCGATGACCACCGCGTCGTGGGAGGGGCGGCAGATCGTGCGACGCAGCGCGGGGCTCGCGCTGCTCGAGGTGGCCGCGAGCGTCGCGCCCGATCTGCCTCTCCGGCTCGGCGGATCGCTCACGAGCATGCAGTGCATCGAGTGCGCGAGCCCGATCGACGACGCCGAGGGCCTCGCGCGATCGCTCAGCTTCGGGCTGAAGAAGCTCATCGAGCACGGCGAGGCGTTCCGAGAGGAGATCTGGGGCGTGGACGAGGCGGCCGCGCACCTCGCCGAGCAGGGCTGGCCGGAGGCGGTGCGCATGCTGCGATCGTCGCGACAGGCCACCGTGGTGCTCGTGAGCTGCGGCGCGGTGTACGCGCCGTACGCGGGGCCGTGCGTGCGCCGGACGAAGGAGCTCGGCGACGTGAGCGTGGTCGCGAAGGCCGGACGGCTCTTCCTCGACTTCGGGAAGGAGGTTCGCTCGGAGGTGGACGGCGGACTCGGTCGCGATCCGCTCGACGTCGAGATCAAGGCGCCGCGCTACGGGAGCGAGATGACCGAGGCGGCGCGCGCCTGGCGCGAGTCGCTCGGCGTGACCGACGTCGGCGCCTTCAACGAGCAGAGCATCGGAGGCCGCGTCTCGCGCATCATCCGCGCGGCCGAGGGGTTTCACGAGAAGCGCATCGGCGCGGTCGCGGACGCGATCTCCCAGCGGCGGAAGGACGTGCGCATCATCTGCGTCGCCGGCCCGTCCTCGTCCGGCAAGACCACGTTCCTGAAGCGGCTCACGGTGCAGCTCGAGATCAACGGCATCCAGCCCGTGGGGATCTCGCTCGACGACTACTACGTCGACCGCGAGACGACCCCGAAGGACGAGAAGGGCGACTACGATTTCGAGGCGCTGGAGGCGCTCCAGCTCACGAGGCTGCAGCGTGACGTCGCGACCCTGCTCGAGGGAAAGAAGGTGAGGCTCCCCCGCTACGATTTCCCGACGGGACGGAGCGTGCCCGACGGCGGAGAGGAGCTCGAGCTCCACCCCGGCGAGGCCATCCTCATCGAGGGGATCCACGCGCTCAACCCGGCGCTCCTCGGCGCGGCCGCGTCACCGGCGCAGCTCTTTCGCATCTTCATCCATCCTGCAACGCTGTTGCCGATCGATCGCCTCGCGTCGCTCTCTCCGGTGGACGTGCGGCTCCTCAGGCGCATCGTCCGCGATCGCCACGGCCGATCGTTCACGGCGGCCGACAGCATCGCCCGCTGGGCGTCGGTGCGTCGCGGCGAGGGGCTCCACATCTACCCGCACCTGCCGCAGGCCGACGTGGTGTTCGACTCGTTCCTCGCGTACGAGCCGAGCGTGCTCAAGGTCTACGCCGAGCGCTATCTGCTCGAGGTGCCCCGCTCCCACCCGTCGTTTCCGACCGCCTATCGGCTGCGGCACCTCATCGACCGGTTCGTCGCGATCTACCCCGACCACGTCCCGCCGACGTCGCTGCTGCGCGAGTTCATCGGGGGCAGCGGCTTCGAGTACTGACCGACGGGCTCGACCTGCGGGCGACGAGCGCGTCCCGAATCACTGGTAGTCGGCGAGCTGCCGAATCAGATCCACGAGATCCAGGTTCGTCCGGTATTGCGGGTGGTCCACGTAGTAGAGGTCTTCGAGCTTCGTCTCGAGCTCGGCGTCGCTCATGATCCCCAGCGCGCCCGTCCTCGCGTGCTTCTTCACGAACGCGACGTCGAGCGGCTCCTTGCCGACCGCGGCCGCTTTGGCCTTCGCGATGGCGGCGAGGCGCTTCGCAAGGTTTTCGGCCATCACCCGTCGCGTGTCGCTGCTCACTCTCGAGACGCTAGCGCCGAATCACGCGCGGGGCCGCCACGAATCATCGCGCTTCGGACGAAGCGCTCTCGAGGGGGCTCGAGACCTGCTCGCGCACCGTGCACGTCGACGAGAGGATCTTCTGCTCCACGACGAAGGTGCCGCGGCAATCCTCGAAGGAGCGCTTGGCGCGGAAGTGATAGACGCCGAGCTCGTTGTCCGCCGGATCGATCTCGACGGCGTGAAAGCCTCGCTGCTCGAGCATCGCGGCGACGTCGGCGCGGCTCGGCTTGCACGCGGAGACGAGGACGACGAGGGCGAGCGGCGTCAGGACGTGGAGCGGACGGATCCTCATGGCTCTTCGGACGGCGGAGGAGCTTCGTCGTCGCGCCCGCCGACGCGCGCTCGCATCGTCGCCCGGCCGCTCGCTCGGCGAAAGAGCGCTATGCTCGTTTGTGGGAGGTTCGCCCGTGACCGACGACCGAGACGATGACGACGATCGAGGCGCGACCGCGCCCGGCGCACGCGCCCGAACCGTCGAGCACATGCGGACGCTGCTCGCGGGGGCCACGGCGTCGATCGCGCTCGCCGGCTGTTCGTCGAGCGACGCGGGCAAGCACGACGCGGGCGGCTCTGCGGCGCCCCTCCCGAGCGTCGCCGAGCCGCCGGCGCCGAGCAGCGCCGACGCGGTGAGCCCCGGCGCTTCGTCCTCGCCGGCCCTCCTCGACGGCGGGGTCGACGCGGGCGGGGTCGACGGGGGCATTGTCGACGCCGGCATGGTCGACGGAGGCAGTGTCGATGCCGGTCGTCCGGACGCGGGGCGCCCCGTCGTCAAGCACCCGCAGCGCCGCCCGAGCGGCTACGAGGTGGTCGACATGCTGCCCCCGCCTCCTTTCTTCTTCCGTCGCCGCCGCGAAAAGAAGAAGAAGGACGCCTGAGGAGATCGCGATCGCATGTCCGTCGGCGTGTTCATGTCCCTTCGTGCTTCGTATGTCGAGAAGGCCCAAGCCGTCGCCGCACGGTACGCGTCCGCGGTCGACGCGGTGCTCCGCGGCCGGGGGCTCGGAGGCTACGTCGATCCCAAGACCGTCCCCGACGTGTATCGGCGTGGGCGCTTCGGTCGGTCGGGGATCGATCATCACTCCGCCGGAGCGTTCGTCGCGCTCGGGGAGATGGCGGAGGAGAGCGAGGAGCCGAGCCCGCACCTCGAGCTGCTCGCGACGAACCCGTTTCGCCTCGCCTACGTGCCCGCCGACTTCGATGCGCCGCTCGCCCTCGAGCACACCGAGCTCATCGCCGGCGAGCGGCCGCGGCTGTGGGTCGGCTCGGCGCCGCGGCTCGCGGAGGAGCTCTCGCGGATGGCGCAGCGCCTCGGGATCCCGCTCGAGGGGTCGACGCTCTCCGACGAGGTGGCCGACAAGATCGCCGCGATGGAGCTGCTCGGCGAGGGCGACGACGGCGCGCTCGCGGAGGACGAGCGCACCGTCTGGCTCCTCCTCTTCGAGGGCGCGCGCCTCGCGAACCACCATCGCGTCGCGCTGTCGTTGGCCGGTTGAGCCGACGCGTCGCCTCGAGCGGTCTGCTCCGCATCGCCTGGGCCTTCGCGGGGGCCCTCGGCGCGCTCGAAGGGATCGGCGCGTGCGCGCCCGAGGTGACGGGGCCGCCGGGCTGCGACCCGACGACGCCTTGCCCGACGCGAGAGCATTGCGTCTATCCCGATCAACGGTGCGGCCGAGGTCGGCGAGGCCAATGCGTGCCGAGCCGGATCGACTGCGACGGCGCGCCTTTTCCGCCGCTCGCCTGCAGCTGCAACGGGTTCGTCGCGCCGAAGGCGTGCATCGACGTCGGGGGCGACTTCACCGACGCGGCGGAGTGCAGCGACGGCACGTTCCCCTGCGGTGATCTCGCGTGTCGGAAGTACGTCGAGTACTGCGTCACCACCAGCGCCGGCGGGACGAGCACCTACGCGTGTGAGGCGACGCCCGGCGCGTGCGCGTACGGCGTCGCCGATTGCAGCTGCGTCGACGCGGGAGCGAAGAGCTGCGACGACACCGACGATCTGGTGACGGTCGTGATGCCTGCCGGCTGAGCGTCAGAGGGCCTTCTTCGTCAGCGAGCAGGCCTCCACGCAGGCGTCGTAATCGTCCTGGCACGCGGCGATCGCGGTCGCGGACGGGGTGTCCTTCGCGACCTCCTTGCAGAGGCAATCGGCCGATTCGGCGCACCCGACGGCCCTCGCTTGCGCGGCTTCGAGCAGCGTCGCCGGTCCTCGGGTCGCGTCGAACGTCGCGGACGTGGGGGTCGCGCGACCCGGACACACGACGGCGAACAGGTCGGCGAACGCGCCTTGCTGATCGTCGCACACCTTCTTCGACGACGAGAGGAACGCGCCGGCCTTCTCGCAGCTCGAGGCGAGGACCGCGCTCGCGCGGCACGTCTGCGTGGCCGGCGCCGACTGGCTGCAGACGAGGCAGCACGTCGCCAAGTCCGGGTAGAGCGATGGCACGGCGCACGCGCTCGAGGTGCAATACTTGGTGCACGCGTCGTCGCACTGGTAGGCCGAGACGCCTTTGGGAGAAGGGCAAGCCGACGTCTCGCCTGCGATGCCCGCGACGTATTGGCAGGCGGGCGCCGCGGCGACGGCGAGGGTCGCGGCGAGCGCCGCGGCGACGTCTCGGAGGCGCGCCACTCAGAAGCTCCCTTCCGCGCCGAGCCAACCGGGACCGATCAAGGCCGAGACCGACGCGGACTTCGCCGGGGCGTCGCCGTGGCCGAAGCTGAGCGCGAGCCCCACGACGCCGAGGATCGCGCCCGCCCCAGCGACGGCGAAGCCGACGTTCGAGACGTTCGCGACGGCGGTGGGACAGCGCCGCGTGAGGCTCTTCACGCAGTCGCCCTTCGTCGCGAGGACGTCCACGCCGGCGACGGTGCCGACGACGAGCCCCGCGCCCGCGGTCGCGACGCCGACCCAGAGGAGCGGATGGGCGCCGCGCGGCGAAGGGGGCGGCGGAGGCGCGACGAGCTTCGGAGGCGGCGCGATCGCCGCCGGCGCGACGACCTTGGCGGGCGGCGTCCAGCTCGGATCGCGCTCGAGGTGGACCGGGACGTGCGCCGCTTGCGACTCGGCGAGCGCGACCACGGCCTTCGCGTCGAAGTAGCCGTCGGCGTGCACGACGATCTGGTGCTGTCCCGGGTTCGCCTTGCGCGGGAGCCGCGCCGCTGCGGGCGGGACCTGCATGCCGTCGACGAGCACCGTGTACGAGAGCGGATCGTCGACGCCGTCGACCACGACCTCGAGCGTCGGGATGCGCGAGCCGAGCGCCTCGGCCATGCGCGCGGCCTCGTCGCGGGCGTCCTCTTCGGCCTTCGGCTCGCTCGGGCGCGGCGTGATGCGCCCGATGGCGAGCGCCGTGTCGCGCGCCTCGACGAGCAGCCCGAGCTTCTCCTGGCTGCGCATCACGCCGAGACCCGTGGTCGGGAGGTTCATGAGCGCGTGCGCGCCGGCGAACGCCTCGAGCGCCTTCGGGTAGTCGTGCGCGGCGTACGCGTCGTTCCCGTCGGAGAGGAGCTTGCGCGCGGTGTCCTTGTCGGCGGCGGACGGGCCGTCGGCGCGCGCGATCGCGGGCGCAGCCGTGAGCGCGATCGCGGCCGCGCACGGCGCGAGCCCGAGCGCCAAGACGAGGGCGTGCGATCGTGGTCTCGAACGAAGCAGCATGAGGTCGGCCGCACGATAGCGAAGGATGGGCGCCTCGGTCGATCTCGGCGGCGTGGACTTAGGACACCGACGCCGCCGTCGAGGTGAAATGCGGCTCAGAACGTGGTCGGGATCGCGTCGCTCGGCTTGGCGCTCGGGGGCGGCGCGGCGGCGGGGCCGTGAGGCGGTCCCTTCGGTCGCGGCGCCTCGCTCGCGTTCGCGGAGGGGGAGCCCGACGGCGGCGCGGCGCTCGCGGTCGTCGGCGCGCTCGTCTCCGTCGTCTCCGTCGATGCGACGCTCGTCGGCAGCGGCGCAGGCTCCACGGTCGGCCCACGGTTCGTCGCGCTGGGCACGTCGAGCCCGCGGGGGCTCGGCGTCGACGTCGCGACGACGCCCCGCTCCTCGACGTCCCGCCCGACGAAATGGAGCCCCGCGGCCGCGACGCCGACGAGCGCGATCGCGACGAGCCCGAGCAAGAGCACGGCCCGCGACCTCGGCGCTCGACCGGGCGCGCCGGCGCGCGAGGCGTGTGGGCGCGCGTTGCGCGTCGAAGGCCCCGGCGCGATCGTCCGCGCTTCGTACGCGTCCGCGCGAGAGGACGGCAGCACGGAGGAGGGCCCGTCGAGCTCGCTCTCGCCGTTCGCGATGCGCGTGAGGCTCTCGGCCATCTCTTTCACGCTCCTGAAGCGATCTTCCGGCTCTCGCGCGAGCGCCCGCGCGATGAAGCCGTCGATGGCGGGCGGCAACGACGGGACGCGCCGCGTCGCGGGCTCGTAGTGGCCTCGGTCCACGGCGATGGCGAGGGCGGCCATCGTCTCGCCGTCGAACGGAACCTCGCCCGTGAGGGCGTGGTAGGTGACGACGCCGAGCGCCCAGACGTCGCTCGCGGGACCGACGGCCTTCGAGTTCGTCATCTGCTCGGGCGACATGTAGACCGGCGTCCCGAGGATCGAGCCCGTCGTCGTCACGCGCTTCGCCTTCTCCATCCGCTTGGCGATCCCGAAGTCGAGGACCTTCACGAAGACGTCGCCGTCCGCGTCGGTGAGGAACAGGTTCTCGGGCTTCAGGTCGCGGTGCACGATCCCGAGCTGGTGGGCCTTGCCGATCGCCTTCGCCGCCTGCCCGACGACGAGCGCGACGAACGGCAGCGACAGGCGACCCTCGCGCTGGATCCGCGCGCCGAGATCCTCACCCTCGAGCAACTCCATCACGATGTAGGGCTGACCGGTCGTGCTCACGCCGTGGTCGAACACCTGGGCCACGTGAGGGTTGCGCAGCGTCGCGACGGCTTGTGCCTCTCGCTCGAACCGCTCGAGGACCTCCTTCGAGCCGCCGAGCTCGGAGAGGATGAGCTTCACCGCGACGCGCGTCTTGAGCGAGAGGTGCTCGGCGACCCATACGCTCCCCATGCCGCCCTCGGCGATCTTGCGCTCCAGGCGGATGTGGGGTGCGGCGAGCATGCCGGGCTCGAGCTCCTGCATCGCCGTGGAGGCTACCACGCGAGGACCGCTCGCGCGCCCTGGGGTCGTGCGCGCGCCGGCCGCGATCGACTCGGAGCACGCGGCCGGATCACGTCTCTTCCGGCGCGCGGAGCGGCGAACGATCGGGGCCGAGCTCGACGCGGAGCACGGGGCCGTCGATCGGTCTCCGAGCGCGGAGCCGCGGCACGAAGAGGCGATACGCAGGCAGGAAGCGCTCGATGTAGTCGCGCGCGTCGTCGTCGGAGAGCCCCGCCGAGGTCGCGGCGCGGCGCTCACGCTCCGCGTCGACGCGCCAGCGCACGATCGCGTCGAGGTCGTGCGTGTCGAGGTGGACGAACGCGCCGAATCGCGAGGTCCACGCGCGGTATCGCGCGAGCGCGGTGTTCACCGCGCGGAGATCGGGATCGTCGATCTCGTCCGCGTCAACGGGCTCGAAGCCGAGCATCCAACCCTCGAGCAGCACGACGTCGAGCGGCGTCTCGACGCGCGCGAAGGCGGACGGGTCGCTGCGATCGCCGCGCCCGCCGAAGGCGCCCTTGTCGTAGGTGACGACGCGGAGCTCGCCCCGTGTCCGCGCGGCGAGCGCGTCGAGGGTGCGCGCGCCGAGGGCGACGTCGTGCGTGCCGGGATAGCCGCGGTGCTCGAGGTAGCGGTTCCCCGGGTGCGCCGCCGCGAGCGCGAGCTGCTCCGCGTGCGTGAGGTAGAAGTCGTCGATCGAGAGCGCCGCCGCGGACCTCCCGAGTCGCGTGAGCTCTCGGACCGCGTGCGCGGCCAGCGTCGACTTTCCCGAGCCCTGCGGGCCCGACACGCCGACGAACAACGGAGCGCGGGCGGCGTGGTCGATCGATCGGTCGACGAACGCGACGAACGGCAGGTAGTACTCGTCGACGCGTGGCCCCGCGCCGAGGGCGCGGCGAAGCGAGCGGCGAACCTCGTCGTAGCGGTCGATCGGCATCGGCGTGAGATTGTCCCTCGACCCGGCGCCTCCGATCTAGCATCGTCCGAGCGTGTCGCAGACACAGGCAGGCCTCGTCGTCGGCGGCCGCTACCGCCTCGAGAAGATCTTGGGCGAGGGCGGCATGGCGGTCGTGTGGCGCGCGGTGCACACCGAGACCGATCGCGTCGTCGCCCTCAAGCTCGTCCGACCGAACCTGCTCGAGAACGAGCAGGCCCGCGAGCTCTTCGTGCGCGAGGCGCGCATCGCGGCGCGCATCGGCAGGTCCGATCACATCGTCGACGTGCTCGACGCGGGCATCGATCCCACGCTCGAGGTGCCCTTCCTCGTGATGGAGCTGCTCGAGGGCGAGCCGCTCGACGTACGACTCCGCAGAGAGGGCCCGATATCCGGCGAGCTCGCGGCCGACCTCGTCGAGCAGCTCGGCGAGGCGCTCGATCAGGCGCATTCGGCAGGCGTGGTGCACCGAGATTTGAAGCCGCAGAACCTCTTCCTCGCGAAGGACCGAAAGGGGCGCACCACGGTCAAGGTGCTCGACTTCGGCATCGCGAAGCTCGCCGAGACGACGAGCGCGAGCGCCACGCAGATCGGCACGCCCGCTTACTCGGCGCCCGAGCAGCTCGGCGCGAGCTGGCGGGTCATCGCCGAGAAGCAGGGGAGCGTGATCTCGTCGACGGTCGGCCCCGCGACCGACGTCTGGGCGCTCGGGCTCGTGGTCTACGAGATGCTCACGGGCTCGGCGTCGGGCGATCTCTGGGCGGCGACCACGCTCGCCGAGCTGCCCGTGAAGATCGTGCTCGAGCCCACGCCCTCGGCGATCGCGCGCGCTGGCGCGAAAGCGAGGCTCTTGCCGCCCGGCTTCGACGCTTGGCTCGCGAGGTGCCTCGCGCTCGACGCGTCCGCGCGCTGGCCTCGCGCGGGGGAGGCGGCGCGCGCCGTCGCCGCGTCGCTCCGGGGTGGCACGAGCCAGGCCTTCGCCGCGACCGCGTCGCGCCCGCCGAGCGCGCCGGAGCATCCGCCTGCTCCATCCGCGATCGCGCCGGCCGCGCCTCCTCCGCACCACGTCTCGCAGAGCTCGCCCTCGGCGTGGGCGTCCGCGCCCACTTACCCTCCCGGCGCGAGCCCGTCTCAGGGGCCGCCCGCGTATCCACCTCCCGCGTTCGCGGCGCCCGCGCGCGCGTCGGCTCTCCCCGCGGGCGCTTTCACCGCGCCGCCGTGGGGCCCCCCGCCGGTCGATCCGCGCCTCGCCGCGTGGAGCCAGGAGCGCCGCTTCGAGCTGCGTCCTGCGAGCTTCCCCGAGCTCAAGCGGCTCGAGCCCTGGGTGTTTCTCCCGACCGTCGGCCGCTCGGGCATCGAGCTCTCGGCGAACCTCGACGAGGCGCGCGCGAGCCTCTGCGAAATCTTCGGCGGGGACGTCGTGTCGCAGGCGATGGGAGAAGAGCGCCTCGTCCTCGCGATCGTGTCGACGCCGCGCGCGCGCGGCCGCGTGGCGCTTCGATCGAAGATGACGAGCGGGATCGCCGACGACATCGGGCGCGGCCTGAAGCTCCTCGACGGGCTCGTCGGCGGCAGCGCGACGGCGAAGTCGATCGGCGACCCCTTCCTCGAGGCGCGGTTCGACGTCAGCTCGCCGTCGATGCAGGAGGGCAACGCCGTGCTGCCGGTGGCGGCGAGGCAGGTGATCGTCCACAGCGGATTTCGCGGTGTCATCGAGCTCCGACCGGGGCTGCTCGCGGTGATGCACCAGGGCGTGCGCGCGTTCGAGCCTTCGGCGCTGGACTTCCTGCTCGGCTTCGTGTCGGCGCTCCACCGCGCTTTTTCGTGAGCTCGCGGCGGTAAAGCTCTCCCGCGATGAGCCGTTCTGCCTTCGAAGGAAGGCCCATGCACCATCGCGTCCTCGCTTCGCTCGCCCTCGTCCTCGCCACCGGCTGCAAGTACGACGTGTGCTTCGATCCGAAGGCGATCGACAGCGGCGCGGTGGGCACGGCGAAGTCCCCGATCATCGGCGGGACGGTCGACGACCTCAACAAGTCCACGGTGGCGCTGCTCATCACGCGCACCGACGGCAAGCACGCCGTCTGCTCGGGCACCGTCATCGCGACGCACGGCTCGACGGGTTACGTGCTCACCGCGGCGCATTGCGTGATGGGCACCGTCGACAAGATCATCGAGGCCACCGATTGGGTGAGCTGCACGCCGGCCGGCGACGCCTCGCTGTGCGACGCGTCCTACGTGCCCACCGCGTGGCAGCCGCACCCCGGCTACGATCCGACGACCCTCGCGAACGACTTCGGCGTCGTCACCTTCGAGGGCGCGACGAGCGCGACGGCGCTCACGCCCGCGGTGGAGTCCGCCGACGATCTCGCGACCGGAGAGACGGTCGAGATATCGGGCTACGGGCGCACCTACGCTGGCCCCAACGATCCCTCGCAATACCAGACGAACCGCAACCACGTGACGCTCCCCGTCGACGTCGTCTCGACGAGCTGGTTCCGCTTCGACGCGACGCTCGGCAAGACGGCCTGCTTCGGCGACTCCGGCGGGCCGACCTACGCGCTCGTGAACGGTCATCGCCGCGTGGTCGGCGTCGCGTCCGCGGCCGACGCGAACTGCGAGCAGGTCGCGATCTACGGCCGGGTCTCCGCCGTCTACGACACCTTCATCCGACCCATCATCGCGCCTGCCGTGCTCGGTGATTGCAAGCTCTGCCTCCAAGCCGACCTCGGCACCGCGGGCGTCTGCGACGCCGAGCGAGCGTCGTGTCAGTCGAGCGGCGACTGTGACGCGATCCTTTCGTGCATGGAGGCCTGCACGCTCCCCGATCAGACCTGCTACGTGGGCTGCGCGACGCCGCACCTCGCGGGGGTCGTCGCCTTCAACCAGCTCACGCAGTGCATCGAGTGCGCGAGCTGCTCCAGTCAGTGCGGCGTCGCGTCGTGCTCGGCCGGGACCAGCAGCTCGTCGTCGAGCTCCAGCGGCGCGGGGGGCGGCGCGAGCGGGTCCGGCGGCGCGAGCGGATCAGGCGGTGGAGGCGACGCGGGCGGCGGCGGGAGCGGCGGCGCCGGTGGTGGAACGAACGGCGCCGGCGGCGCATGGAGCGGCATCGGCGGTGGCTCCTCGGTCGGCTTCGGGCGCCCGCTCGGCGTCGGTGGCGCGGGTGGCTCGGGGGGCGCGACGTCGACGCCGAGTCAGGTGTGCGTTCCCATCGACGTGAAGTGCGCCATCACCTCGGCGGCGGACGGGTCCTCGGTCGAGGACGGTCTCACGCGATCACCGGCCGCGCTCGTCGTCTCGGCGATCGCCGCGGCGCTCCTCGCGCGTCGTCGCCGCAGCGGGCGCGCCTAGAGCGATCCGTCGAGCAAGCGCCGCCCCTCGGCCCTCAGCAGCGGGCGAGCGTCCCCGGCGGCCTCCTCGCGATCGGGCGACGACGCCAGGTTGCACCGCGCGGTGTACGCGAGCGAGTAGACGCACGACGCCGCGATCGTCCTGCGCTCGGCGATCGAGAACGACGCTCCGCGGGCCGCTTCGTAGTCCGCGACGAACGCGCGCACGTCGTCGATCGAGGGCGCGTGGACGACGCCTCCGCGCCGATGGTCCAGGGTGAACGCGTGGGCCGTCGCGCCGACGAGCACCGTCTCGCGCTCGAGATGCAGGCTGTCCCAGTCGTAGCTCGTGACGACGCGGTCGCCCTCGAAGCGCAGATGCTCCGCGCGCCAGTCGAAGTGTCCCACCGAGAGCGCGCCCACCGCTTCGCCGCGCCGCGCGCGCGCCTCGGCGCCGAGCGCCTCGATCCACGCCGCCGCCTCCGCGTCCGACGTGAAGTCGAAGCGCGGGCTGTGCGGGGCGGGGAAGACGCGACCCTCGGGCAACGCAGTGAACCACGCCGGGCCGAGCTCGTGGCGGCGATCAAACGAGCGCCCGAGCTCGAAGAGCTCCGCGAGCGAACGCGCGAGCGCCCGGCGCAGGGCGGGCTCGCGCGCATCGCCGGGCGCGCCGCGCTCGTCCCACGCGTCGACCGTCGCCCACGCGGCGCCGAGCCTCCGTGGGCCGAGGATCGGCGCGGCGCACGGGAAGTCGTGGCCGAGCAGGTGCTCGCGGAAGGCGACGCACGCCTCGAGCTGTTCCTGCCTCCGCTTGCCGGCTTGGACCTTCACGACGACGCTGCGTCCGTCGTCGAGATCGACGCCGGCGACGCACCCGACGCTCACGCGATA
>CAYYKK010000089.1:12308-24035 GCA_964467935.1 uncultured Polyangiaceae bacterium
CCGCTCACTTCTTCTGCGACCGGGCGGCCTTGTGCTCCTTGTGCTCCTTCCGCGCCTCTTCGCGGAGCTCGCGGGCGAGCTTCATCACCGCGTGCGCTTCCTCCTTCGTCACCGTGCCGTCCGCGCAGACCTTGTCGACCTCGGCCATCACCTTCGCCGAGGCCTCGTCGAACTTCGCGAGCACCACCTTCTGCTTCTCCGCGGGGACGTTCTTCGCGTTCATCCGCTCGACGATGCGGCTGCGCGCCTTCTGGACGCGCGCCTCGGCCTTCGCCTTGAACTCGGCGGCCGGCATCGGGAACGACTCCTTTTCCTTCTTCTCCTGGTGGACGCGCTGGCTCGCCGTCGTCCCGGTGCTCTCGGGCGAGGCGAAGGCGGCCGCGGGGACCACGCTGAGCGCAAGGAGAGCCGCGACGATCGAACTACGGAGGATGCGAGCCGACATGACGAGTTCCTTTCTTTCGGGTCGGCCTCATCGTGCCGACGGAGACCTGGATTGCAGCTCCGATGCCAGGGGTTGAGAGGCGTTTTTTCGCTGATTTCTTGGGGGATCGTGGTGCGGACCGAGCGCCGCAGCGGCGAGGTGGCCGCGGACGTGCCGTCGCACGTTCAACGGCGGCTGCGGACCGCCTTCGCGCCGCCGGCGGGCGAGGGCTCGAGCGGCGGCAGCGCGAGGACCAGCCGCTCGATCGTCCCGAGACGCGCCTTCTGCGCCCGCTCGACGCGCAGCTCGTCGAAGGGCGCGTCGAAGACGAGGACGAGGACGTAGATCGTCGCGAACGAGCGCGCCGTGAAGGGCGGCGTCGCGTCGCGCGCGGTGATCGAGAGCGCGCCGCCGCGCGGCAGCGCCTGCATCGCCTCGAGAACGCGCAGCTTCGCCACGACCTTGTCGGTCGCGCTGCGCGGGCCATGGCCGAGCTTCGACGAGATGCGGCGGACCGCCTTGTCGAGGTGGATGACCTCCGCGGGCTCTCGGTGGATCCGGGGTGCCGCGTCGGCCGCGTCGGCCGCGCCCCAAGTTACGCTCGAGGTCGCGTCGATCACGACGGCGTCGATCGCGGAGGCGGCGGTCGCGAGCCCTCGGAGCTCCTCGTGGAGCGCCTCGGCCGGCTTGGGTCGCGCCACGCCCACGAGCGACTCCTGCAACGACTCGCGGAACGTCTCGACGAGCGCGTCGAGCTTCTCGCCGAGGGCGACCCGGTCGGCCTCGCGGCCCGAGAGCTCCACGACGAGCACGAGCCCGCGCGGGAGCGACGTCGTCAGCGTGGCGTCGCTCGCCGCGAGCGCCGACGCCTCGTCCGGCGCGGCGACGTAGACGCGCGTGGCGCCGAGCTCGCGCTCGAGCAGCGCGAGCAGGCGAGGCGGCAGCGTGCTCATCGCCGCCTCGTCGACGCGCGGATCACTTGCCCGGCGCGACGGCGACGGTCTTCGCCGGCGTCGTCACCGCGCCCGGTCCGAACGGGAACGGGATGGGCTTGTTGATGAGCCAGTTCGGCAGGAGATTGTTGTAGAACGGGCTCGTCTTGTGGAGGTCGGCGCCGCCCGGCAGCTCGTACGACATGTCGAGCCCGTCGCTGCGCGCCTCCACGACGAAGCGGATCGACGGTCCGTGCGAGAAGGAGAAGTCCGGCGCCGTGCCCGGCGTCGGCAGCGTGCGCGAGTCGGGGCTCGCGACGTTCACCGTGTAGAGCCCGCCCGGCGCCGCGAACGGCCCGTAGTTGTACGACGCGAGCCCGAAGCTGTCGTAGATGCTCCGCAGCGAGATCGTGTGGTACCGGCCCCACCGCCACTCGTCCTTCGCGCCCATCGGTCCGAGCACCGCGGCAGCGTCGGTGATCGCCTTGCGCAGGATGTCGTCGCGCGTCTCGACCGGTACGGTCGACACGTCGTCCCAGAAGTCGTCGCCGACCGTGAGCTGCGTCGGATCCTTCAGCGCGCGCGCCACGAGCTCGACGCCCGTCGCGCCGAGCGTCACGTTCGCGACCTTCGCCTCGTCGCCGACCGCGTCGTTCACGAGCGCCGTCAGGAACGTGTGGAAGGCGGTGCAGCCGATCGACTCGGCCGCGATCGCCGGGTCCGCGGTCTTCGCGCTCGTCATCGGGTCGGATCCGTCGAGGCCCGTCGGACACGTGTATTGCCACGCCGTCAGCGCGTCGACGACGGCCTGCTCGTCGGACGTCTTCGTCATCGTCTGCGCGGCCGTGAGCGCGAGCGGCACGATGATCCCGCCGTAGAGCGAGCGCGTGTCGCCTTGGATGTCGTGCATCGTCTGCACGCTGTGCGTGTCGCCGCCCGCCTTGATGAGGTCGACGATGCGCTGCTCGCGCGTCCCGTCGGCCTTGTCCCACGACTGGAACGCGGGGTTGCCGTCGTTGGTCACGTCACCGTCGAAGCTCGCGCCCGTCATGTCGGCGTTCGCGGTCGCGATGAAGCCGTTCACGGGGTTCGTGAGCTGCGGCAGCGACGCGATGGGGACCGTGCCTTGCCACTCGGCCGTCCCGTCGCCGGGCACCGGCGCCCACGGCGGGAGCGCCGCGGACGCCCAAGGGCGGTTCGGCACTTGGCTGTACGGGAACCAGCCGATGTTGCCCTGCTTGTCGATGACGACGAAGTTCTGGCTCGCGCTCGTGATCTTGGTGAGCGCCTGCTTCGCTTCGTCGACCGTGCCGGCGTTGGCGATGCCGAAGAAGCCGTCGAGGTCCGTTCCTCCGTCGTGCGCGGTCCAGCGAATGCTCACCGCCGTGTGCGCGGTCGTGTCCTCGCTCACGATCGGACCGTGGTGCGGCACCCAGCGGAAGGTCTTCGTGATCGGCACGCCGCCCTTCGCGTCTTGGAAGACGAAGCTCTTCTCGAAGATGGGCACGTTCTGGCCGTTGAAGATGACGTTCTTGCCGTCCGGCGTGAGCTTCTCGAGGTAGACGTCGGCGAGGTCGTAGTACGCCGTGGTGACGCCCCACGCGATCGACTCGTTGCGACCCACCATGACGGCCGGCAAGCCGGGGAAGGTGCTGCCCGCGACGTGGAACGTGCCGCCCTTGCCGGCGCTCTTCGCGTCGAGCTCGGCCGGGAACCAGATGCTCGGGTTCGAGAGGAGCAGGTGCGGATCGTTCGCGAGCAGCGCGTGTCCCGCGCTCGTGTGCGTCGGGCCGACGACCCAGTCGTTCGATCCGATGTCGCCGGGGTGCGAGATGCGGCCGCCGCTGCCGACGAGGCGCTGACCGTCGAGCGCGCGCCCGAGGAGCGACGAGAACGGCGCGAGGCGCGCTTGCGTGGACGCCATCGCGTCGTGCGGCGGGTTCGCCCAGAGCGTCGAGGCCGACACCGTCGCGACGTCGAAGACCGGCTTCGACGTGAAGAGATCGGTCGCGAGCGGCGTCGAGAAGAGCGGCGCCTCCTGACCGAGGGCGAGCTCGGCGCCGCTGTTGTTCGACAGATCGTCGAGCACGTAGAGACCGATGGCGGCGCAGTCGACGGCCTCCCAGTCGCGGATCGCGCTCTTCACGATGAGCCCGAAGTCGTACTCGGTGGTGAGCGTCGCGTCGTTGCGCCCGGCGCGCATGTCCGCGATCCACGCGTTCACGCCGCGCGTGTACGCGTCCATGTAGCCCTTCACGGGCGCGCTCGCGTCGTCGTAGAGCTTCTGCTCGAGCGGCGTGCCGTCGCGCGTCGAGAACCACTGCCGGTTCGCGTAGTCCTTCTGGAGCACCAGGTCGCCCGCCTTCACGAGGCTGCCGAGCGAGCCGCGCACCAGGTTGCGGATGAAGTCCATGAAGAAGAAACGGTTCTGCGCGTGGAAGTAGCCGAGCGCCGCGTAGCAGTCGTCGTCGCTTTGGCAACTGAGATGCAAGAGGCCGTTCTCGTCGTAGACGGCCGTCACGGGCCCGCTGAGCCCCGGGATGGTGACGCCCGACGGCGCCATGCCGCCCGCGCCGCCGGAGGAGCTCGTCGAGCTCGTCGTGCCGCTGCCGCCGCCGCCCGTGGGTGTCGGGTTGACGTCTTCTTTGCCGCACGCGCCGAACACGCCGACGAGCACGATGGTCGCACCGAGAGAGCCCCAAAGCCGAGCGCTTGCCATGCGCGGAGTAGACCACTTGCGCGCCGCCGCCGCCAGCGGGCGAGACACTGCCCGGTGCTTGCTCGGATGGGCCTCGCGGCGTAGCGTCACCTCATGGGCCGGTACGCCGTTTTCTCGCTCACCGCCGCCTCTCTCCTCGCGCTCTCGCTCGTCGCGTGCGCCTCCGGCAACACCGGGACCGGCGGCGGCGGCGGCGGCGGCGCAGGGGTGACGTCGTCGGCGACGAGCACGGGCGGCGGTGCTCCGACCTTCTGCAAGCCCGGCGAGACGCACGCTTGCTACGACGGTCCGATGGGCACCCAGGACGTCGGCGCCTGTCACGGCGGCGCGTCGACGTGCGCGATGGATGGCAGCGCGTTCGGCCCCTGCCTCGGCGAGCAAGTGCCCACGCCCGAGGTCTGTGACGCGGCGAAGGTGGACGAGGACTGTGACGGCAAGGTCAACGACGAAGGCGCCAACTGCGTCTGCGGCGACGGCTTCCTGTCGAACGCCGAGGAGTGCGACGACGGCAACACCCTACCGAACGACGGCTGCGACGCCTCGTGCAAGATCGAGCGCGTCGACGAGATCGCGCTCGGCAACTCGCACGCGTGCGCGGTGCTCTACGACGGCCGCGTGAAGTGCTGGGGGCTCGGGAGCTTCGGACAGCTCGGCCTCGGCGACACGATGACCCGCGGCGACGATCCGAACGAGATGGGGACGTCGCTTCCCGCCGTGAGCCTCGGCACGGGCCGCATCGGCGTGCACGTGAGCCTCGGCGGCGCTCACTCGTGCGCGCTCCTCGACGACAAGACGATGAAGTGTTGGGGCCTCGACACCGACGCGCAGCTCGGTCAGGGCGATCTGCTCGCGCGCGGCGACGGTCCGTCGGAGATGGGCGACGCGCTCCTCCCCATCAAGCTCGGCACCGGGCGCACGGTCACGGCGATCGGCACGGGCGCGAAGCACTCGTGCGCGGTCCTCGACGACGGCACGCTGAAGTGCTGGGGCCGAAACGCCGACGGCCAGCTCGGCCTCGGCGACACGGTGACGCGCGGCAAGGCGATCAGCGAGATGGGCGACGCGCTCCCCGCCGTGTCGCTCGGCGTGGGAAGAAAGGCGCAGGCGGTCGCGGGCGGCCTCAGCCACACGTGCGCGCTCCTCACCGACGGCCACGTGAAGTGCTGGGGGCTCAACGACGCCGGCCAGCTCGGCCTCGGCGACAAGATCTCGCACGGCAACGGCGTCGGGGCGATGGGCGACAACCTCCCCGTCGTCGACCTCGGCACGAACCGAACCGCGAGCCAGATCGCGCTCGGTTACTCGCACTCGTGCGCGCTCCTCGACGACAGCACGGTCAAGTGCTGGGGAGCGAACGGCAGCGGACAGCTCGGGCAGGGCGACGTGCAGAATCGCGGCGACGTCCCGGGGCAGCTCGGCGACGCGCTCGCGCCGATCGATCTCGGCCCTGGAAAGAAGGCGATCGCGATCGCGGCCGCGGGCTTCTACTCGTGCGCGCTGCTCGACGATCACACGCTCAAGTGCTGGGGCTACAACGCGAACGGCGAGCTCGGTCAGGGCGACGCGACGACGCGCGGCAACGATCCCAACGAGCTCGGCGCGCAGCTCCTTCCGATCGATCTCGGCGCCGGCGTCCTCACCGCGGGCGTCGCCACGGGGACGTCGTCCGTGTGCGCCGTCACCACGACGGGGCGCGCGAAGTGCTGGGGCGACAACACCTGGGGTGAGCTCGGCGTCGGTGACACGCTCACGCGCGGAGACATGCCGAACCAGCTCGGCGACTTCCTCGCCTATACGCATTTGTTCGGAAACATGTGGTGAGGGGGATCGGAGCGACGAGATGAGTGACGACGCCGTCATCACGGTGAGACCGCTGGGCGCGCCTCCTTGGGAGACGGCCGATCCGTTCCTCTTTTGCGTCCATCACGACGACGCGTACCCACGGGGCAACGACGTGCAAGGGCCCGAAGGCTCGCTCGCCGGGCGCAACATCGGCAGCGACTTCGCCGGCAAGGACGGTTGGCGCATGTACCACGGCGACGTCGTGCCCGGGTTTCCGCAGCACCCGCACCGCGGCTTCGAGACGGTGACGATCGTGCGTCGGGGCTACATCGATCACTCCGACTCGCTCGGCGCGACCGCGCGCTTCGGCCCGGGCGACGTGCAATGGCTCACGGCCGGAGCGGGCATTTGCCATTCCGAGATGTTTCCTCTTCGGCGGCGCGACGCGCCGAATCCGCTCGAGCTCTTTCAGATTTGGCTGAACCTGCCGCGCGCCGACAAGTTCGCCAAACCGCATTTCACGATGCTTTGGCGGGACGTGATCCCCGAGCACGTGGCGACCGACGAGGCGGGCCGGGTGACGCGCGTCGCCGTCGTCGCCGGCGATCTCGCCGGGGCGAAGGCGCCGCCCGCGCCGCCGAAGTCGTGGGCCTCGCGCGCCGACGCCGACGTGGCCATTTGGACGGTGCGCATGGACGCGCTCGCGCGCTTCGTCCTGCCGCCCGCCAAGCCCGGCACGAACCGGACTCTCTATTTCTTCGGCGGCAAGCAGCTGCGCGTGGGCGACCGATCGCTCTCGCAGAAGAGCGCGCTCCGCCTCCGACCCGAAATCCCTTGTGAGCTCGTCGCGGGCCCGGACGGCGCCGACCTGCTCCTCTTGCAGGGCCGGCCGATCGGAGAGCCCGTGGTGGCTTATGGGCCTTTCGTCATGAGCTCACGCGCCGAGATCCAGAAGGCCGTGCTCGACTACCAGGAGACGCGATTCGGTGGTTGGCCGTGGCCGAGCGACGGACCCGTGCACGCGCGTGAAGAGGAGCGCTTCGCGAAGCACGCCGACGGACGCGTCGAGCGCGCGACCGAGTGAGCCGCGCATCGAGCGGTCGAGACGGGCGCCGCGCTCAACCCCGCCGCGCGTCGCCAGGCACCATCGGCACGAAGCGCACGGGCCCGAGGTCTTCGCGCGTGAGCCGCCCGGCGATCTTGCGATGGCGCAGGAGGCTCTGCGCGCCGTCCTCGGCGCCGACCGGCGCGACGAGGATGCCTCCCTCCGCGAGCTGCTCGACGAGGGCGGCGGGCAGGGCGGGCGGCGCGGCCGTCACGATCACGCGATCGAACGGCGCGCGCTCCGGCCAGCCGGCGTAGCCGTCCCCGACGCGCACGTGCACGTTCGCGTGACCGAGCTCGGCGAGGAGCACCTCCGCCCGCTCGGCGAGCGGCGCGACGAGCTCGATCGTGTCGACCTCGCGCGCGCAGAGGCCGAGGATCGCGGCCTGGTAGCCCGACCCCGTGCCGATCTCGAGGACGCGCTCGGTGCCCTCGAGCTCGAGCGCCTCGGTCATCATCACGACGACGGTGGGCTGCGAGATCGTCTGCTCGTAGCCGATCGAGAGCGGGTGGTCGGCGTAGGCCTGCTCGAGCGTGTGGCCCGCCGCGAAGAGGTGCCGCGGCACGGCCAGCATGGCCCGACGGACGCGCGGCGTCCGCAGCTCGCCGATCTTCGCGACGAGCGCGCTCCTCAGCGCGCGCGCCTCGGGCGGATCGAGCGGGGAGGGTGAGGCGGAGGGGCTCGGCTTGGGGTCGACCACGATCGTGAGCCTCTTACGCCGAGGGGCGCCAGGCTGCCTCCATTTTCACTTAGCATGGGCCGATGCCCTCCGATTTCCTCGACCTCCTCGAGACGGCGCTGAGCCCGGAGCTCACGACCTCGGAGACGGCCCGCGTGCGCTCGATGCTGCGCGGCGCCTCGCCTCCACACGACGCGCCCTGGGCGAGCGGCGTTCCCGATATCGTGAAGGAGCGCGACCACGCGCGCGCCGAGTCCGCCGCGCTGCGCGAGCGCGTCGCGTGGCTCGAGCTGTCGTTCAAGCTCCTCTGCGACATGCTGGCGGAGGGGCGCGTGGTCGATGGCGCTCGGCTCCGCGAGCGTCTGCGCGCGATCGCGGCGCAGGTCGACGCCGAGCGACGCGTGCGCGAGAGCGAGGTCACGTGCGTCGGCTGCGGCGCGACCATCGCGCGCGACGAAGCGAACATGCGGGTCACCGGCGCGTTCTGTGAGCGGTGTCACCTCGGCGGCAAGCGCTCGCCCCCCCTCACCGCGGTGCGCGACGACGCGGCGGAGGGAGGCTATCGCGACGCCCCGCAGACGAGGCTCGTCCCCGAGACGGCCACGTGCGTGTCGTGCGCCGCCTCGATCCCCGTCAGCGAGAGCTACCGATCTTCGCGCGGCGCGCTCTGCGCAAAGTGCCAATTGGAGAACGACGATGAATGAACGAATCCTTTCCTCGGGGGCGCTGCTCGTCGTCATCGCCGGCGTCGCCTCGACCGGCGCGTGCGGAGGCGGGCTCGCGGACGACGGCGCGACGGTGACGGGCGGCGCGGGCTCCACGGGGCAGGGGACGAGCGCGGCGGGCGGCCCCTCCGGCACCGGCTCGACCGGATCGGGCGTGCACGCGACGACCTCCGACACCCTCTATGGGCAGCCGCACGACGGGCAATACAACTTGGGCCCCGTCGATTTCGCGGAGACCCAATTCCACAACTCGTGCGCGCCTTATCCCGCCGACATCCAGCAGCTGACGGGCGACTGGCTCGCAGGCGTCGGCCTCGACTTCAATGGCCAGGGGCAGCTGTGTGACGCGTGCATCCTCGTGAAGGCCAAGAACGGAAAGTCCATCGTCGCGCGGATCGTCACGACGGGCGCGACGAACGGGCCGAACGACATCGACCTGAGCCCCGAGGCCTACGCCGCGCTGAACGCCGGAGAGAACCCGCGCGACATGACTTGGCAGCTCGCCAAATGCCCTGATACGGGGACCCTCCATTATCAATTCCAGACGGGGGCCAACGTGTATTGGACGAGCCTCTGGGTACGCAATGGGGCCGTGCCCGTGAGCAAGGTCGAGGTGGAGAGCACGAATCACCCGTCGTTCATCGAGCTGGTGCGCGGCGGCGACGGCACGTTGACGGACGCGAGCGGCTTCGGCGATGGCGCCTTCACGCTCAAGATCACCGGGATGGACGGTCAGGTCGTCACCGACATGTTCCCGAGCTTCACCCCCGGGCAGGAGATCACCTCGAAAGAGCAGCTCCCGTGACCGACGGCGCGCGTCCTCCGCCGCCGCGCACGCGCGGCTGGTTCATGCAGCGTCCGATGGTGCTCGCTGCGCTCCCGGCGATCGTGGGCTCCACGCTCCTCGTCGCCGCGGGGCTCGTCTTCCCGTCGATCCTGCCGCTCGCGGTGGTGATGGCGCTCGGCGCGAGCCTCGTGGTCGCGCTGACGAGCTCGGCGCGCGTCGACGTGGGCGAGGACGGCGTGCTCGTCACCACGCTGCTCGGTCGCCGGCGGTTCGTCCGCTACGCCGACGTCGAGGAGGTCACCGAGCACGAGGGCCTGCGCATTCGCCTCTTGCTCCGATCGGGGGACCATTTCGACATCGAGACGCGGCGTGACGAGAACCTCGGCAAAGAGGCCTATTCGAACAAGTGCGACGCGCTCGTGCGCTCGATCCGCGCGCACGTCGAGGCGAGCCGCGAGGCCGCGGAGGACGAGGAGGCGGACGCGGCGGAGCGCGTGCTCGCGGCGGCGTGGGACGGCGCGACGCCGCGCGACGGGTCGACCTATCGCGCCCGCGTCGCGCTCGAGGACGACGTCGTCCGCGGCGTGCTCCGCGATCCGAACGCCGCCTTCGACGCGCGCGCGGCCGCCGCCGTGGTGCTCAAGAAGCGGCACGGGGACGGCGTGCGTCGTGAGCTCACCGAGCTCGCGGAGTCGACCGCCGAGGTCGAGCTCCGCACCTTCTTCGCCGCGGCCGCCCAGCGCGAGGCCGAGGCGGCGCTCGCCGAGCTCGAGGAGACGATGACCTCGCGTCGAGCGCGCTGAGGCCGCTCGGGGCGACTCAATCGTTGTCGATCCACCGGTCGCTCTCGGGCGCGGCCTTCGGCGGAGGGCGCGACGGGGGCGGATCGCTCGGCCGCGCCTGATCGACCACGATGACGACGGCCGGGCTCGATCGATCGTTGCCCACGCGCGCGCGCGACTCGGCCTCGGCGCGCTCTCGCGCGGCCTCCGCGGCGCGGGCCTTCGCTTCGGCTGCGGCCTTGCTCTTCGACGCCTCCGCGGCGCGGGCCTCGGCGGCGATGCGTGCGCTCTCCGCGTGCGCGCGCGCGGCCTCGGCCTCGGCGAGGCGCTGGTTCGCCTCCGCCTCGCGCTCGCGCGCGTCGATGACGTCTTGGTCCGCGTCCTTCTCGCTCTTCGCCGCGTCCTCGGCGCCGGCGACGGCGGGCTCGAGCGGCGCGTAGTACTCGACGCCTGCGTGGATGTGGTGGTGGCGGTGGCAGCCGGTGGCCGAAAGAACGACGAGGAGGGCCGGCCCGACCCAAAGCGATTGTCTCATGGGTTCGCGCCTCATCATCGTCCGTGCCAAAGCGTCGACGGCGCTGCGCGAGGCGTCGCGTCGCGACAATCGCGCGGCTTCGGAGAGGAGCGAGAACGGCCGGTCACACGCGCGTGAACGGCGCACGATTTCGACCCTCATGGTTTTCGTCTTCGAGACCCACGCAGCGTTGCGATCGTGCCGGCAGCTCCTCCTTGCTTGCTGATCGGGCGAAACTCGAAGTCACTTGCGCTTCTTCGCCGGCGTCGTCTTCGTGTTGGTGGGGATCGCCACCTTCAGCTTGGCCAACTCGCGACCAACCTCTTGAAGATGGGCGACCGGAATCGCCGACAATGTCACCTCTTCGTGCGCCAGGCTGACCTTGATGCCATGCAGGTGCGGGGCCTTGAGTGCGGTCGTAATCGCGTTCACGACTGGGCTTCGCGCAGGCTTCGAGCCCTTGGATGCACCGCTCCTGGCGACGCTGCGAATGGCGCTTCGAACCTCCTCGACGGTCGCGTCGACGAGGGACACGTTGCGGGTCTCCTTTTCGCGAACGACCGGGATCTTCAGCTTCGCGAAGTCGACCGGTACGCGACCTTTCGCCGGGGCGCCGGCCTTGGCCTCGATGAATGCGATCGCCGCGTCGAGCTTGCTGACACCGAACTTCGCCTCCTCGTCGGGTGAGGCGTACTTGGCCACGCGGATGAGACGCTGCGCCGTCCGCTCGTTCTCTTCGACGAAGTCCGCGAGAAAGGCCTTCGCTGTCGCGTAGCCACCAGCGAGGTAAAGCGGGGGATGGTGATCGATGATGATGCCGATCGTCTCCCAGAGCGTGTCGAACGCCCCGGCTCCCTCCCGTTTCGCTTCGGCGAGCTTGTGCCGGGCAGCGTCCCACGCGCGCTTGAGCGCGCGATCGACCTTCACTTCGACGTTGGCGGGGCGCGTCTTCAGGCTGCTCGTAGGCTTGGGCTTCGGTCTCGATCGGCTTGCCATGGAGCGCATGGTCGCCAATTCGGCAGGTCATGTCGACGGCTCAGGATTCGGCGCCCGCCATTTGCCTGAGCTCGCTTCTCCCGAGCGGTCGGTCGAGCGCCTTCAGGGCTCGACCGACTTCTTCTCCCGGGAGCGTGTAGAGCCGACCACCGATACACGCGCCCCAAGGCGCGGCGAAGTCCCCCTGGGATTGACTGAACAGCAGCGCGATGCCGCCGCCATCTCCCCTGCTCCGGATGTCGACCTGGATCGCGATCTCCAAGCTGGGGTAGTCGTCCGTGT
>CAYYKK010000090.1:0-23918 GCA_964467935.1 uncultured Polyangiaceae bacterium
CATCCGCCCCGCGCTCGAAGCCGCGGGTGTCTCGATCGACTTCTACAAAGTCGCCCTCAAGCCCGGCAAACCGTTGACCGTCGGCAGCCGCGGCGGGCTGCTCGTCCTCGGGTTGCCCGGCAACCCCGCGTCGGCGTCGCTGACGTTCCTGCTGTTCGGCGTACCGCTGCTGCGCGCGATGCAGGGCGACGCGAGCCCGCTGCCGACGCCGGAGCGACTCGCGGTGCGAGGCTCGCTCGAGCGAAGGCCGGGGCGGCGGGAGTTCGTGCGCGCGACCATCGCGCGCGAGGGGGGGGAGCGCGTCGCGGTGCTCCGACGAAACCAGGCGTCCGGCGCGGTGACGTCGTTCGCGGAGGCGACCGCCCTCGTCGTGATCCCGGAGGAGGTCTCGTCGGTCGCGTCGGGCGATCGGCTCGACGTCCTCTCGATCGACGGGATGTGACGCCCGAGGGTCGGCGCGCCTCAGTCTCGCTTCGGCGCCCCGTGCGCGTGGCCGTGGCCGTCGCGATCGTCGTCGCCGAGGCAGCGTGCGTCGACCCATCCCACCCAATAGGGGCCGTCGGGGCCGTGCTCGCGCTTCCAGATGGGCAGCCTCGACTTGATCTCGTCGATGAGTCGACGACACGCGCGAAAGGCCTCACCCCGATGGACGCCGCTCACGGCGCACACCACGGCCGCGTCGCCGATCGAGAGTGGACCGACGCGATGCGAGGCGAAGACCCGCAAGGTCGGATCCGCGGCGAGGATCTCTGCCTCGATGCGCGAGAGCTCCGCCTCGGCCATCGAACCGTAGGCCTCGTACTCGAGCAGCGTGACGGCCCGCCCCTCGTTCGCGTCGCGGACGATCCCGACGAACGTCGCGACGGCTCCCGCTCCTGGTCGTGAGACGGCGCGGACGGCCTCGTCGAGGCTCAACGGCTCGGCGCGGATGCGCCCCTCGGGTCGTGTCTCGGGCACGTCAGTCCTCGCGCACGTAGCGCCCGGTTCTTCCACCCGACTTCTCGAGCAACTTGATGTCGGATAGGACCATGTCGCGATCGACGCCCTTCAGCATGTCGTAGATGGTCAGGCACGCCGCAGTGACGGCCGCGAGCGCCTCCATCTCGACGCCGGTGCGATCACGCGCCTCGGCCACCGACACCACCGTGACGAGCCCGGCGCGCGGATCGACGTCGACGTGGACCTCCACCTTGGTCAGCGCGACGTGGTGACAGAGCGGGACGAGCTCGGGCGTCCGCTTGGCCGCCATGATGCCTGCGATGCGGGCCGCAGAGAGGACGTCGCCCTTGGGGACGTCGCTCTCGACGATGCGCTTCGCCGTCTCGCGGCGCATCTTCACCGAGCCCTGCGCGGTCGCTCTGCGCGCGGTCTCGGGCTTGTCGCCGACGTCGACCATGCGCGCGTGTCCCTCGCTCGAGAGGTGGCTCGAGAACCCTTCGTCCGGCGGATCGGAGTCGAGCGGGGGGAGCGAGTCGGGCGAGAGGTCCTCGTCTCGATGATCGGGAACGTCGTCGAGCTGATGAATGGCCCGACCGCCGCGCCCCTCCTCGGCTCGCAGGCCGCGACCGGCGCGCTCGATCGAGTCGAGCATGTCGCGAGGAGCGCGGGACGCGCCCCCGCCGAAGGTGGGCGGGACGTCGCTGCGCATCGCTTGCGCGCGGGGCGGGGGCTCGGACTCGAACGCAGGTCGATCGCGCACCGGCCTCGTGCCCGTCACCTCGCGTGCCCGCTGGACCGGGGGGGACGACTCGCTGCGGGACGTCGGGGGCGACCGGCGCTCGGTCTCGGGCGCTTCGATCCGCCGCGCGCCGCGTACGGCTCCGACCGCGCCAGGAGATCGGCGGGGCGAGCGCGGACCCGGCGCGGGCGACACGCTGCGACCTCCGGCGCGAGCGCGCTCGGGAGGCACCGATCGCGCGCCGCCGCGCGGGAGGATCGCCGAGAGCGCGGCCTCGAGGCGGAGCGGATCGTCGTGAGCGATCGAACGACGGAGCACGTGGATGAGCGCGTAGCGATCGAGCGCTCGGAGCCTGGCCCACTGGGCCGGATCGATCGCGCGCCGCGGACCGAGGAAGCTCGAGAGCTGCTCGGGCGGCAGGAGAGGATCGGGATCCGGCACCGGCCTGATCTTGGTGGCCGGGATCGCCGAGCGCTTCACCGCCCGCTCGACCGCCGACGCGTCGACGGCGTCTCGTCCGCCCTCCACGGCGAGATCCTTCCGCTCCGCCGAAGCGAGCGACTGCCACCCCTCGAGCGAGAGTCGGAAGCCGGCGACGTCGAGCGCTCGACGCGCCGCGAGCGGCAGGAGGCTCAGCCCGTCGCCGGTGTCCTCGAAGTCGAACACCACCGATTGGAGCGGATCGCCTTCGCCTCGTCCGCCGGGTTCACCGTCTCTCCACTGGTTCGAGCCGTCTTTCATCCCTCTCCCTCATCCCCCGATGGCGCGCATCGAAACGCGCTTCGCAGAATCCTCGGTGCAGCCCTTGAACGTGCGGCCGTCGGGCTTCTGTCGCCACGCCTCGGCCAGCCTCTCGCCGAGGGCGGCCGCGTCGCCGGAGCGCGCCACGTCGGCCGCCTCGACCCCGACGTCCGTGGCGAGGCAGGGGCGGAGGGTGCCGACGGACGACACCCGCAGCCGATCGCACGAAGCGCAATAGGTGTCGCTCGTGCCGCTGATGAACCCGACGCGGAGCGAGGCGTCGTGCTTCGCGCGGACGTAGCGCGCCGGCCCGCGATCGGGCTCGGGGAGGGCCTCCTCGAGCGCCGTGAGGTGCGCGAGGCGCGCCCGCATCTCGGCGGCCGTCACCAGGTGCTCGGCGACGAGCTTGGCCCCTTCTGCGATCGGCATCACCTCGAGGAAGCGCGGGACGAGGCGACGCTCCCACGCGAAGCGCGTCAGCGGCTCGAGCTCGTCGTCGTTCACGCCGCGAAGGACGACGGCGTTCAGCTTGATGGGGCCGAGCCCGGCGTCGAGGGCCGCGTCGATGCCGGCGAGGACGTCGCCGAGCCGCCCCCCGCGCGTCATGCGCTCGAATTTCTCGGGGACCAGCGAGTCGATGGAGACGTTGATGCGCATGAGACCCGCCGCGCGGAGCGGCCTCGCGAGCGCGGCGAGGCGGGAGCCGTTCGTCGTGAGCGCGAGATCGGCGACGCCGCGCTCCGAGAGGTGGCGAACGAGCTCGACGACGTGCGGGACGAGGAGCGGCTCGCCGCCGGTCAGGCGGAACCGGACGACGCCCGCGGCGATGAGGCCGTCGAGCAGGGTCTTCCACTCGTCCGGGAGCAGCCGCTTCTCGACGTAGCCGTCGCTGCGAGACGGGCGGCAGTAGGTGCACGCGTAGTCGCAGCGGTCGGTGACGGAGATTCGAACGCTGCGCGGGGAAGCGACGACGACGCGCTCGTCCGCGAGCGGGAGCGTCTCGGGGGCGGGCGACCTCGCCGCGGGCGGTTCGAGGAGGGGGAGCCTCCGCCGCGCGACGCCCGGTGCGACCACGCTCATCGGCACGGCGGCGCTCCCGCGTCGAAGCGAGCCGGCCTCGACGCGCGCGGCCTCCTCGTACGAGGCATCCTCGTGCGAGCCGGCAGCATGCGGAGTGAGCCCCTTCGAAGGTACATCGTCAGCCCCCGGCGACCGGCGGGATCAGGGCGATCTCGTCGCCGGCCGCGACGGCGTCGTCGTCGGCCGCGTACGTGCCGTTGATGGCGATGCGCATGCACGCGCGATAGGGCGCGAGGCCGGGGTACGCGCGGACGATCTCGTCGAACAGCTGGGAAGCGGTGCAAGCGGCGGCGAGCGGAAGCTCCACCTCGGGCCGCCCAACCACCTCTCGGGCGCCCGCGAACGCGAGGACTCGGACGAAGGACTCCACGGGTCCAGCCTAGCAGACACGAAGCGCGGGATCTTTCGCAAGACCTTCTTCCGGCTCGCCACGATTCGAGAACAAAGGGCAGTGGCGCTCCGTCGCCGCGAGTCCCTAATATGCGTTCCGCGCCGATGAGCGACGAAGCAGTCTTCCCCCCCGGGACGATCCTCGCGGGTCGTTACCAAGTACGGCGAGAGCTCGGCCGCGGAGGCATGGGTCTCGTGTACCTCTGCCGCGATCTCGTCCTCGACGAGCGCGTCGCCGTGAAGCTCCTCGGACGACCAGGCGAGACGGCGCGCCCCGAGGACGCTTGGTGGTTCCAGGAGGAGGCGCGCGCGCTCGCCGGTCTCTCGCACCCGACCATCGTGCGCGCCCGCGACTTCGGCACGCTCGCCGACGGGACGCCCTACCTCGCGATGGACGCGGCGCCGGGTCGTTCGCTCCACGAGTGGATCTACCTCGCGCAGCACGACGGCCTCCTGCCCTTCCCCATCGTCTGGACGTGCGTCGACCAGATCCTCGCGGGGCTCGCGCACGCGCACGCGCGCGGCGTCATCCACGGCGATCTCAAGCCGTCGAACGTGCTGCTCGACATCACGCCGGAGGGCGACGACGCGCGGGCGTACATCCTCGACCTCGGTCTCGCGTGGCTCATCCAGGATCGCGTCGACCATCGCCTCGACGGATCGACCGAGGCCGAGCCGACGATCCGCTACGGCGCTGGGACGCCGGGCTGGATGGCGCCCGAGCAGATCCGCTACGCGACGCCGCACATCGGTCCTGCGACCGACCTCTACGCGCTCGGGTGCATCCTGTTCGCGCTCGTCGCCAATCGCGAACCATATACCGGTACGAACGAAGAGCTCTTGCAGCAGCATCGCAACGCGCCGATCCCCGAGCCGGGCCTGCCGCCGGACGCGCCTCGCGAGGTCGCGCCGTTCGTGATGAAGCTCATGGCGAAGAGGCCGTGGCATCGCTTCACGTTCGCGGCCGACGCGCGGCGCGCGTGGCGAGGCTTCCAGCCTTCGCGGAGAGCCACGGGCGCGACGAGCACGCCGCTGCCACGAGCGGGCGCGGGCGGCGCGCAGCCGAACCCGTCGCGCGAGGCGATCACGCTGCCCGAGACGTCGAGCGACGGGACCATCGGACAGCCGAGCACCGCGGCAGCGGGTCTGCTCGCGCTCCGTCCGAGCCCGTTCGTCGCGCGCCAGAGCGAGCGCTCGAGGCTCCTCGCGATCGCGCACGAGGTGGCCGAGGCGTTCCCGAATCCCAAGACGCGCCACCTCGCGCGGCGCCTCGTCGTGCTCTCGGGGGACGCGGGCGTCGGCAAGAGCCGCCTCGCCGAGTGGCTGTGCGAAGACGCGCACGAGCGCGGCCTCTGCATCCCGCTCCGGGCGCGCTACCGGAAGATCGCGGCGCCGCTCGATGGCGTCGTCGGCGCCGTGACGCAGCACTACCGGCTCGAGCGCGCCGATCGCGACGTCGTCGAGAAGGTCCTGATGAACGTCTGGGGCGTCGCGGCCGACGACGACGACGGGACCACCTGGGTGGCGGCGAGCGCCGAGTGGCTGAGGCCCGAAGGTCCGCAGGCCAAGGTCGGGCCGAGCGGAAAGCGCTTCGCCCTCGATCACCCCGAGCTCAAGTGGCTCGTGATGCGCCGCACGCTCGAGCACATCGCGAAGGAGAAGCCGATCCTGATGTGGATGGACGACATCCACCTCGCGCCGGCCGCGACCTACGACAACGTCGTGCGCCTCCTCAAGGAGGCGGATCAGCTCGGCGTGATGGTCGTGGCGACCGTGCGCTCGGAGGCGGTGGAGGCCGATCCGCAGGGGCTCGAGCGGCTCGAGCGCTTCCTCCGGGAGGGCAACGGCGAGCGAATGGACCTCGCGCCGCTCGACGCGACGCAGACCCACACCCTCTTGCGCGAGACGCTCCCGCTCGACGACGCCGCCGTCGTCGAGGCCGCGGCGCGCAGCAAAGGCAACCCGCTCTTCGCCCTGCAGCTGCTCCACGCCTGGGCGATGGGCGGGCACCTGGAGCTGCGCGAGGGTCGGTACTGCGTTCCGCGCGCTTCGCTCGCGGCGAGGGCGGGGACGACCGCGGATCTCTGGGAGGAGCGCGTGTCGGCGGTGCCCGAGGAGTTCAGGCCGGCGGCGCTCGCGGCGTCGGCGCTCGGGGGCGACATCCGGCGCGACGTCTTGCGCGCGCAGTACGACGCCCTCGGTCTCGATCCGACGCGCGCGATCGCGGTGCTCAAGCGCGCGCAAATCCTCGTGGCGTCGGGCCCCGATCGGCTGCGTTGGCCGCACGCGCTGCTCCAAGAATACCTCCTCACGAAGCTCTTCTCGCGGCCCGACGCGAGCCTCGTCTTCCACGCGGCCGCGGACGCGCTCGCGAAGCACCCTGCGGCGCAGAGCCGACGCATCGTGCGCCACCGCGTCGTGAACCTCATCCGCGCGAACGACCTCGGCGGCGCCGCCGATCTGTTGCACGGCTTCATCGCGCAGAACTGGGGCCGCTCGCGCGACACGTCCGCCATCCTGCGCGATCTCGCGCTGCTCGATGGGCGGCTCGACGGGCGGCACGCGGCCGTGCAGCACTTGTGGCGCGGCGAGGCGCTGCGACACGCGGGCAAGCTCGAGGACGCGCGGCGCGACGGCGAAGAGGCCCGCCAGATGTTCCAGGACCTCGGCGACAAGCGCAGCGAAGCGACGTGCCTCCGCCTCCTCGGACACATCGCGAGCGATCAGGGCTCTCCGGCGCTCGGCCGTCGGCTCACCGCGCGCGGGCTCGCGATGTTCGAGGAGCTCGGGGACGACCACGGCGCGGCGCAATGCGAGGTCACGCTGGGCGAGATCGACTACCTGCTCGGCGACCACGCGAGGGCGCGGCAGATCTTGGCGAGCGCGACGCAGCGCTTCGCCCGCGTGTCGGACCGCCTGGGCCACGCCCAGGCGCTCGTCGTGCTCTACCTCATCGATCAGGCCGCTGGCTCGGCGCCGACGGTGCGCGACATGCTCATCACCGCGCGGACCGAGTTCGAGTCGATCGGCTACCGCCTCGGGATGAGCCAGTGCGACGTCGGCCTCGCGCACACCGACCATCGCGAGCGCAACTACGACCGCGCACGCGCGACGGCGCTCTCGGCTCGGCAGAGCTTCCGCGATCTCGCGACCCCGCGCGGCGAAGCGGCCTGCGAGCGCCTGCTGACGATGGTCGAGCTCGACGCGGGCAACGCGGAGCGGGCGGAAGAGCACGCGCACGCGGCGGCGCAGCTCTTCGACCGCCTCGCCGATCCGTGGGGCCAGGTCGAGACCAAGCTCTTGCGCGCGCAGCTCGCGCTCTCGCGCGGCGACGACGAGACGGCGCGGACGGAGCTCATCGCTTGCGAGGCGGTGGCGCTCGTCGAGGCCGAGCCGAAGCAGCACAGGCACCTGACGCGCGCGTGGCTCGCGTACCACGAGGGTCGCTTCAACGACGCGGCGCGCGAGCTCGACGCGGCGCGCGCGGCGTTCAAGGATCCCACGCGGACCGGCGACCACACGACGCAGCTGCTCGAGCGCTTCGCCGCGATGCACTGGCCGAAGCCCGCGGGTCCGCGCGTCGAGGGCTGGCTCGCGTCGCTGTCGGGCCCCAAGCGCGCGAGCGCCTAGCCGATGACGCAAGCGCCCGCCCAGCTCGCGAGCTTCGAGATCATCCGCCGTCTCGGCGCAGGCGGCATGGCGGAGGTCTTCCTCGCGAAGAAGCGCGGCGCGGAGGGCACGTTCAAGCTCCTCGTCGTCAAGCGCATCCTCCCCCAGCACGCGTCGTCGCGACGCTTCCGCTCGATGTTCGTCGAGGAGGCGCACCTCGCGACCCGCCTCAACCACCCGAACATCGTTCAGGTCTACGAGTTCTCGGATCACGGCGACGAGGGGCTGCTCCTGTCGATGGAGTACGTCGAGGGCTTCGACCTCGGCAAGCTGATGAGCGCCGCGAAGCAGAAGAGCGCGAAGATCCCGCCGCTCGTCGCGGCCTTCATCGTCTCGGAGGCCGCGAAGGGGCTGCACTACGCCCACGAGCGGCGCGACGAGGGAGGCGCTCCGCTCGCGATCGTGCACCGCGACGTGTCGCCTCAGAACATCATCATCTCGGTCGAAGGCGTGGTGAAGATCGCCGACTTCGGCATCGCGAGCGCGAACTTGTTCCGCGAGGAGCCCGGCGTCCTGAAGGGCAAGTTCGGCTACATGTCGCCGGAGCAGGCACGCGGCGAGCGCGTGGACCGCAGGAGCGACATCTACGCGCTCGGCGTCGTGCTCTACGAGCTGCTCACGCTGCGCTCGCCCTACGCGCCGCCGGGTCAAGACAAGCCGACGGACGACGCGCTCCTCGAGGCCGTGCGCGGCGGCAAGATCGTCGCCCCATCCGCGCAAGGAGCGGACGTGCCGGGCGAGCTCGAGGCCATCGCGCTGCGGGCGCTCTCGATGGACTCGAGCGAGCGCTTCCAGACGGCGCGCGACATGTCCGGCGCGCTGATGCGCCTGCTCGTGGCGAAGCAGGAGCTCGTCGACAGCGCCTCCGTCGAGCACGTGCTCGTGGCGCTGCTCGGCCGCGACGCGTTGGTGCAGTCGGTGCCGCCGCCGAGCGAGGCCGCGCAGCTGACGCAGGCCGCCGCGCCTCAGGCACGGACGAGCGGCGGGGCGAAGCTCGAGGGGTCGCGAGCGGCCTCGCCGCGACGCGCTCGCGAGGTTCGGCACGTCGCGGTGCTCTTGATGCACATCGAGGGGCTCGACGTGCTCGAGGCGCGGCTCGGACCGCTCGCCGCGAAGCGCGTGACCGATCAGCTGAAGCAGACGCTCGATCACATCGCCTACAAGCGCGGGACGCGCTTCTCCTGGGAGCCCGGCGAGGGCACGTTGCGCGGTGGCACGGCGATCGTGGGGCTGATGAGCAACCCGTCGCGCGCGCCGTTCGAGGCGGCGTCGCTCGCGATCGACGTGCACGAGGCGCTCGCCGGAACGAGCGAGGATCTGCCGCTCGCGATCTCGGCGGCGATCGGCATCGTGCGCGGGATCGCGCTCGGCGAGCGCGACGACCAGGGCCACCTGAGCCTGCAGAAGCTCGAGGAGCCGGCGCCCTTTCTCGCCGAGCGCGTGGGCGCGGCGGCCCCACGGGGCAAGACGTGGGTGGCCGGCGGACTCTATCGACTGGTACGACGGGACTTCCGTTGGGGCGACGCACCGACGCTCGATCTGGGGCAGGTCGAGGGGCGCGACGTCCCTCGCCACATGCGCATCTACGCGCTCATCCGGCCGCTGACGCGCGAGGAGCGCGCCGCGGAGATGGCGCTCGCGCCGAACGATCTCGTCGGCCGAGACGCCGAGAAAGCAGACCTCCACGCCGCGTACCACCGGGCCGTGGCCGCGACGTCGTCGCCCGGGCAGAGCACCTCCGCTGCGCCACCACCGCTCTCGGTCGCACCGGCGATGGCCGCGATCGCCGCGAGGCCCAAGAGCGAAGCACCCAAGAGCGAAGCACCCAAAAGCGAAGCACCCAAGAGCGAAGCACCCAAAAGCGAAGCACCCAAAAGCGAAGGTGGGACGAGCAACGCGGGGCCCATCTCGGATCGACGCGCGCCCGACGCACCGACCGCGAGCGTCGATCGCCAGGAAGGCGGGACCGGCGACCGCGACGACGCGGCGCACGCCGGTGCAGCGGCGAACGCGGTCGTGCCCGTCCCGGCGTCGCCCGTCGCGTTGTCGCCCGTCTCGGTGCCGCCCGTCTCGGTGCCGCCCGTCTCGGTGCCGCCCGTCTCGCTCTCGCCCGCCTCTCTCTCGCCGGGATCGGGAGGGCGCATCTCGGTCTCGTCCGGGCCGCTCTCTCTCTCGGCGCCGCCGTCGAAGCTGTCGACCAGCCCGCCCGCCGGGCGCGGCAAGTTGATCGCGCGCGCGGTCGTGGGGGAGCTCGGCATCGGCAAGACGGCCCTCGTCGCGACGTTCCTGAGCGAGATCCCGCGCGACGCGCGCGTGATCTCGATCGAGTGCTCACCGGTCAAGAGCGAGATCCCGCTCGCGACGCTCTGCGATCTCGTCCGCGAGTCGACCGGGGTCGGCATCGATCACTCGCTCGAAGAAGCGGGCGCGGTGTTTCGGGGCATCCTCGGTCAGCTCGTCGCGCGATCCAGCCTGTCGGAGCGCCTCATCTCGCGCCTCTCCGAGGTCGCGACGGGCAAGCAGGTCGAGGACGCCGAGGAAGATCAGGGCAACTACCGACGAGATCTGCTCTTCATCGCGACCCGGTTCCTCCTCGGCGCCCTCGCGCTCGAGCAGCCCCTCGTGGTCGTCATCGACGGCTTGCAGTGGGCCGACCGTGCCAGCCTCGAGCTCCTGCAGGATCTCCTCCGGCGCGAGGAGCGCCTTCCGATCCTCGTCATCCTCGTGACCAGGCCCGAGGAGCGCGCGCAGCCCTTCATCGAGGGGCTCGTCCGCATCGAGCTGCGCGGGCTCGGGGAGGAGGAGCAGGTGCGCTTGGTGGAGGCGCGCCTCGGCGTTCGCGAAGGGGTCGCGGCCGTGTGCGCCGAATTGCTCCCGCGCGTCGGCGGCAACCCGTTCTTCCTCCTCGAGATGGTCGACGCCCTGCTCGAGCGCGGCACGCTCGAGATCGTCGAGCGCCCCGACGGGCGGCACGAGCTGCGACGCAACGAGCAGGCCTCCGGCGACAAGGCCGAGGCGCTGCCCTCGACGCTCGAGCAGCTCATCGGCGATCGCATCCGCGAGCTCCCCTCGGCGGAGCACGACGTCGTCGACTGGCTCGCGGTGGCGGGAGGTCCGCTCATCGAGGCCGACATCCTCGCGCTCACGAGGCTCACGGACGACGAGGCGATCACGCGCCTCTGCGCGCGAGGGCTGTGCGATCGCAAGGCCGGGGTGGTCGACTTCCGACACCCGCTGGCGCGTGACGTCGCCTACCTCGCGCTCGACGGACAGAGCCGCGTGCGAATGCACCGCCTGCTCGGCGAGCACCTCGCGACCACCCCGCTCGCCCAGGGGCTCGCCGCGGCGATCGTCGCGCGCCACCTCGCGCGCGGCGAGGCGCCCATCCAAGCCGCGGAGCTCTACCTCGAAGCTGCGAGCGCCGCCCGGACGGCGAACCAGGCGCAGCTCGCGCAGCGCTACTATCTGCGGGCCCTCTCGCTCCTGCCGCTCGGCGACGCCCGCAGGTTCGTCGCGCACGAGTCGCTCGAGGCGATCTACCGCTATCTCGGCAGGAGACGCGAGCGCCGCTACCACCTCGTCGCGATCCGCAAGCTCGCGCGGGAGCTCGGCCAGGCGCGCTTCGCCGCGATCGCGATGATGCGCACGGCCCGCCTCGAGCTCGACGAGGGCGTGCTCGCGCGCGGCTTGCCGATCGCGCAGCGCGCCGCGGAGATCGCCCGGTACGCGAAGAACGCGCAGCTCGAGGTGGAGTCGCTCACGGTCCTCAGCGAGATCCTCCGCGACCTCGGCGACACGCAGGGGGCGATCTCGGCTTGCGATCGCGCGCTCGAGGTCAGCGAAGGGGGCGGCCTGCAGCCCCGCGCTCGCGCGGAGGTCCTGCGCGCGAAGGGGGTCCTGCTCCGGTACGTCGGCCGAATCGACGAGGCGGTCGGCGCGTACGCGGAGGCGATCGCGGTCTTCCGCCTCGTGGGCGCGAGGAGGAGCGAGGCGCGGGCGATGACCTCGCTCGCGTTCTCGATGTTCGTCTCCGAGCGGTTCGAGGACACCATCGCGCTCTGCCTCGAGGCGATCCGCATCGACCTCTCGATCGGGGGACGCTTCCAGATCGCGAAGACCCTCAGCAACGTGGGCCAGGCCTACGCGAAGCTCGGCGACCTCTCGCGCTCGCTCTCGTACCTCAGGAGGGCGCGCGAAGCGCACGAGCGGTTCGCCGATCAGGACTCGCGGGCCGACACGTTGCTTTGCACCGCGGCGATCCTCCTCGAGGCGGGCGACGTGGACGCGGCCCACACGCTCTGCCTCGACGCGGGCGCGCTCGTCGCCGTCACGGGCAGCGTCTACGACTCGATCAACGAGCGCATCGTCCGCGCGCTCCTCGCGCGCACGAGCGGCGACGTCCAAGGCGCGATCGGCTACGCGTCGGAGGCGCGTCAGGTCGCCGAAGCGCAGGCGCTCATCAGCTTCCACATCTACGCGACGGCGATCGAGGCGGCCGCGCGGGTCGACGCGGGCGAGCACCACACGGGCGCGCTCCTCGCCCGCACCGCGCTCGGCGCGGTCGAGAGCATCCGCGGCTCGGAGTACGGCGTCGAGGTCCGGGCGCTCGCGTGCGACGCCCTGCGCCGCGCCGCCCCGCTCTCCGTGGGCGACGCGTACGAGAGGGCGCGATCGCACGTGCAGAAGGTCGCCGGCTTCATCCGCGACCCCGAGCTCCGAAAGTGCTTCTTCGCGAGGACCCCGGTGGATCAAATCCTCTCCGCGTCGGAGGGCGCGAGGCGGGGCGACGGGTCCTCGGGCGACGACGCTCCGGCGGGAGGGACGGAGGCGAGAGGGGTCTCGGAGGCGCCACACGACCGAGGCGACGAACACGCATGAGCCACTGGAGGCAGAGCCCACGATGACGACCCCGAGCGACATTCCCCCGCGCTCGATCCCGCTTCCCCTCCCCCACAACCGGACCGCGCTCATCCTCTCGGGAGGCGGCGCGCGCGGCGCGTACGAGGTCGGCGTCCTCTCCTACGTCCTCGACCACATCGGGAGGCTGCGCAAGAACCCGCTGCGCTTCGACTTCATCCTCGGCACGAGCGTCGGCGCCATCAACGCGTGCTTCCTCGCGGCGCACGCGGCCGATCCCGCGCTCGCGGTTCGACGGCTCGGCAACCTCTGGACGGAGATCGACATCGGTGAGGTGCTCGGCTTCGGCCTCCGGCAGATGACGTCGCTCCCGCGACTCTTGCTCGGCGGCGGCGCACAGAGCGTGGGCATCTTCGACGTGTCGCCGATGACGAGGCTCGTCGAGCGCGAGATCCCGTGGCGGAGCATCACGAAGAGCCTCCGCGCCGGGCACCTCTCGGCGCTGAGCGTCTCGACGACCGAGGTCTCCTCCGGCAAGACCGTCCTCTTCATGCAGACGCGATCGGACGTGGCGCTGCCGGCCCACGCGCCGCCCCGGACCGTCATCCGCACGACCCGCGTCGGCCCTCACCACGCGCTCGCGTCAGCCGCGATCCCGGTCCTCTTCCCGCAGGTCCGCATCGGATCGGAGCTCTTCATGGACGGCGGCGTGAGGCAGAACACGCCCATCGCACCTGCGCTCGGTCTCGGGGCGTCCCACGTGTTCGCGATCGGGCTCTCGCGCGAGGTGCGCGTGATCCCGCGCAGCGGCGAGGAGAAGCCGCCGAACGTCGCCTTCGTCATCGGCAAGATCCTGAACGCGTTCCTCCTCGACCACGTCCAGACGGACTTCGAGATCCTCGAGAAGGTGAACGCGCTCATCGATCACGGGACCGCCGCGTACGGCGCCGGCTTCCTCGATGCCATCAACGCGCAGGCGATCGCTCTCGGGCACGCACCGACGAGGCGCGTCGAGCGCCTCGTCGTGCGACCGAGCGAGGACATCGGCCGATTGGCGGCGGGGTACCTGCGCTCGAGCCACCTCCGGAGCGGCGGCAACCTGCGCCGCGTCCTCGCGCTGCTCGACGTGGGCGAGGCGAGCGAGGCCGACCTCGCGAGCTACCTCTTGTTCGACGGCGGGTTCGCGCGGTGCCTCATCGAGCTCGGTCGCGCCGACGCGGAAGCGAGCCGCAGCGAGATCGAGGCGTTCTTCGACAGCGTGGAGCGCGCCTTCTGAGGGCCATCGTCCGTCCACTCGCCCCCCAATGACGAGCGGCGCGGCGGGACGAGCCCACCGCGCCGACGGAGACCGGAGCGATCGGATCGCTCAGTGGCTCTTCTTCTTGCCGCCCGGCTTCTTCTTGCTGCTCTTCGACGCGACCTTCTTCGCCTCGCCGCTGATCGCGATCTCGAGCCTGTCGCCCTTGACCTTCGCGAGGTAGCCGGGCACCTCGCCCTTGAACTTCACCGTGATCTCCGCGCCGTCGTCGCCGTTGACGACGTCGACCGCCGAGAGACGCTTGTCCTTGTGGGCGAGGCCCGAGCTCGACGACGCGCTCTTGCGCCCCGGCACCTTGACGGTGAAGCCGCCCTCGGTCTCCTCGCCGGTGATGCCGGCGATCGGTCCATCCATCTTGATCTTGAGCATCTTGGGGTTCGACACGTCGCCCGTGCCCCACTCGCGCTGCGTCGGCGTCTCGGCCTTCGCGTCGCCCTCGCCGTCCGAGTCGTCGGCCTTCGCCTTGCCGGAGGCGGCGGGCGGGGGCGGCGGGACCTGCTCCGTCGTGGAGAGCGGCGTCGCGCCGAAGAGCGGCACGTCGCCCGTGGCAGGCGCGTTCGGAATGGGCGGGAGCGCGGGCGCGGCGGGCTCGCTCGTGTGCGCGGCCTCGAGCGCCGCGACGGGCTTCTTCGCGTCGGAGGAGCCCGTGGTCGCCTTCACGACGCCGAAGACGCCGACGACGAGCGCGAGGCCGAGCCCCGCGCCGAGCATCGCCTTCTTGCGGCTCTGCTTCGGGATGTCGATGCTCTCCGGCTCGTCGCTCGGCTCGTCCTCGCGGACGACCTTGCGACCGGAGGCCTTGAGCGCGCCCGAAGGCGGCGGCGCCGTGACGCGTCGCGGGGCCTTGGCCTTGCGCTCCGCCTCACGTTGCTCCTTGCGCTTCGAGAGGCTCTCGCCGACCTTCGACCAGACGCCCTTCGCGCCGGCGCCGAGGCCGGTCAGCGCGGGACCGATCTTGCCGACCGCGACGTTCGTCATCTGCTTGGCCTTCTCGCCGGCCATGCGCAGCTTCGACTTGCCGAAGTCGATCTCTTCGTCGATCTCGGCGTCCGGATCGATCGTCGCCGCACGGACGGTGCCCGGCGCTTCCTCGACGGGATCATTCGCCTCGACGAGCGACTTCTTCTCGTCGCCGGCGCCCTCGGAGCTCGCGCGGAGCGTGGGCTCGTCCTTGGTCACCTCGCTCTTCGGCCCGAGACCCGGCTTCGTCTTCGGCGGCACGTCGGCGATGCCCTCCGTCTTCGCCGGCGCCTTCGCCGCGAGCGGCGCGACGCCGTCGAAGCGGAGCGAGACGACGAGCTGCGGGACGCTGGTCGACGGATCGATCTCGACCTTCACGGCGTCGACGTAGCCGTCGCGGCGCTTCTGGCGATCGACGTCCTCCAGCTCGACGGTTCGGCCGAGCTTCAAGAACTCGAGGCTCGAGCCGACGGAGAGCTCGCGCTCGTCGCCGCTCTTCACGCGCGCCTTCATCGGCGAGCCGAGCCCCTCGATGTGGAGCTTCACGCGCGTCCCCGCGAGCGACTCCGGCTCGTTCTTCTGCTGCGCCTCCTCCGCGTCCTCGAGGACGCAGAGCTGCTTCAGCATCTCCTTCGTCTCGTCGTCGATGCCGACGAAGCGGACCGCGAACTCGCCGCCCTTCTGTTGCTCCGTCGCCCAGATGACCTCGCCCTCGACGATGACCTCGCCGTCGAGGCCGTCGAAGCGGCAGACGAGCTTGTCGCCGACCGTCGGGAGGTACGCGGTGCGAAGGCGCATGCCCGCGGCCGAGACGTCGACCGACTCCGCTTCGAAGCCGGCCCCGCCCTCGAGACCGCCGACCGCGACGAGCGCCTCGAAGTGGACGCGGTGCCCCGCGGCCCCGCGGCGCTCCGCTCCTTGACCCTCTCTTGCTGCCTCTCTCGAACGACCGCTCATCGAAGTCTCCTGGCTCAAGTCACGAGCAATCGGCCGCGCTGCCTTCGGCCCCAGCTGGCGCTCGTGCTCTGTGCCCTACGCAGGATCGAGGGGGCTGGCCAAGTTTGTGATCTGCGCGAACGAGCCCCGAAAGAAGCCGGATCCCGCGTGGTCGCAGCGGCGTCGCGGCGGTCGCTCTGGTATCTTTCGCCGATGAGCGACGAGCGCCCACCGCCCGACGACGCGAGCGCGCCCGACGATCGACCGCGCGACGTCGTGCTCGTGAAGGGCCCGACCGAGCGAGGCGTGTCCGTCGTGCGCGTGCGCTCGGAGGAGGGCGGCGAGGACCAGGTCGAGGTCGGCGAGCTGAGGCCCGTCGAGGAGGGTAAGCCGATCCACGGCGACGTGCTCAAGCTCACGCCTCGACCGGACCACCCGCGCGTCTTCGACGCGGAGGTGCTCGCGTCGGCGCCCAAGCGGCGGAGCGCGCCGACCGCCGAGAGCGCTCCTTCGCTCGCCCACAAGGGACCCGCGCGCGTGACGACGGACGCGTATCGCGACAACTGGGACGGCATCTTCGGCGCTCGACGGCCTCAGGGCCCGCCGAGCTGAGTCGCCGCGTCGGCGAGCTCGAGCGCGGACGACGCGCGCCCGCGCGATGGCGAACGGGTTTGCGCGGCGAGGGTCGCAACGCTAGAGCGCGCTCTCGATGACCGAGCCACGCAACGCCCTCGGAACGCTCGGCGACGCGCTCGGGGAGCTCCGAGCGCCGGCGGTCCCCCGGCCGGTGCTCCCGAGCTACGAGCTGCCGAGCGACCGGAGGGCCGTCACGGTCGCCGACGTCGTGCGACCGCTCACCGATGGGCCTCGCCCTGCGCAGGCCGCCCACGTCGCCGGCGTGTTCGCGTCGGCGACCGCCCTCGTCGCTGCGCGCCTGGCCAAGAACGGGGAGCCGCCGCTCGTCGTCGTCGCGGACCTCGACGCCGCGGTCACGACGGCGCGCGACATCGCCTTCTTCCTCGGGCGGGGCGCCCCGCGCGTGCTCACCTACCTCCCGAGCGACGTCAGCCCTTACGCGGACGTGAACCCCGATCGACGCGCCGCCCAGCTCCGGCTCGCGACGCTGGCCCACCTCGAGCGCGCCCTGCCCTTCGCCGCGCTCGTGGTGCCGGTCACCGCGCTCGCGCGCAAGGTCGTCCCGCGCGCCACCGTGCGCGCGCACATGCGAACGATCCGCGAGGGCGAGGAGATCGACCGCGAGGCGCTCGTGCGCGACCTGTCGAGCGCAGGCTACGTGCGCGCGCCGCTCGTGGAGGACCCCGGCGCCTTCGCGGTCCGCGGCGGGCTGCTCGACGTGTGGCCCACCGACGAAGAGCGCCCCGTCCGCATCGAGCTCTACGGCGATCTCGTGCTCTCCATCAAGACCTTCGAGCCGGAGGACCAGCGCACGCTCGAAATCCGCGGGGAGGTCACCGCGTGCCTCGCGCGCGACAACCCCCTCACCTCCGAGACGATGGCGCGCGCGAGAGAGCGCGTGCAGCACGTGTCGGACGCGGTCGATCTGCCCTCGTCGAAGGCGCGGAGCGTGGCGCTCGAGGTCGCGTCGGGGCGCGCGTTCTTCGGCGCGGACGGCTTCCTTCCGGCGTTCGTCGATCTCGAGCCCCTCGAGACGTACCTGCCAGGGCACATGCCGGTCCTCCTCGAAGATCCGCCGGCTCTCACGAGCGCGCTGCGCGACGACGTCGGTCGAGCGGTCGCCGATCTCGCGCGCAAGGAGAGAGAGCCCCACTTCCCGCTGGACGCGTTCTTCGTCTCCGAGCGCGAGGCCACGGCCGCGATCGCCCGACGCCCGCACCTCGCGCTCCACCGCGCGGCCACCGCGGGCGAGGCCGCCGCCGTCGACGCGTTCGATCGCTTCGAGAGCGCGCCCGAGGACACGCCGACGCTCTTCACGTTCGACCAATCGGACTTGCGGCGCGCCGTCGCGGCCGCGCGTCAGGACAAGGGGAAGTCCTCGGCGCTCGAGCCCTTGATCGAGAGGCTGCGGCACTTCCAGGAGCAGGGCCTCACCGTCGTCATCGCGGCGCGCGCGCACACGCAGGTCGAGCGCATCGCGACGCTGCTCCAGCACAAAGGTCTCCGCGTGGAGATCGCCGAGGGCGCCCTGCCCGAGGCGATGCTCGATCCGCGCTCGGATCTGCGTCGAGCGAAGAAGGACGTGGTCACCCTCGTCGCGTCCGAGCTCGCGCACGGCCTCGTCGCCCCCGGCGAGGGCCTCGCGCTCGTCACCGAAGAGGACATCTTCGGCGCACGCTCGGCGCGGCGCGCGCAGCGAGCGCAGGGCGCGTCGAAGTCGTCCAAGGCCAAGGCCTTCGTCGAAGATCTGAAGAGCCTCGCGGTCGGGGATTTCGTGGTCCACGTGGAGCACGGCGTCGGCCGCTATCTCGGCCTCTCCCACCGGGACGTCGGGGGCGCGCGGATCGACCTCATCTCGGTCGAGTACGCGGGGGGAGACAAGCTCTATCTACCGGTCTACCGCCTCAACCAGATCCAGAAGTTCTCCGGCGGCGACGCGGTCCCGAAGCTCGACCGCCTCGGCGGCGCGACGTTCGCCAAGACGAAGGCGCGGACCGAGAAGCAGGTCCGGCAAATGGCGGACGAGCTCCTGCGCCTCTACGCAGAGCGTCGCGGCGCCACGCGACCGCCGCTCTCCGGAGCGACCGACGATCTCAGGGCATTCGAGGCCACGTTCCCATTCGAGGAGACGCCCGATCAGAGCGCAGCGATCGCCGACGTCGAGCGCGATCTCGAGCTGCCCGCGCCGATGGACCGGCTCGTCTGTGGCGACGTCGGCTTCGGCAAGACGGAGGTCGCCATCCGCGCCGCCTTCCGCGTGGCGAACGAAGGGAGGCAAGTCGCGGTGCTGTGCCCGACCACCGTCCTCGCCGAGCAGCACACGATGAGCTTCGCGAGCCGCATGCGCGACTACCCGCTGACGGTCCGCTCGCTCTCGCGGTTCTCGACGAAGACCGAGCAGGACGAGGTCCTGCGCGGCCTCAAGGCGGGCACGGTCGACGTGGTCGTCGGCACGCACCGCCTCCTGTCGAAGGACGTGCACTTCAAGAAGCTCGGCCTCCTCGTCGTCGACGAAGAGCAGCGCTTCGGCGTCGCGCACAAGGAGCGCATCAAGCAGATGCGGACCCAGGTCGACGTGCTCACGCTGAGCGCCACGCCGATCCCGCGCACGCTGCAGATGGCGGTGACGGGGCTCCGCGACATGTCGGTCATCACGACGCCGCCCGTGGACCGTCGCGCGATCCGCACGATCGTGACGAAGTACGACGAGGGCGTGCTCTCGGAGGCGGTGCGCCGCGAGATCGATCGCGGCGGCCAGATCTTCTACGTCTACAACCGCGTCGACGGCCTCTACGAGAAGGCGGCGCGCCTCCAGGAGCTCGTTCCGTCCGCGAGGATCTGCGTCGCGCACGGGCAGATGAGCCCGGTCGCCCTCGAAAAGGCGATGATCGACTTCGTCGACGGCCGCTACGACATCCTGTGCGCGACGGCCATCATCGAGAGCGGCCTCGACATCCCGCGCGCCAACACGATGATCATCGATCGTGCCGACATGTTCGGTCTGGCGCAGCTCTACCAGCTGAGGGGCCGCGTCGGTCGCTCGCGCGAGCGCGCGTACTGCTACTTGGTCGTGCCGCCGCAGAGCTCGCTCACGGACGAGGCGCGCGCGCGGATCGAGGCGCTCGAGCGCCACACCGAGCTCGGCGCGGGCTTCCACGTCGCCTCGCTGGATCTCGAGCTGCGCGGCGCGGGCAACCTGCTCGGCGCCGAGCAGAGCGGGACGGTCGCCTCGGTCGGCTTCGAGCTGTTCTGCCAAATGCTCGAGGAGGCCGTCTCCGAGCTGCGCGGCGAGGTGGTCGTGCACGAGGTCGACCCCGATCTCTCGATCGACGAGGACGCCCTCGTCCCGGACGACTACGTCGAAGACGTCGGCGTCCGCCTCTCGCTCTACAAGCGCCTCGCGTGCGCGAGCAGCGTGGACGAGGTGTCGGATCTGGCGAGCGAGATGGAGGACCGCTTCGGCGCCCCTCCGGAGGCGGCGCGACGATTCATCCACCTGATGCGGCTCAAGGTGGAGCTGAGGAAGCTCCGCGTGCTCGGCTGCGACGCGAGCGCCCGGAGCGTCACCTTGCACCTGCGAGAGGACACGCCCCTCGATCCGGAGAAGATGGCGGCGCTCGCGCTGGGGAAGCGCTCGCCGTGGAAGCTCACGCCCGACATGCGCATCACGCGGCGCATCGACGAGACCGAAGGCATCTCCGGCGGGCTCGCGGCGACGGAGAAGGTCCTCGCCGAGCTCGCGCGCTGCGTCCGGCCCGACGCCTGACGGTCAGCGCTGGAGCTTCGCGCGTCGCCGCATCGACTCGTCGAGGTGAGCCTCGTCGATCTCGCCCTCCGCGGCGGCCACGAGCGACGCCCGCAGCGCGTCGTCGGCGAGCGCGTTCACGGCGATCCGAACGCGCGAGCGCGCGTCCTCGGGCGAGGTCGCGGCGAGCGCGAGCGCCGCGCCGACGCGGCGATCGGGCGGCGCCGACGGATCGAGCACCACCGCGCCGAGCTCGGCGGGCCCGAGACGCGCCGAGCGGTAGTCGCCTCCGGCGCGAGCGACGCGCGTGAGCTCCGTCCTCCACGCGCCGACCCCGAGCGCGCCGCGTTCGAGCGAGGCTCCGAGGGTCGAGCTCCGTCGCCGACGGAGCTCCATCGCCTCCTTCGTCGCGTCCGCGACCGCCCTCGCCCGCGCCTCGTCCGCCTCGCCCGTCTCGGCCACCGCGATCACGATGCGCTCGTCACGCAATCCAGGTCCCGTCCCGCGCGTGAAGACCACCGTGCGTCCATCGACGCTCACGTCGGTGATCTCGCCGATCGGAACGAAGCGGAGCACGCGCGCACGCCGAATCGAGACCCCGTCCGTGCCCACGCGCACCTCGCCGTGCTCGAGCTGGTCGAGCCCGCGCTTCACGCCGATCGTCGTGGCGATCGAGACCCCGACCGAAAACGACATCGCGACCGCCTTGGCGAAGTCGAGCCCGAGGGCGATGTCCTTCGCGCCCGCCATCATGACGCCGACGAAGAGGAAGACCAGGAGCCCGAGGCCGAGCACCTGCGCGCCAGGTCGCGCGCCCCCCTCGGGCGCGAGCGGGACGGTGAGCACACGGTCTTCGAGGGAGAGTCCGAGACGCGCGAGGAGGCGTTCCGCGACGTCGGCGCTCCCGACGTCGAGCTCGTGGAGGGCTCCCTGCGCGTCGAGGAGGGCGATGGAGGTCTCGCCCGATCTCCAGCCCGACACCGCGTCATCGAGGCGGAGCGCCGCCTCCGCGTGGCGAGCCGCGGGCCCCGAGATCCGGGGGACGGCGCGCGTGCCCTCGACGCGTACGTGACGCACGACGCGCCCGCGCGGATCGGTCCGCGCGACGATCCCGAGCGTGACGACGCCCGCGAGGCCGAGCGCGAGCGAGATCACGAAGGGCAAGACGCCGTCGCCGCGGTGGAGGACGAAGTCGAGGACGAACGCCGTGACCCACGCCGCGAGCGAGAGACCTCCGAGCCAACGGAGCCCTGCGACGAGCCTGCGCCTCCGCACGAAGACCCGCGTCGTCGCGAGGCGGACGTCCTCGAGCTCCTCGGGCGCGGCCACGTGCGCAGCATGATCGCTCGCGGCCACGCGGGTCAAGCCGCGCCAGGCGTCGTCAGATCTCGAAGTCGATCCCGAGATCCGTCTCCATCTTCAGCTCGCCACGCGCGCCCTCGGGCGGCGTGCCGGTGCGCACCGTGAGCTCGGGGGGCTTGAGCGCGACGCGCGCTCGAGGCGGGACGGACCGCGTGATGAACACCGAGCCGCCGATGATGCTGCCTGCGCCGAGCACCGTCAGCCCGCCGAGCACGGTCGCGTTCGCGTAGATCGTGACGTGGTCCTCCACCGTCGGGTGCCGCTTGGTGTTGCGGATGACCTTCCCCTCCTCGTCGCGTGGGTGGCTGAGCGCGCCGAGCGTCACGCCTTGGTAGAGCTTGACGTGATCGCCGATGTGCGTCGTCTCCCCGACGACCACGCCCGTCGCGTGGTCGATGAAGAAGCTCCGCCCGATCGTCGCGCCCGGATGGATGTCCGCGCCGGTCCGCGAGTGGGCCCACTCGGTCATGATGCGAGGCAAGAGCGGCACGCCGAGCGTGTGCAGCTCGTGCGCGATGCGATAGACGGTGACCGCGAGCAGGCCCGGGTACGACAAGATGATCTCGTGCAGGTTCTTCGCCGCCGGGTCCCCATCGAGCGCCGCCTGGACGTCGTCGATCACCAGCGAGCGGAGCTTCGTGATGCGCGAGAGCATCTCCCTCGTGATGCGGAGCGCCTCGTTCCGACAGGGATCGAGCACGAGCCCGTTCTCCGCGGCGTGGCAGAGGCACTGCTCGACCTGGTGCGCGAGGAGATCCCTCAGCTTGCTCAGGAGCTGCCCGACGTGGAACGACACGTCCTCGTCGGTGATCCCCAGCTGGCCGAAATAGCCGGGGAACACCAGCTCGATGAACATCTCGAGGATCGAGACGATCTCGGTCTTCGACGGCAGGAACGCGCGCCCGATGTGCTGCCCGCGCGTGTCGGAGCGATAGCTCGCGACGACGGCCTCGACCAAGGTCGAGAGATCCCCCGCCCCGGCGCCCGCGCGGACCGTCACGCCGTCGCCTTCTCGACCGCGTCGAACATGCCCTCGAAGAGCGCGCCGGTGAGGTAGCGCTCCCCGGCGTCGGGCAGGACCGTCACGATCGTCTTGCCGGCCGACTCCGGGCGGCTCGCCACGCGATGGGCGGCCACCATCGCCGCGCCGCACGACACGCCGCAGAGGATGCCCTCCTCCCGCGCGAGCCGGCGCGCCATCTGGATCGCCTCGTCGTTCGAGACCTGCTCCACCCCGTCGACGAGCGAAAGATCGAGGTTCTTCGGGATGAACCCGGCGCCGAGCCCCTGGATCTTGTGCGGTCCCGGCGCGATCTCCCGCCCCTCTCGCGTCTGGGTGATGACGGGCGAGTCCGCGGGCTCGACGGCGATCGATTGGATGGCCTTGCCCTTCGTCTTCTTGATGAAGCGCGAGACGCCGGTGATGGTCCCGCCGGTGCCGACGCCGCCGACGAACACGTCGATCGCGCCGTCGGTGTCGTCCCAGATCTCGGGCCCAGTCGTGCGCTCGTGGATCGCGGGGTTCGCGGGGTTCTCGAACTGCTTCATCAAGTGGAGCGCCGGATCCTTCGCCGCGAGCTCCTCCGCGCGGAGGATCGCGCCCTTCATCCCGAGCTTGCCGGGGGTGAGGACGAGCTCCGCCCCGAAGGCGACGAGCACCTTGCGCCGCTCGACGCTCATCGTCTCGGGCATGGTGAGCACGCAACGGTAGCCGCGTGCGGCCGCGGCGAACGCGAGGGCGATGCCCGTGTTGCCGCTCGTCGCCTCGATGATGCCCCCGCCGGGCTTGAGGAGCCCTCGCTCTTCGGCGTCCCACACCATGGCGGCACCGATGCGGCACTTCACCGAATAGGCGGGGTTCCGCCCCTCGATCTTCGCGAGCACGGTGCCCGGCAATCCGCGCGTGATGCGGTTGATGCGCACCAGGGGAGTGCGGCCGATGCTCAAGGTGTTGTCGGTGTGGATGTTCGCCATGCTTTCCTCTCTCAGCGCGCCGGAGCGTAGTCTCGCCACCGGGCAATCGCAAACGCCGACCTCGCTCGACGGGGGCGCGCTCAGCCGATGTTCTTCAGCGCCTCGCGCTTCGAGAGCGGCGAGAGCTCGGTCGCGTGCTCCCGCACGTAGCGCCGCACGTCGTCGGGCCTCGTCCACGCGAGCGATCGGAGCGCCCACCCGATGGCCTTCCGTAGAAAGAACTCCTTCGACGAGAGGCTCGGCGCGATGACGCGCTCGAGGAGCGCGAGGTCCGTGCGCTCCCGGAAACGGAGCTGGCAGAGGATCGCGCTCCTCCGCTTCCACAGGTCGTCGTCACGGCTCCACGCGAGCATGAGCCGCTTCATCGGCGCCCCCTCTCGCTCGAGGATCGCGCCGAGCCGGTGCCCCGCGATCTCGTCGACGTAGTCCCACCACGCTCCGGTCACGATCATCTCCTCGTACATGGGCACGGCGTCCATCGACTGGAACGCGCGCGCGCCTCGGTGCCCGCAGACCTCCATGGCCGCGTAGCGCTCCTCGCGGCTCCGCGCCCCGCGCCAAATGGCGAGCAC